>NZ_JAQGKL010000077.1 GCF_028290105.1 Methylobacterium sp.
ATGACCTTCACGGCCGTGCCCTACATCCTGGAGCACGGCGCCAAGGCTTATGCCGAATACGGCATGGGCCGGTCGCTCGGCACCCTCGCGATCCAGCTTGCGGGCAACATCCAGCACGGCGGCCTGATCGAGTACGCCTTCGGCATCACGCTGCGCGAGATCATCGAGGATTTCGGAGGTGGCACGCAGAGCGGGCGTCCGGTGCGCGCGGTGCAGGTGGGCGGGCCGCTCGGGGCCTACTTCCCGGATCACCTCCTCGACACGCCCCTCGATTACGAGGCGATGGCGGCCCAGAAAGGCCTCGTCGGGCACGGCGGCATCGTGGTGTTCGACGACACCGTGGACATGGCGAAACAGGCGCGCTTCGCCTTCGAGTTCTGCGCGGCGGAATCCTGCGGCAAGTGCACCCCCTGCCGCATCGGCGCGACGCGCGGCGTCGAGACCATGGACAAGGTGATCGCGGGCATCCGGCCCACCGAAAACCTCGCCGTGGTGGCCGACCTCTGCGACGTGATGACGGACGGGTCGCTCTGCGCCATGGGCGGTCTGACGCCGATGCCCGTGATGAGCGCGATCACCCATTTCCCCGAGGATTTCGAGCAGCGCGGGCCGGTGTCCGTCGCCGCCGAGTAGGAGGCGCGCAGCCATGGCCCTCATCAAAGAGATCGATTACGGCACCCCGATCCGCGTCGCGGACCAGACCGTCACCCTGACCATCGACGGCATGCGCGTGAGCGTGCCTGCCGGCACCTCCGTGATGGCCGCCGCCATGCAGGCCGGGACGCAGATCCCCAAGCTCTGCGCCACGGATTCACTGGAGGCTTTCGGCTCCTGCCGGCTCTGCCTCGTCGAGATCGAGGGACGGCGCGGCACGCCCGCCTCCTGCACCACGCCCGCCGAGAACGGCATGGTGGTCGCGACCCAGACGGACAAGCTCGCCAAGCTCCGCAAAGGCGTGATGGAGCTCTACATTTCCGACCACCCTCTCGACTGCCTGACCTGCGCGGCCAACGGCGATTGCGAGTTGCAGGACATGGCCGGCGCGGTCGGCCTGCGCGACGTGCGCTATGGCTATGACGGCGCCAACCACGTCAAGCCGACCTCGGACCAGTACCTGCCGAAGGACACCTCGAACCCGTACTTCACCTACGACCCAGCCAAGTGCATCGTCTGCAACCGCTGCGTTCGCGCCTGTGAGGAGGTGCAAGGCACCTTCGCGCTGACCATCGAAGGGCGCGGATTCGACAGCCGTGTGGCCGCCGGCCCGACGAACTTCATGGATTCCGAGTGCGTGTCCTGCGGCGCCTGCGTCCAGGCCTGCCCAACCGCGACGCTGACCGAGACGTCGATCATCGCGCATGGTCAGCCGGACCATTCCGAGGTCACGACTTGCGCCTATTGCGGCGTCGGCTGCGCCTTCAAGGCCGAGATGCAGGGCACGCGCATCGTCCGCATGGTGCCCTACAAGGGCGGTAAGGCCAACGAAGGTCATTCCTGCGTCAAGGGCCGCTTCGCCTACGGTTACGCCACCCACAAGGACCGCATCACCAAGCCGATGATCCGCGACAAGATCACGGACCCTTGGCAGGAGGTGTCGTGGGAGGTTGCGATCGACCGCGCGGCCTCCGAGTTCAAGCGGATCCAGACGAGGTACGGCAAGGATTCGGTGGGCGGCATCACCTCGTCGCGCTGCACCAACGAGGAAGCGTACCTCGTCCAGAAACTGGTCCGCGCGGCGTTCGGCAACAACAACGTCGATACCTGCGCCCGCGTCTGCCACTCGCCCACCGGCTACGGTTTGATGTCGACGCTCGGCACCTCGGCCGGCACACAGGACTTCGCCTCCGTGGCGCATTCCGACGTGATCCTGGTCATAGGCGCCAACCCGACCGATGGCCATCCGGTCTTCGGGTCTCGCATGAAGAAGCGCCTGCGTGAGGGCGCCAAGCTCATCGTCGCCGATCCGCGAAAAATCGATCTGGTGAAGTCGCCCCACATCAAGGCGGATCACCACCTGCCGCTGAAGCCCGGCTCCAACGTCGCCTTCATCAACGCGATGGCGCACGTCATCGTCACGGAGGGCCTCATCGACGAGGCCTATGTGCGCGAGCGCTGCGACCTGGCCGATTTCGAATCCTGGGCCCGCTTCGTCGCCGACGAGCGCCACTCCCCGGAAGCGCAGGCGATCTACACCGGCGTCGATCCGACGGAGCTTCGCGCCGCCGCGCGCCTCTACGCCACGGGCGGGGCCGCCGGCATTTACTACGGACTCGGCGTCACCGAGCACAGCCAGGGCTCGACCATGGTCATGGGCATGGCCAACATCGCGATGGCTACCGGTAACATCGGCATGCTGGGCGCCGGCGTGAACCCGCTGCGCGGCCAGAACAACGTGCAGGGCTCCTGCGACATGGGCTCGTTCCCGCACGAGCTGCCGGGCTACCGCCACGTTTCGGACGATGCCACCCGCGAGACCTTCGAGGCGCTCTGGGGCGTGTCGCTCGACAAGGATCCGGGCATGCGGATCACCAACATGCTGGATGAAGCCGTCGATGGCGGCTTCAAGGGCCTGTACATCCAGGGCGAGGACATCGCCCAGTCGGACCCCGACACGCACCACGTCACCGCCGGCCTGATGGGGATGGAGTGCATCGTCATCCAGGACATCTTCCTGAACGAAACGGCGAAATACGCCCACGTCTTCCTGCCGGGCGCCTCGTTCCTGGAGAAGGACGGGACCTTCACCAATGCCGAGCGCCGCATCTCCCGGGTGCGCAAGGTGATGCCGCCGCTCGCCGGCATCGGCGACTGGGAGGGTACGATGCTGCTCTCCAACGCGCTCGGCTACCCGATGCACTACACCCATCCGAGCGAGATCATGGACGAAATCGCGTCCCTGACCCCGAGCTTCTCGGGCGTGAGCTTCGCCAAGCTCGACGAACTCGGTTCGATCCAATGGCCGTGCAACGAGGCTGCTCCGCTCGGGACACCGATGATGCATGTGGACCGATTCGTGCGCGGCCTCGGCAAGTTCATGATTACCGAATACGTGCCCACCGAAGAGCGCACAGGGCCGCGCTTCCCGCTCATCCTGACCACCGGCCGAATCCTGTCGCAGTACAATGTCGGCGCGCAGACGCGCCGCACGGAGAACTCGCGCTGGCACGAGGAGGACGTGCTGGAGATCCACCCCTTCGACGCGGAGGTACGCGGGATCGTCGACGGCGATCTCGTGGCGTTGGAGAGCCGATCGGGCGACATCGCCCTCAAGGCCATCGTCTCCGAGCGCATGCAGCCCGGCGTGGTGTATACGACCTTCCACCACGCCAAGACCGGCGCCAACGTGATCACCACCGACTACTCGGACTGGGCCACCAACTGTCCCGAGTACAAGGTCACGGCGGTGCAGGTCCGGCGGACGAACCGTCCCTCCGACTGGCAGGCGCGGTTCTTCGAGGAAGATTTCTCGCTGACCCGGATTGCGACCCGACTGAATGCAGCCGAGTGACAACGACGTTCTGAACCCGGGCGCGCCGGCCGAGACGGCCCGGCGCGTTCCGACCCTGGTCGTCGCCTATGACGATCCGACGCCGCGCGACGGCACCCGGCCCCTCGCCGTCGAGATGCCGGTCAACCTCGTCTACGGCAACGTGCCCTACGCCGTGATGATGACGACGCCGGCCGATCTCGTGGATTTCGCCTACGGGTTCAGCCTGACGGAAGGCATCATCGCGACGGCCGACGAGATCCGCTCCGTCGCGGTCGAACACGACGCCGCGGAGGGCGGCATGCGCCTGCTCGTCGATCTCGTACCCGGGCGCCTGCGCGAGCATCTCGCCCGCAAGCGCGCGATTTCGGGGCGCACCGGGTGCGGCGTCTGTGGCATCGATGATCTCGCCTCGCTACCCAAGGCCGATGCGCCGCTGCACGGGGCTGGGCGGGTCACGATTCCCGCGATCCAGCGCGCGCTGCTGGCCATGGGTGACGCGCAGGTACTCAACGCAGAAACCCGAGCGGTCCACGCGGCCGCCTGGGCCGGTCTCGACGGGTCGCTCCTGGCTTTGCGCGAGGACGTCGGACGCCACAACGGGCTCGACAAGCTGATCGGTGCCCTGATCCGGCGCGGTACCGACCCGGCGGCGGGCTTCGTCGTCATCACGAGTCGCTGCTCGTTCGAGATGGTGGAGAAGACGGCGAGTCTCGGGGCCACCGTGCTGGTGGCGATCTCGGCCCCGACCTCGCTGGCCATCGACCGGGCGCGCCTTCACGGCATGACGCTGTGCGCCATCGCCCGCTCCGACACCCTGACGGTCTTCACCGGCCGCGAACGCCTCGATCTGCCCGCGCGTCCCTGACGGCGCGGGTCCCATCCCTCGACCTGGGTTCCGATTCCATGAGCGCCCTCTCGTCCAACGACCGGCTCGTCCGCATGGCGAACCAGATCGCCACGTTCTTCCGGTCCTATCCGGATGACGAGGCGGTGGCCGGCATCCACAAGCACATTCTGGCTTTCTGGACGCCGAAGATGCGAGCCGCCCTCGAGGAGTACGGACCCGCCCCCGAGAGCGGCCTCGACCCGCTCGCTCTGCGCGCGCTCCGGGAGCGCCCGGACGCCGACAGCCCGGTGCGTGCGGGAACCCGCGACCCGCACCTTCAGGGGGCCGGCGCCAGCGACGCCGGCTGAAGGCGCGGCCTTCACGCCGAAACGTCCTGCGCGAAACGAAGAAAGCCGCGCGGTGATCGCCGCGCGGCTTTCTTCACGTCAGGCAGTCCGTCGCGCCTGGGATCAGTCCGCGCTCTTGGCCGTGGTGCCGGGGACCAATGTGGCGCCGCCGATCACACGGACCGGACGCTTGGCATCGGCCGGAACGTCCTTCCAGTTCTGCGCTGCGGGTTTCTCCGTCGGCGGTGGCTGCACCGAGGCCGGCGTCATGCTGGGGCTCGCAGCTGCCGCATCCTGCGCGGGTGGTGGTGCCACGGCGGCACTTGTTGCGCTCGGATTTGCCTCGGTCTTCGTCGTGGCCGGCGGCACGGCGGACAGCTTGGGCGCCTCGGGTGTCGCCGAAGGCACAGCCGGCTTCGGGGGCGGATTGAGGCGCACGACCTTCCGAGGGGCTTCCGCCTTCGGTTTGGTCTCGGCTCCCCGGGCGTCGGGGTTGAGGCCCGACGGGTTGCGATCGACCGGCTCCGTCCGCGACAGCGGCGCGGTGCGGATTGCCGGCTCGGGTCTCGCGGCGAGTTCGGGTCGCGAAGCGAAGTGCGGGCGCTCGACCGGGTCCGGGCGCGGCCGGCGGGGCTGGCTCTGGGGGAAGGGGATGTCGGCGGGCGGGACGATCCGTTCCGCCTCGCGGAACGGCCGGCGGGGCGTCTCGTCCTCCTCCGTCCAGCCGTAGCCCGGGGCGCCGCGGCGCACGAGGCGCGCCGGCGGCTCCGGCGGGGCGTCCAGGCGCTGGCGCCCGACGATCCGGCCGTCGCGGGCGTCCACGAACAGGCGGACCCTGTCTCCGTAGGGGTTCGAGGCCTCGACGATGTAGGCTTGTCCATCGAAGCGAGGACGGGAAAGTTCGGTGAAGCCCCGGTCGTTCAATCGCCAGACGATGGCGCGGGGCGGCAGGAGCAGGTCGGGCTCATAGGCATATTGCGCGAGCGCCGTGCCGGTCCCGAAAGCCGACAGGGCGAGAAAGCCCGCCAGGAAGCCCGCGGATAAGGCATGGTGTGAGCGGGAAGCACGCATGGGCGTCCTGGGACACGAGGCCATCGGGTTCGAAGCCGGATCGCGGGTTCGAATTCCGGATTGATAGGGTCGATCCGGAGGCCTGCTGTTGGCGCAGGTCCCCCGGTCCACGATCCGCCGGGTCTCGCAACCCCGCATGCCGCTTGTGCTCGGCAAGAACCTGTTAAGCGTCCGAATGGGGCGACATTGCGGGCCGGACGCGGCGGAATTTTTTCACGGCAGACATCCTCGAGGTTGCACAGCCGCGAAGACCGCCCGTCCCTGCGTCATCGTTGCTTCGGCGAAGCGGATGGTTACGGCCTGAAAACCGCCGCGTGCGTCATGGCACGCCCTTGCTGGAGCGGTTAAAATCTGTCACTTTCTTCCGGTAGGACAGCAAGGCTGTCCCATTCCCCGGCAGGTTGCCTGCCCGGATGGCTTCGAGGATCTCGCTCAGGTGACGTTACCGGCGACCAAACGAGATTCGAAGCCGGTTGCCACGACGGCGATCCGGGCCCGCACGGCTTGATACCAAGCCGGCGTCGAGCCCGCGAGAAGCGGGCGCTTCTGACCGAAGACCCCGCCCAGAGCCGACGCCGTCGAGAGACGCGAAACCCGGACGCCCCTCGGGCTCCGGGCATGAAACATGCTCGCTGTGCGGGTAGGTCGGAGGCAAGAGATGGTGGACGTGGTCGCATCTGCTGAGTTCGGGGCGCTTCAGGCGTCGGTTCCCGCCACCCGCGACGGCGGCGCGCCGCTGATCGTGCGCGACCGCGCCCTGCCCAAGGCGCAGGGGCTCTACGATCCCGCCCGCGAGAGAGACGCCTGCGGCGTCGGCTTCGTCGCCGACATGCATGACCGGCGCACCCATGCCATCGTCCAGCAGGGCCTGCAGATCCTCAAGAACCTCGACCATCGCGGCGCGGTGGGCGCCGACCCGAAGATGGGCGATGGCTGCGGCATTCTCGTGCAGATCCCGCACGCCTTCTTCAAGGCCGAGTGCGAGGCGCTCGGGATCACCCTGCCGGAGCCGGGCCATTACGGCGTCGGCCAGTTCTTCATGCCGAAGGATACGGAAGCGCGCAGCCTCGTCGAGGACATCGTCGAGAAGGCGCTCGCCGACGAGGGCCTGCCCTTCCTCGGCTGGCGCGACGTGCCGGTGGACCCCAGCGACCTCGGCGTCATGGTCAAGGAGACCGAGCCCTGCCACCGCCAGGTGTTCATCGGCCGGCCCGCGACCATCGCGGACGAGGACGCGTTCGAGCGGCGCCTGTTCACCGCCCGCAAGGTGATCTCCAACAAGGTCTACGGGCTCAAGGACGAGCGGGCGAGCACCTACTATCCGGTGTCGCTCTCGACCCGGACCATCGTCTACAAGGGCATGGTGCTGGTCGACCAACTCGGCGACTACTATCGCGACCTGCAGGACGAGCGCTTCGTCTCGGGGCTGGCCCTCGTGCACCAGCGCTTCGCCACCAACACCTTCCCGACCTGGCGCCTGTCGCATCCCTACCGGATGGTCGCGCATAACGGCGAGATCAACACCCTGCGGGGCAACGTCAACTGGATGGCGGCCCGTCAGGCGAGCGTGGATTCCGAGCTGTTCGGCAACGACATCTCGAAGCTCTGGCCGATCTCCTACGAGGGCCAGTCCGACACCGCGTGCTTCGACAATGCCCTCGAATTCCTCGTGCAGGGCGGCTACTCGCTCGCCCACGCGATGATGATGCTGATCCCCGAGGCCTGGGCGGGCAACCCGCTCATGAACGAGGAGCGCAAGGCGTTCTACGAGTACCACGCCGCCCTGATGGAGCCGTGGGACGGCCCCGCCGCCGTCTGCTTCACCGACGGACGCCAGATCGGCGCGACCCTCGACCGCAACGGCCTACGCCCGGCCCGCTACCTCGTCACCGATGACGGCCTCGTGGTGCTCGCCTCCGAGATGGGCGTGCTGCCGATCCCGGACGAGAAGATCGTCGAGTCCTGGCGCCTGCAGCCCGGCCGCATGCTGCTCATCGATCTGGAAAAGGGCCGCATCGTCTCCGACGAGGAGATCAAGAGCGAACTTGCGGCTGCCCACCCCTACGCCGAGTGGGTGAAGAACACCCAGATCGTGCTCGAGGACCTCAAGCCCGTCATCCCGCGCGCCTCGCGTTCCGATGTCTCGCTCCTCGATCGCCAACAGGCCTTCGGCTACAGCCAGGAGGACCTGAAGCTGCTGATGGCGCCGATGGCCGTCACCGGCCAGGAGGCCGTCGGTTCGATGGGCACCGACACGCCGCTCTCGGCGCTCTCGGACAAGCCGAAGTCGCTCTACTCCTACTTCAAGCAGAACTTCGCGCAGGTCACGAACCCGCCGATCGACCCGATTCGCGAGGAGGCCGTGATGAGCCTCGTCTCGTTCATCGGCCCGCGCCCGAACCTGCTCGACATGGAAGGGGCCTCCCGCAAGAAGCGCCTCGAGGTCCGCCAGCCGATCCTGACCAACGGCGATCTCGAGAAGATCCGCTCGATCTCGCATTTCGAGGACCGCTTCGACACCAAGACCCTCGACATGACCTTCCCGGCCGAGACCGGCGCTGCGGCCATGGAGGGCGCGGTCGACCGACTCTGCGACCGGGCCGAGGTCGCGGTGCGCGGCGGCTACAACATCATCATCCTGTCGGATCGCGGCGTGGGCCCGGATCGCATCGCGATCCCGGCGCTGCTGGCGACGGCGTCCGTGCACAATTACCTGATCCGCAAGGGGCTGCGCACGTCGGTCGGCCTCGTGGTCGAATCGGGCGAGCCGCGCGAGGTGCATCATTTCGCGTGTCTGGCCGGCTACGGCGCGGAGGCGATCAACCCCTACCTCGCCTTCGAGACGCTGATCGCGATGAAGGACGAGTTCCCGCCGGACCTGACGCCGGACGAGATCGTCTACCGCTACATCAAGTCGATCGATAAGGGCCTGCTCAAGGTCATGTCCAAGATGGGCATCTCGACCTACCAGTCCTATTGCGGCGCGCAGATCTTCGACGCGATCGGCCTGAACTCGTCCTTCGTGGCGCGCGACTTCTTCGGCACGGCCACCACCATCGAGGGCATCGGCATGGCCGAGGTCGCGCAGGAGACCGCGCGGCGCCATTCGGATGCCTTCGGCGATTCGCCGATCTACCGCACCTCCCTGGATGTCGGCGGCGAGTACGCCTACCGCCTGCGCGGTGAGAGCCACACCTGGACGCCCGACTCCGTCGCGACGCTTCAGCACGCGGTGCGCCTCGGCCTGCCCGATCGCTACCGCGAATACGCCCGCCTGGTGAACGAGCAGGAGAACCACCTCAAGACGATCCGGGGGCTGTTCCGCATCAAGCAGGCGGCGGAGCTCGGCCGTGCGCCGGTCGAGATCGATCAGGTCGAGCCGGCGGTGGACATCGTCAAGCGCTTCGCCACGGGCGCGATGTCCTACGGCTCCATCTCCAAGGAGGCGCACGAGACCCTCGCCATCGCGGTGAACTCGTTCGGCGGCCGCTCGAACTCGGGCGAGGGCGGCGAGGAGGTCGAGCGCTTCAAGCCGATGGCCGACGGGCGCTCGCGCCGCTCGGCGATCAAGCAGGTCGCCTCCGGCCGCTTCGGCGTGACGACCGAGTACCTCGTCAACGCCGACATGATGCAGATCAAGGTCGCGCAGGGTGCCAAGCCCGGCGAAGGCGGCCAGCTGCCCGGCCACAAGGTCGATGCCAAGATCGCCAAGGTCCGCTACGCGACACCGGGCGTCGGCCTGATTTCGCCGCCGCCGCACCACGACATCTACTCGATCGAGGATCTCGCCCAGCTGATCTTCGACCTGAAGAACGTGAACCCGTCCGCCGACGTCTCCGTGAAGCTCGTTTCCGAAGTCGGTGTCGGCACGGTGGCCACCGGCGTCGCCAAGGCCCGGGCCGACCACATCACGATCTCCGGGTTCGACGGCGGCACCGGTGCGGCGCCGCTGACCTCGATCAAGCACGCGGGTGGCCCCTGGGAGACGGGTCTCGCCGAGACCCAGCAGACCCTGGTGCTGAGCCACCTGCGCGGACGTGTTGTGCTCCAGGCCGATGGCGGCATCCGCACGGGGCGCGACGTTCTGGTCGCGGCACTGCTCGGGGCCGACCAGTTCGGCTTCTCCACCGCGCCGCTGATCGCGGCCGGCTGCATCATGATGCGCAAGTGCCACCTCAACACCTGCCCGGTGGGGGTGGCGACGCAGGACCCCGTCCTGCGCAAGCGCTTCAAGGGCACGCCCGAGCACGTGGTCAACTACTTCTTCTTCGTGGCGGAGGAGCTGCGCGAGCTGATGGCGGCGATGGGCTTCACCAAGCTCGAGGACCTCATCGGCCGGGCCGACTATCTCGACACCCTGGAGGTCATCAACCACTGGAAGGCGCGCGGCCTCGACTTCTCAAAGCTGTTCCACCGCCCGGAGGTGCCCGCGCACGTCGCGATCCGCCACACCGAGAAGCAGAAGCACCCGATCGACGACGTCCTCGACCGGCGCCTGATCGCGGGCGCGCGCGCAGCCCTCGATGGCGGCGAAGCCGTGGTGGTGCGGGACGTCATCCGGAACTCGGACCGCACGGCCGGCGCCATGCTCTCGGGTATGGTCGCCAAGGCCTACGGCCACGAGGGCCTGCCGGACGACACCATCCGGGTCGAGCTGTCCGGCACCGCCGGCCAGAGCTTCGGCGCCTGGTTGGCGGCGGGCGTCACCCTGGCGCTGACGGGCCACGCCAACG
>NZ_JAQGKL010000113.1 GCF_028290105.1 Methylobacterium sp.
GGGGACGGCCCCGAGGGCCCGACCCGGCGCGAGCAGCGCGCGGCGGCCTCCGCGACCCTCGCCTCCGGCGTGCAGACGCTGACCGTGGAGGAGGACGAGGCGGGGATGCGGATCGACCGCTTCCTGACCACGCGCTTCCCGCAGCTGCCCTTCACCCGGGTCCAGAGCATCGTGCGCAAGGGCGAGCTCCGGGTCGACGGCAAGCGCGCCAAGCCCAACGACCGGCTGGAGCCGGGCATGAGCGTGCGCGTGCCGCCCCTGAAGCTCGACGCGCTCGGCGAACGCCCGCGCTCGGCCGGGCGCGACGCCACCGACGCCGACTTCATCCGCTCGCTCATCCTCTACGAGGATGCCGAGATGATGATCCTCAACAAGCCCTTCGGCCTCGCCGTGCAAGGCGGCTCGGGCACCGTGCGGCACGTGGACGGCCTGCTCGAGGCGCTGACCGGCAAGGACGGCCAGAAGCCGCGCCTCGTCCACCGCCTGGACAAGGACACCGCCGGCTGCCTCATCGTGGCCAAGACGCGCCTGGCCGCCGCGACGCTCGCCAAGAGCTTCCGCTCGCGCTCGGCCCGCAAGGTCTATTGGGCGCTCACCGCCGGGGTGCCGCGCGTGCCCCAGGGGCGCATCTCGACCTACCTCGCCAAGGAGGAGCCGACCGACGCGGATGCGCGCATGCGGGTGGCCAAGCACGGCGACGAGGGCGCCGCCCACGCGCTGACCTACTACGCCCTGGTCGAGAACGCGGCCCAGAAGCTGTCCTGGCTCTCGCTGAAGCCGGTGACCGGGCGCACGCACCAGCTGCGCGCGCACGCCGCCCATATCGGGCACCCGATCGTCGGCGACCCGAAATACTTCAGCATCGAGAACTGGGAGCTGCCCGGCGGCATCCAGAACCGCCTGCACCTGCTCGCGCGCCGAATCGTGATCCCGCATCCGCGCACCGGCCAGCCCGTCGACGTCACGGCCCCGCTTCCGCCGCATATGGCGCAGAGCTGGAACCTGCTCGGATTCGACGCGTCCCGCTACGATCCCATCGTGGAGGCGCCCGAGGCCTGAGCGTTCCGTCCGCGCGCCTGGCGCCCGGACGGGGCCTCGCCGGAGGAGGGGCGGGGCGGGTGCACCTTGGCAAGCGCCCGCCATGCCTTATCCTTCCCGATAGACCCCGGTCGGCGCCACGCCGCCGGTCAAGGACCGTCGCGCCACGATGCATCGAGATACGCTCCTGACGCCCGCGATCGGCTTCGCGCTCCTCGCCCTCTCGGTCCTTGCCACGGGGGCGTCGCTCACCCCTCCGGCCCTGGCGCAGGCGGCCCCTCCGACCCAGACCCGGGCGCAGGGCCAGCCGCAAGCCGCGTCACAAGCCCTTCCCCCCTCTCAAGCCCTTCCCCAGCCGCAATCCCAGACGCCGCAGCAAGCGGCCCCGGCCGCCCAGCCTCAGGGCCAGCCGGCGCGGCCCGCTGCCCCCGGCCAGGCCTCGGGCACGGCCGGCGGACGCGGCTCGGCGCAGGTCGGCCGCAACCGCCGGCCTTCCTTCGCCGCCTGCAACCGCATCTCGCATGCGCGCGGCCTGCGGGGCGGGGCCCGGCGCCGCTTCCTCGTGCGCTGCAAGCTCGGCTACGACCGGCCGCGGCCCGCCCAGCCCCAGCCAGCACCGGCGCGCCAGCCGTGAGAGGCGCGGTCCGCAGCGCGGGTGCGCTCCCGTGAAGCTCATCGTCTTCGACGTCGACGGAACCCTCGTCGACAGCCAGCACCTCATCGTGGCGGCGCAGGGCATGGCCTTCGCCGAGCACGGTCTGCCGGCCCCGAGCCGGACGGAATCCCTCTCGGTGGTCGGGCTCTCCCTGCCCCAGGCGTTCCGCCGCCTCGTCGGCGAGGACGGGCCGATCGAGGGCTTGTCGGAGAGCTACAAGCGCGCCTTCAACATCCTGCGCCTCGATCCGAACTACGAGGAGCCGCTGTTTCCCGGCATGGGCGACCTGCTGGCCCGCCTGCATGCCCGCGACGACGTGCGACTCGGCATCGCCACCGGCAAGGCCCGGCGCGGGGTCGACCGCCTGATCGAGAGCCACGGCTGGGAGGGCTGGTTCACGACCACGCAGAGCGCCGACGACGCGCCCTCGAAGCCCGACCCCGCCATGCTGCTCCAGGCCATGGCGGAGAGCGGCGCCGACCCCGCCGCCACGGTGATGATCGGCGACACCACCTACGACATGGCGATGGCGGTGAGCGCGGGCGTCGCCGCCATCGGGGTCGCCTGGGGCTACCACCCGGTCGGCGCGCTCTTCGGAGCGGGCGCCGCCATCGTGGTGGAGAGCGCGGCGGATCTCGGCGCGCTGTTCCCCGAGACCGCCCAGGCCCATCCGGCCACCTGAAGCGCGCGCCTCGCAGCCCGCGGGCGGATGCCCTATCTGATCCGCCATGAGCGACGAATCCAAATTCGACCTGATGGGCGGGCCCGAGGGCGCGGCGCCCCCCGATCCGACACGCTCGGCCCGTGGGCCGGGCAAGCCCGCGCTGCCGAAGCGCTTCTACGCCGAGGCGGGTCTCGCCGCGCAAGGAGAGGGAGACGGTTTCCGCCTGACCCTCGACGGACGCCCCGCCAACACCCCCACCCGCAACCCGCTGAGCCTGCCGACACGGGCGCTGGCCGAGGCGGTGGCGGCCGAGTGGGGTGCGCAGGTGGCGGTCATCGACCCGGCCAAGATGCCGCTGACGCGGCTTGCCAACACCGCCATCGACGGGGTGGCCCCGCGCCGCGCGGCGGTGGTGGACGACCTCTCGGCCTATGCGGGCACCGATCTCCTGGCCTACCGGGCCGGCGATCCCGACCGCCTCGTCCGGGCGCAGGCGGAGGCCTGGGACCCCGTGCTCGACTGGGCGCGCGAGACCCTCGGTGCCCGCTTCATCCTCGGGCAGGGCGTGATGCACGTGACCCAGCCCGACACCTCGGTGGCGGCCCTGCGCCGGGCCATCGAGGAAACGGAAGGCCCGTTCCGGCTGGCGGCGCTCCACACCCTGACGACCCTGACGGGCTCGCTCCTCCTCGCCCTCGCCGTGCTGCGGGGCCGGCTCTCCCCCGCCGAGGCCTGGGCGGCGGCGCATGTGGACGAGACCTATCAAGCCAGCGTCTGGGGCGGAGACGCGGAGGCGGAGGCGCGTCATGCCCTGCGGCAGGCGGAATTCGAGGCCGCCGCGCACCTTGCCGCTCTCAGCCGTTAAATCCATTTTCGCGGAAAGCGGCCCGTGCTAAGGCCGGTTCAAATCGCGACCGCCAAGGTTCGGGCAAACTAGGTCCATGCGGGGCGCGGCGTCATCTCCAACCTGAAGGCCCACCGCGCATGAAGGACATCCTCGAGAAGCTGGAAGAGCGGCGCGCCCAGGCCCGCCTCGGCGGCGGCGAGAACCGCGTCGTCGCCCAGCACAAGCGCGGCAAGCTGACGGCGCGCGAGCGCATCGAACTCCTCCTCGACCACGGGTCGTTCGAGGAATTCGACATGTTCGTGCAGCACCGCTCCACCGATTTCGGGATGGAGAAGCAGAAGGTCCCCGGCGACGGCGTCGTCACCGGCTGGGGCACCATCAACGGCCGCACCGTCTTCCTGTTCTCCAAGGACTTCACGGTGTTCGGCGGCTCGCTCTCGGAGTCGCACGCCGCCAAGATCGTCAAGGTGCAGGACATGGCGCTCAAGATGCGCGCGCCGATCATCGGCATCTTCGATGCCGGCGGCGCCCGCATCCAGGAGGGTGTCGCGGCGCTGGGCGGCTACGGCGAGGTCTTCCGCCGCAACGTCGCCGCCTCCGGCGTCATCCCGCAGATCTCGGTGATCATGGGCCCGTGCGCGGGCGGCGACGTCTACTCGCCGGCCATGACCGACTTCATCTTCATGGTGCGCGACACGAGCTACATGTTCGTCACCGGCCCCGACGTGGTGAAGACCGTGACCAACGAGGTCGTGACCGCCGAGGAGTTGGGCGGCGCCAAGGTCCACACCACCAAGTCCTCCATCGCCGACGGCTCGTTCGAGAACGACGTCGAGGCGCTCCTGCAGATCCGTCGCCTCGTCGACTTCCTGCCCGCCAACAACATCGACGGCGTGCCGGAACTCGAGAGCTTCGACGATCCCTTGCGCCTCGACATGAGCCTCGACACGCTGATCCCCGACAATCCGAACAAGCCCTACGACATGGGCGAACTCATCCGCCGCGTGGCCGACGAGGGCGATTTCTTCGAGATCCAGGCGACCTACGCGCGCAACATCATGACGGGGTTCGGCCGCATCGAGGGCCGCACCGTCGGTTTCGTCGCCAACCAGCCGATGGTTCTGGCCGGCGTGCTGGATTCGGACGCCTCGCGCAAGGCCGCCCGCTTCGTGCGCTTCTGCGACGCGTTCTCGATCCCGATCGTCACCTTCGTCGACGTGCCGGGCTTCCTGCCGGGCACCGCGCAGGAATACGGCGGCCTGATCAAGCACGGCGCCAAGCTGCTCTTCGCCTACAGCCAGGCCACCGTGCCGCTGGTCACCATCATCACCCGCAAGGCCTTCGGCGGCGCCTACGACGTGATGGCATCGAAGCATGTGGGCGCCGACCTCAACTACGCCTGGCCCACCGCGCAGATCGCCGTGATGGGCGCCAAGGGCGCCGTCGAGATCATTTTTCGGAGTGAGATCGGCGATGCGGAGAAGATCGCCGAGCGCACCGCCGAGTACGAGGACCGCTTCCTCTCGCCCTTCGTGGCGGCCGAGCGCGGCTACATCGACGAGGTGATCATGCCCCACTCCACGCGCAAGCGCATCGCCCGGGCACTGGGCATGCTGCGCACCAAGGAGATGGAGCAGCCCTGGAAGAAGCACGACAACATCCCGCT
>NZ_JAQGKL010000193.1 GCF_028290105.1 Methylobacterium sp.
AGCCCGGCGGGGCCGTCGGCCCCGTCCGGGGCTACGTCGCCACGCAGAGCCGCGTGGCCACCAAGACCGACACGCCGATCCTGGAGACCGCCCAATCGATCTCGGTGATCGGGCGCCAGCAGATCGACGACCAGAACGCGCTGACACTCAACCAAGCCCTGCGCTACTCCCCGAGCGTGACCACCGAGCAGCGCGGCGGGGCAGGCGCCACCCGCAACGACCAATTCTTCATCCGCGGTTTCCAGGCTCCACTCTTCCTCGACGGCCTCGCCCTGCCGGGCAGCCGCGATGCCTCGCCCACGGTCGATCCCTTTCGGGTGGAGCGGATCGACGTCATCAAAGGGCCGGCCTCGGTGCTTTACGGGCAGTCGGGCCCAGGCGGCATCATCAACTTCGTGTCGAAGGTCCCGCGGTTTGCTCAGCATGGCGAGCTTTTCGTCCAGGGCGGCGGCTTCAACGAGGTGCGCGGCGGCTTCGATATAGGCGGCCCGATCTCCGCCGAAGCCGGACCGCTCGCCGACCAGTTCGCCTACCGTGTGATCGGGCTCGGCTGGAAGGGTGACGGCCCTGCCGTCACGACCCAGGTCGAGCGCTTCTTCATCAACCCAAGCGTCACTTGGCGGCCCTCGGCCGATACCTCGCTGACAGTTATCGGCAACTACCAGCGCGATCCGTTCTCAGGTTTCTACGGAGGTGTCCCGGCGGTAGGCTCGGTGTTCGCCCGCAATTTCGGCAACGGTATCATCGGCCGCCTGCCGGTCGACTTCTACGACGGCGACCGGAACATTGAGCGTTCGGATCGGACCCAGGCCTCGGTAAGCTACATCTTCGACCACCGGTTCAGCGATAATCTACGCTTCCACTCCGCCGCCCGCTTCCTGCATACCGAGGGCGATTATCGCAGCGTCTTCACGACCCTCGACGACACGGTCAACACCATATCCGCCAGCGGACCACTGATCGGCCGCTCGGTGGGCGGTACCCGCGTCGGCATCGATGCCTTCACTATCGACAATAACGCTGTCGCGACCTTCGACACCGGCATCTTCTCCCACACTGCGCTCGTGGGCGTCGATTACCGGAATTTCGAGACCCGGACCCTGTCGGGGCCGTTCCCTCGGACGATCAGCCTGAACGCCCTGGCGCCGAACTACGACACGAACATCGCCTTTCCGGCCTTCACGTCGGCCGCGCGCATCACCGCCGAGCAGACGGGCGTTTACCTGCAGGACCAGATCAAGTTCGACCGCCTCGTCCTCACCCTCGGCGGCCGCTACGACTCCGCCCGCCAGTCCGGCCCGACCCGAAGCCTGACCACCGGCGTCGTGGCGAACCAAGACGTGCCCGCCGATGCGTTCACCGGCCGCGCGAGCCTCCTCTACCTGTTCGACAACGGTATCGCCCCTTACGTCTCCTACAGCGAAGCGTTCGAGCCTATCGTCAACGGCCGGATCTTCGACACCGCTTTCGGCTCGGCCGGACGCATCCCCGATCCGATCGCAAGCAATCAGTACGAGGCCGGTATCAAGTACCAGCCGCCCGGCACCGAGATACTGCTCACGGCCGCCGCTTTCGACATTCGGCGCTCGAACGCGACGAACCCCGACCCCGCCAATTCCGGCTACGTCCTCCAAACCGGCGAAGTCGGCGTACAGGGCATCGAGTTGGAAGCGCGGGCGAACCTCAATGATAACCTCACGTTGATTGGCGGCTTCTCGCTTCTCGATATCCGCAACACCGCCGACCGGAGTTTCACCCGAAACGCCGTGACCGGCGCACAAGTGTCGCTCGTCGGCCTACACCCGGTGCAGGTGCCCGACACCACCGCCTCGGTATTCGTGGATTACCGCTTCACCGAGGGCCCACTCATCGGCCTCGGGCTCGGCGGTGGCGTGCGCTATCTCGGGACCTCCTGGGGGGATCCGGCCAACACCTTCAAGGTTCCGGAGAACGTGCTTCTCGACGCCGTTGCCTCCTACGACCTGAAATATATTAACCCGACGCTCCAGGGCTTCACGATGCAGATCAACGCCCAGAACCTACTCGACGAAAAATATGTCACCGGCTGCTTCGGCTATTCTGGCTGTTACTTCGGCCTGCCCCGCACCGTCTACGCGACCCTGCGCTACCGCTGGTAGCGCCCAAGGCCCGGCCTTTTCCGCATCACGCGAAACGACTTCGACCGGAGCACGCATGGGGACGACCTTCCGCCAGGCCATGGCCTGGCTCCACACCTGGTCCGGGCTCGTCGTCGGCTGGGTGCTGCTCGCGGTCTTCGTCACCGGCACGGCGAGCTATTACCGGGCCGACATCTCGCGCTGGATGCGGCCGGAACTGCGACAGGCGGCGCCGTTCTCGCCCGACGCGATGGCGCGGGCCGCCGAACTCGGCATCGCGCATCTCGACGCCCATGCGGGCGGCGCGCGGAGCTGGTTCATCGGCCTGCCGCAGCCGGACCAGCCGGTCATCGACCTGTTCTGGCGGACCCGGCCGGGCACGCCCCCGGGCCAGGCGCGGCTCGATCCCGCGACCGGCGAACCCGCCGCGATCCGCGACACGCGAGGCGGCGACTTTCTCTACCGCTTCCACTTCGAACTGCACATGGCCCCGCTCTGGGGCCGCTGGATCGTCGGCATCTGCGCCATGATCATGCTGGTGGCGCTGATCTCCGGCATCGTCACGCACCGGCGCATTTTTTCGGACTTCTTCACC
Organism: Methylobacterium sp.; assembly: GCF_028290105.1. Taxonomy (GTDB): domain Bacteria; phylum Pseudomonadota; class Alphaproteobacteria; order Rhizobiales; family Beijerinckiaceae; genus Methylobacterium. The sequence goes on from NZ_JAQGKL010000193.1 coordinate 2,713, forward strand.
TTCCGGCGGGACAAGGCGGCGCAGCGGGCTTGGCTCGACGCGCACAACGTCACCGGCGTGCTCGCCCTGCCCTTCCACCTCATGATCACCTACACGGGCATCGTCACCCTCGCGCTGATGTACATGCCCTGGGGGGTGACCACGGCGTACAAGGGCGAGGCACCGGCCTTCTATGCCGAGAGCGGCCAGACCACGGCGCCCCGCCCGCCCGCGGGGCGGCCCGGCACGCTGTCCCCCATCGGCCCGATGGTGCGGGAGGCCATGGCGCGGGTGCCCGAGCCGCTGGAGCGGCTCTCGGTTCTCAACCCCCGCGACGCCAACGCCACGGTGGTGGCGGTGTTCGAGGAGCCGCACGGGCTCTCGCACGCGCACCCGCAGGTCGCCTTCGACGGAGTGACGGGTGCGGTGCGCGAGGTGCGCCAGGGCGGCCTCAAGCCGGCGACCCGGACCTTCACGACGATGGTCGGCCTGCACGAGGCGCATTTCGCCGGGCCGGCCCTGCGCATCCTGTTCTTCGTCTGCGGCCTGATGGGCTCCGCCATGGTGGCGACCGGCCTCGTGCTCTGGTCGGTGGCGCGCCTGCCGAAGCTGGGCGAGCGCAGCTTCCTCGGCCTGCGCCTCGTCCAGGCCCTGAACATCGGCGCGGTCGCGGGCCTGCCCGGGGCGATCGCGGCCTATTTCCTGGCCAACCGGCTCCTGCCCGTCGATCTCGGCCAGCGCGCCGATTGGGAGATCGCGGCCTTCTTCGGCGTCTGGGCCCTCGTGACCCTGGCAGCCCTTGCGGGCCCGCAGCGCCGGGCCTGGCGGGTGGCCTTGAGCGTGACCGCCGGCCTCTACCTCGCGGTGGTCGGCGCCGACATCGCCCGGGTGGATCACGATTGGGCCGGGCTGCTCGAGGGCGAGGCCCGCTTCGTCTGGTTCGACGCGACGCTCCTGGCGCTCGCGGCCCTGTTCGCCGTCGCGGCCCGCAAGGTCGCCCGCTATGCCCCGCCCCGGAGGGCCGGGCGCAGCGCGCCGGCCCCGGAGGCGACGCGCCGGACTCCCCTGGCGCAGGCCCCCCAGAGGGCGGACGCGCTCGCCGAAGCGTGAGCGAGCCTGCGCGCGTTCAGGCTAGCGGGTCAGGCGCCCTGCGCGCCGTCACCGAGTAGCCGAGGCAATCGTCGTCCGAGCCGAGCCGGAGCGCCATCGCCGCATGGGCGACGAGCAGGGCCGTCGCGGTCAGCGGGATCGCTGCGGCGAACAGGGCCTTTCCGAGGAGCCCCTCATACGCCCAGCGGAAGGGGATCGCCGCCACCTTGTAGCCCGCGACCGCGATGTCGTTGCCGCGCGGCGCCACCGCGATCTCGGTGAATCCGCGCTCGGAGAGGAGATGCGCCAGGGCGGCGGGGGTGAAGCGGAAGTAATCGTGCGGCTTGAAGTGGTAGCGGGCCTGGAATGGCACCGTGAAGAACATCTCGGCCCCCGGCCTCAGCACCCGCGCGCACTCGTCGAGGAACGCGCCCGTCTCCAGCACGTGCTCCAGGACCTCGGTGTGGAACAGGGCGTCCATGCCGCCCGACGCCACCGGGAAGGTGGAACCGGCGTAGTAGGTAATGTCGGCGAGCGCCGACATCCGGAAGTCCGCGCCCGCCTCGACGCGGTCGATGCCGGTGTAGCGGCAGGCCGGCGGCACGTATCGCCGGTAGGGCTGCTCGCCGCAGCCGACTTCGAGCAGCGCCCCGCGCTGGCGGCGTAGCCAGCGCTTGGCGTCCCGCGAGGCCGTGAACACCTGCAGGTCGGCGATGAGCTGGAGGCGCCCGAGCAGGTTCGAGATCCAGCCGGCACGCGGCACCAGCGCATTCCGGGGCGGGCGGCGGATCTCGATCGCGTCCAGGCTCATCGGAAAGGTCTCGGGTTCAGGGCAGCGCGCGGGAGTAAACCACGAAGCGGTTTCCAATTCGCTGCGGTCGCCCACGCCGCTCCTGACTAAAATCCGATCTTAGGAATTTATGATTGACAGCGCGACGCTCCTGCGGTATCGATACCCCACGCTCAAGAAGTGTGAGTGGCGGCGGAGACAGCGATGATCCGGGTGCCCATCGCAGGCTCGCTCCGCGCCGCCGTCGAGGCGGCGATGCGCACGACGCGCCGTCCCATCAATGCCATCGCGGCGGAGACCGGTGTCCTGCCCGCCACCATCCGGTCCTGGAACCGGCGCCATGGCTGGCGTCCGCCGGCCGCCACGGCGGCCACCGGGTTCGACCCCGCCCGCTGGAACACCGCACGCCGCGCGGCGGTGGCGCGCCTCTACGCGCAGCCCTGGCTCGACGTCGGAGACCTCGCGCTCGCCATGGGGGTGCCCCGGCGCCGAGCGGAGGCGCTGTTCACCCGCTGCGGCCTGGAGGGACGCCGGTCCGGCGCGGTGGCGGTGGCGAGCGGGCCCGACACCGATCCGCGCCACCTGCGGGCGGCCCTGCGCCTGCAGATCGCCCGGCAGATCGTCCGCCTCGACGCCGCGCTGAGCGCCGACGACGGCGCGGCCGACCCGAAGGCCTTCGACAGCGCCCGGGTGCTGCGCGACCTCGGCGGATTGAAGCGCCTCCTCGACGAGGCGGACCAGGACGAGCGGGGCAAACCCGAGCGCCCCACGAAGGCCGGGCGGAACACGGGAGCGGGCGATGGCGCGGAGTTCGACGGCGACGCCACGGCCGCCCGCGACCACGACCTGCCCGCCCTGCGCGCGGAGATCGCGCGACGGCTTGAGGCGTTCGGCACGGAGCGGCCGGATGCCGGCATTCCTGGAGAGCCTGCCCCCGCACCTGATCCGGGGGCTCGGCGCTGACTGGCTCCTGACGGCCCGCGACGACCAGCTGCCGCCCTGCCCGGCCCTCGACCACTGGACCACCTGGGCGGTGATCGGCGGGCGCGGCGCCGGCAAGACCCGCACCGGGGCCGAATGGGTGCGCGCCCTCGCGCTCGGCGACCCGGCCTTCACGATGGCGCCCGTAGGCCGCATCGCGCTCGTCGGCGAGACCTTCGCGGACGTGCGCGACGTCATGGTGGACGGGCCGTCCGGCCTCCTGGCGCTGTCGGGGCGGCGGCCCGCCTGGTCGCCCTCGCGCCGGCGCCTGGAATGGGAGAACGGGGCGGTCGGCCTCGCCTTCTCGGCGGAGGAGCCGGATTCCCTGCGCGGGCCGCAATTCGGAGCGGCCTGGTCCGACGAGGTCGCCAAGTGGCGCTACGCGGAGGCCGCCTACGACATGATCCAGTTCGGCCTGCGCCTCGGGCAACGCCCGCGCGGCCTCGTCACCACCACGCCCCGGCCGATCCCGCTCCTGCGCCGGATCCTGTCCGACCCGCGCACGGTGGTCAGCCGGGCGCGCACCGCCGACAACGCCGCCAACCTCGCGCCCGCCTTCCTCGACGCGGTGGTGGGGCGCTACGCCGGCACCCGCCTCGGGCGCCAGGAACTCGACGGCGAGATCATCGAGGAGCGGGCCGACGCCCTCTGGACCCGCGCCGTGCTGGAAGCCGGGCGCGTGCCCCGCGCGCCGGAGGACCTGCGCCGGATCGTGGTGGCGGTCGATCCGCCGGCCTCCTCCAAGGCCGGCGCCGATGCCTGCGGGATCGTGGCCGCCGGGCTCGATGCCGCCGGCCACGCCTTCGTGCTCGCCGACGCGACCCTGGCCCGCGCCGCCCCCGGAACCTGGGCCGCGGCGGCGCTGGCGCTCTACCATCGGCTCGACGCCGATGGCCTCGTGGTCGAGGTCAACCAGGGTGGCGAGATGGCCACCGCCGTGCTCGCCCAGGTGGATGCCCGCGTGCCGGTGACGGCGGTGCGGGCCACGCGCGGCAAGTACCTGCGGGCCGAGCCCGTCTCGGTGCTCTACGCGCAGGGGCGCGTCCATCATGTCGGCGCCCTGCCGGCCCTGGAGGACGAACTCTGTGATTTCGGCCCCGACGGCCTCTCGTCGGGCGCCTCGCCCGACCGCCTCGACGCCCTGGTCTGGGCGCTGACGCACCTGCTGCTGCGGGGCGGGCCGGAGCCGCGCATCCGGCGGCT
>NZ_JAQGKL010000238.1 GCF_028290105.1 Methylobacterium sp.
CAAGAACGGCGGCATCGTCGGGTTCTTCTCGCTGGAAATGTCGGCCGAGCAGCTCGCCACCCGCATCATCGCCGAGCAGTCCGGCGTGCCCTCCTACAAGATCCGCCGTGGCGACATCCAGGACCAGGAGTTCCTGCGCATCTCGGAAGCCGCGCGCGAGATGCAGTCGATCCCGTTCTACATCGACCAGACCGGCGGCATCTCCATCGCGCAGCTCGCCGCACGTGCCCGACGCCTGAAGCGCCAGAAGGGCCTCGACCTCCTCATCGTCGATTACCTGCAACTGCTTTCGGGCTCGGGCAAGCGCAGCGACAATCGGGTGCAGGAAATGACCGAGATCACCACCGGCATGAAGGCGCTGGCCAAGGAACTCGCAGTGCCGATCATCGCCCTGTCGCAGCTCTCGCGTCAGGTCGAGAACCGCGAGGACAAGCGGCCCCAGCTCTCGGATCTGCGCGAATCGGGCTCGATCGAGCAGGACGCCGACGTCGTGATGTTCGTGTTCCGCGAGGAATACTACGTCAACAACAAGAAGCCCCGCGAGGGCACCGAGGAGTTCTTTGCCTGGGAAGCCGAGATGAACCGCGTCCACGGCAAGGCCGAGGTCATCCTGGGCAAGCAGCGCCACGGACCGACCGGTACCGTGGAGTTGCAGTTCGACGCCAACGTCACGCGCTTCTCGAACCTCGCGCAGTCGGACCGGATGCCCGAGCCGCATATGTAACCGGGGCTTCACCGGCCTACATTCAAGGATGGACGCGATTCACGAGCCCACCCACGGCGCCCGCCTCACCATCGATCTCGCGGCCGTCGCGGAGAATTGGCGCCGCCTCGCCGCCGAGGCGCCGGGCGGACGCTGCGCCGCCGTCGTCAAGGCGGATGGCTATGGTTGCGGCCTCGCCCATGTCGCCCCGGCTCTCTGGTCGGCGGGATGCCGGACGTTCTTCGTCGCGCACCTGAGCGAGGCGCTCGCGGCCCGCGCCATCCTGCCGGATGCGGTGATCTACATCCTCAACGGGCTGCTTCCGGGGCTCGGCCCGACGCTGATCGCTCATGATCTGCGTCCGGTTCTCGGCGGGCAGGACGAGCTTGCCGAGTGGGCGCACCTCTCGGATACGGCTGGGCAGAGGCACCCGGCCGCGCTGCACGTCGATACCGGGATGAACCGCCTCGGCGTGTCGGTGGCGGAGGCGCTGGCGCTGGCCGGCGATCCGATCGTCGAGCGGGCAGGCATCGCCCTCCTGATGACGCACCTCGTCAGCGCCGAATTGTCGGGCGATCCCGTCAACGCCCGGCAGATGGCGGATTTCGCCAGGATCCGCTCGGCCTATCCCGGCATTCCGGGTTCGTTCGCCAATTCCTCGGGAATCTTTTTGGGACCGGACGCGCACCACGACCTGCTGCGGCCGGGCTACGCGCTGTTCGGCGGCAACCCGACGCCGTGGAAGCCGAACCCGATGCGCCCAGTGCTGCGGCTGGAGGCTGAGATCGCGCAGGTGCGCGAGGTAGCCGCCGGCGAAACCTGCGGCTACAACGGCCGCTGGCGCGCGGCCGAGCCCCGGCGGCTGGCGACCCTGTCCATGGGCTATGCGGACGGCTACCCGCGCGCAGCGAGCGGACGGGGCGCGGCCCTCGTCGGCGGCGTACGCTGCCCGATCCTCGGATTGATCTCCATGGATCTCATCATCCTCGACGTGACCGACGCGCCGGAGGCGGCACGGGGCGGACGCGCGACCCTGATCGGAGACGGCCTCGACGTCGACACCGTCGGACGTGCCGCCGGCACCATCGGGTACGAGATCCTGACGGGTCTAGGTTCTCGCTATGTTCGCCATTATGTGACAGGACACGACGCCTGATCCCGGCCTGATCCAGGGACGATCGGGCGGCATCCCTCGAGGACCGTCCCCGATCGTCCTGCGACCGAGGCCGATTTCGAGTTTTTGTTTTGGCGCGCGCTCTGAAGCCGAACCGGCTTCCGCTTCTGGTGCAAGCGCTCTGGCGGGTTCGCGATGGCCAAGCTCCAACAGACCTTCGTCTGCCAGTCCTGCGGGGCGGTCTACAATCGCTGGCGCGGGCGGTGCGAGGCCTGCAACGGCTGGAACACGATCGTCGAGGAAACCGGCGCCACCGGTCCGCAGGCGGGACCGGTCAAGACCCGGCCGAGCCGGGCCCGGGGACGCGTGTTCGCGCTGGAGGGCCTCACCGGCGAGGTCAAGGAAGCGCCTCGCATCCCGTCCGGTATCAACGAACTCGATCGGGTCACCGGCGGCGGCTTCGTGCGCGGTTCGGTGATCCTCATCGGCGGCGACCCCGGCATCGGAAAGTCGACGCTGCTGATGCAGGCCTCGGCCGCCATGGCGCGCACCGGCGAACGGGTCGTCTACATCTCGGGGGAGGAGGCGGTGGCGCAGGTGCGCCTGCGCGCCGAGCGCCTGGGCCTGACCTCGGCCGCCGTCGAACTCGCGGCCGAGACGAATGTCGAGGACATCGTCGAGACCCTGTCGCAGGGACGGCCCCCGGCACTGGCGATCATCGATTCGATCCAGACCATGTGGACGGAAACCGTCGAATCGGCGCCCGGCACGGTCACGCAGGTGCGAGGCTCGGCCCAGACCCTGATTCGCTTCGCTAAGACCACCGGCACCGCCGTGATCCTCGTCGGCCACGTCACGAAGGACGGGCAGATCGCGGGCCCGCGCGTCGTCGAGCACATGGTCGATGCCGTGGCCTCGTTCGAGGGCGACCAGGGTCACCATTTCCGCATCCTGCGCGCCGTGAAGAACCGGTTCGGGCCCACCGACGAGATCGGCGTGTTCGAGATGACCGACATGGGGCTCGCCGAGGTGCCAAACCCCTCTGCGCTGTTCCTGGCCGGACGAGACCATGCCGCCCCCGGCACGGCGGTCTTTGCCGGCATGGAAGGCACGCGGCCGCTTCTCGTCGAGATCCAGGCACTGGTCGCCCCATCCTCACTCGGCATGCCGCGCCGCGCCGTGGTGGGCTGGGACCCGAATCGCCTCTCGATGGTGCTGGCGGTGCTGGAAGCCCATGGCGGCATCCGGCTCGGCACGCACGACGTCTATCTCAACGTCGCCGGAGGCCTGCGCATCTCGGAACCCGCCGCGGACCTGGCGGTCGCCGCCGCCCTCGTCTCCTCGCTGTCGGGCGCGACGCTGCCGCCCGAGACGGTCTATTTCGGGGAGATCGGCCTGTCGGGCGCCATCCGCCCCGTCGCACAGGCCCCGGCCCGCCTGAAGGAAGCGCTGAAGCTCGGCTTTGCCAAGGCGATCACGCCGCAGGGGCGCGGCGAAGGTGGCGACACCGCACTTCCCACGGAGGCGCTGCGCCACATCGCCGATATGGTCGCGGGCGTTGCCAGCAGCGGCACGCGCCGTGTTGGCGCGCGGCGCGGCAACAACCCGCCGGATTACGGTGACGACGACTGAGGGCGGCAGTTCGGTCCACCGGCGCTCACGCCAGGGTGACGGCCGAGTTTCCGCAGGATATACGAGGTGGCGGCCGGGAAGCCGCACGATTTGCTGATCGTCGCCCCTCCGCCCCATGAAGTGACAATCGCCAGAGATGCCGTTCTCCATTCTCGATCTCGTTGTGCTGGGTATCGTCGTGGTCTCGGCGCTGTTGGCCGCCGTGCGCGGCGCGACGCGTGAAGTCCTGGCCATCATCGCCTGGGTGGCCGCCGCGGCCGTGGCGTGGAAATTCCATCCCCTGCTTCTGCCCACCGTCAGCCAGCACGTATCGAACGCCACGGTCGCCCTGGTCGCTTCGATCGCGGTGATCTTCCTCGTGATGCTGATCGTGGTGTCCATCGTCACCGTGAAGGTGTCGGACATGATCCTCGATTCGCGCATCGGCGCCATCGACCGGTCGCTGGGCTTCCTGTTCGGCGCTGGACGCGGCTTCCTCATCTGCGTGATCGCATGGGTGTTCCTGGCTTGGCTGGTGCAGGGCAAGATGCCGCCCTGGGCGTCGGACGCGCGTAGCCGCCCGATGCTGGAGAAGTCCGGCGAGGCGCTGGTGGCGCAATTGCCCGAGAATCCCGAAGGGCTCCTGAAGCAGTTCAAGAAGCCGAAGACCGAGGCGCCCGCCGATCCGGCGGAGCCGCCGGAGGGTGAGATTCCGCCCCAGCGCCGCACGGAAGCACCAGCCACGCCCGCTCCGCGACGCTGATCTGCGTCGCCGCCCGCTTGGTGGCGGCGCGAAGGCCGATTACATGACGCTTGCCTGACGGTGCCCGGATGGGGCTCGCGTGGGGCCAAGCAGGGAACGACATCATCATGTCTGCACGCACGTCGAGCGCCCGCCACCCCGCCGAGGTCGTGGACGGGCTCGACCGCGACGGCGATACGCTGCGCGAGGAATGCGGCGTCTTCGGCATCTTCGGCCATCCGGACGCCTCCGCCATCGTGGCGCTGGGGCTCCATGCCCTGCAGCATCGCGGCCAGGAGGCGGCGGGCATCGTCTCCTTCGACGGCGCCGTCTTCCATTCCGAGCGCCGGCCCGGCCTCGTCGGCGATTCGTTTTCGGACCGCTCGACCATCGAGCACCTCGAAGGCCCCGCCGCCATCGGCCATGTCCGCTATTCCACCACCGGCGGAACCATCCTGCGCAACGTCCAGCCGCTCTTCGCGGAGCTTGCCAGCGGCGGTCTCGCGGTCGCCCATAACGGCAACCTCACCAACGCCCTGTCGATCCGCCGCGACCTCGTTCGCGACGGTGCCATCACCCAATCGACTTCCGACACCGAAGTGATCCTGCATCTGGCCGCGCGATCACGCGCGCCACGCATCGTCGAGCGCTTCACCGAGGCCCTGCGCCAAATCGAGGGCGCCTATGCCATCGTGGCGCTGACCAACAAGAAGCTCATCGGCGCCCGCGACCCGATGGGCATCCGCCCCCTGGTGCTCGGCGAACTCGACGGCCGCTACATCCTGGCCTCCGAGACCTGCGCCCTCGACATCATCGGTGCCAAGTTCATTCGCGACGTCGAGAACGGCGAGATCGTGGTGATCTCTGAAGACGGCATCGAGTCGATCCGGTTCGCCCCCGCCCGGAAGATGCGTCCGTGCATCTTCGAGTACATTTACTTTGCGCGACCCGATTCGGTCGTGAACGGCAAGAGCGTCTACGCGGTCCGCAAGAACATCGGCCATGAACTCGCCCGCGAATCGGCGACCGACGCCGACGTGGTGATCCCGGTGCCGGATTCGGGCGTTCCCGCCGCCCTGGGCTTCGCGCAGGAGACCGGCCTGCCCTTCGAGATGGGCATCATCCGCAACCACTATGTCGGGCGCACCTTCATCCAGCCGACCCAGTCCGTGCGTGAACTCGGCGTGCGCATGAAACACTCGGCCAATCGCGCCGTTGTGGAGGGCAAGCGCATCGTCCTCGTGGACGACAGCCTCGTACGCGGCACCACGTCGGTGAAGATCGTGCGCATGATGCGAGAGGCCGGCGCCAGGGAAGTCCACTTCCGCATCGCCTCGCCGCCGATCACCTATCCGGATTTCTACGGCATCGACACGCCGGAGCGCGAGAAGCTGCTCGCCGCCACCCACGATCTCGAGGGGATGCGCCGCTACATCGGCGCCGATTCGCTGGCCTTCCTCTCCATCGACGGCCTCTACAAGGCGATGGGCGAGGAGCGCCGCGACGCGACCAACCCGCAATACACCGACCATTGCTTCACCGGCGACTACCCGACTGGCCTGACCGACCTCGCCATTGCGGGGCCGCGCCGCCTCGCCATGCTGGCGGAAGCCGATTGATCCGCCGATGAGCACCTTCGACAAGCCTCTGGCCGGTCGCCTCGCCGTCGTCACCGGTGCCTCGCGCGGTATCGGCCGCGCCGCCGCACTCGCCCTGGCGGAGGCGGGCGCGCACATCATCGCCGTGGCGCGCACGCAAGGTGGGTTGGAAGAACTCGACGACGCGATCCGGCAGGTCGGTGCGAGCGCCACGCTCGTCCCGCTCGACCTCACGGATTACGATGCCATCGACCGCCTGGGTGCGGGCATCCACGAGCGCTGGAAGCGCCTCGACATCTTGGTCGGCAATGCCGGCATCCTCGGCAACCTCACGCCGATCGGGCATGTGACGCCCAAGACCTGGGCGCAGGTGATGGAGATCAACGTCACCGCGAATTACCGCCTGATCCGCTCGCTCGATCCGCTGCTGCGGATGTCGGACGCGGGCCGCGCCATCTTCGTGACCTCGGGCGCGGCGCAGAAATGCAAGGCCTATTGGGGGCCTTACTCCGTCTCGAAGGCGGCCCTCGACGCGCTGGTCCGCACCTACGCCGCCGAAACTGCGACGACCAACGTGCGGGCTATGCTGCTCAACCCTGGCCCCTTGCGCACCTCCATGCGCAAGGCCGCGATGCCGGGCGAAGACGAAACCACGCTGAAGACGCCCGAGGACCTCGCGCCGCACTTCGTGCGCCTCGCGCGCCCGGACTTTGACGAAACGGGCAAGATCTACGATTTTCCAAGCGATCGCGTGCTGACGCCGCAGATGGCGAGCTGACACCCGCACCGGCGATCCCGTTCGCCCCTTCATGAGAGCCACATGATCGACGTTCGCTGCATCTGCGCCATCGGCCTTCGCGGACAGCTCGGCCTGAACGGTCATCTCCCATGGGAGGGCAACACTGATCCGCTCTTCGTGGAAGACGTGACGCGTTTCTTCGCCGTCACCATGGGCCACGTCCTGATCGCGGGGCCGAAGACCATCGCGTCGGTCCCCGACTTCGCGTTCAAGGACCGCACCATCGACGTCATCCGGAGCCATGAGGACCCGGAAGCCGTACTCGCGCGCTATCCCGGCCGGCGCATCTTCGTCGGCGGCGGCATCACTGTCTGGAACGTCTACGCCAAGTACATCCAGCACTGGGACATCACCCGCCTGCCCTACGACGGCGAGGCCGACCGCTGGTTCGACCCGGCCTGGCTCGTCGGTGGCCCCCTGCGGACCTGAGGGCACAAACCGCGCCCTGGAGTGTTGAAGGGAGCACGCAACCGGCAAAGCTCTCACCGGCAAGGCTTCCGATGACCTCAGCACCCTACAGCTTCGGCATCGAGGAGGAATACTTCCTGGCCGATGCCGAGACGCGCGGGACCCCTCGCCGCTCGGTCAAGGCTTTCCACGACCAGGCCGGCGAGGAGCTGCCCGAGATCGGGCGCGAACTGCTCGAGTGCCAGGTCGAGGTCTGCACACCGCCCTCGACCAATTTCGCGCAGGCACGGGATGTGCTGTCCCAGCAGCGCGCGGCGTTGGCCAGGCTCGGAGGGGAACACGGGTTGCTGGTCTTTGCCGCAGGCACGCATCCGGTGGCGGATTGGGCGCAACAATCGCCGACGAAGGGCGACCGCTACCGCAGCATCCTGCGCGATGTGGGTCTCGTCGGGCGCCGCAGCCTGATCTGCGGCATGCACGTCCACGTCGAGGTGCCGGACCCCGGCCGGCGCGTCGACCTGATGAACCGGCTCCTGCCCTACCAGCCGATCCTGCTGGCACTCTCGGCGTCCTCTCCGTTCTGGCAAGGCAAGCCCACTGGTCTCAGCGCCTATCGCCTCAGCGCCTTCGGCGAGTTGCCGCGAACCGGCCTCCCCGAGATCTTCGCCGATCCAGCGGCCTACGAGCGCTACGTGCGCATCATGACCCGGGCCGGGTCGATCCAGGACGCGAGCTTCCTGTGGTGGTCGCTGCGTCCCTCGATCAAGTTCCCGACGCTCGAATTGCGAATCGCCGATTCCTGCACCCGTCTTGAGGATGCGCTGACCATCGCAGCACTCTATCGGTGCCTGGTTCGGCTCGTGTCTCGCCTTCCCGACCTGAACGCCGGTCTCGACGGCGTCTCCCGGGCGCTGGCGCAGGAAAACCTCTGGCGGGCCCAGCGCGGCGGGACGGAGGCGGAACTAATCGACGAGGCGAGCGAGGAAGCCCTGCCCTTCGGACGGGCGCTGGAAAACCTGCTCTCGCTCATCGCCGAGGACGCGGAGGCGCTCGGCTGCGAAGCGGAGGTGGCGCAGGCGCGCCGTATCGTCGAACACGGCACCAGCGCCGCATGCCAGATCGCGACCTACGAGGCTGGCCGCGATGGCGATACGTCGGGTCGTCGGGCCGTCGACGCGGTGGTGGACTGGCTGGCCGCGACGACCAGCGGCTCGGCATGAGCCGAAGGGTTCAGCCCCGGTTTTCCTTGTCGAACGGGTTCTTCGAGGTCCGCAGCGAGAGCCGGATCGGCGTGCCCGGCAACTCGAAGGACTGGCGCAGACCGTTGACGAGGTAGCGTGTGTAGGATTTCGGCAGGCCGTCGAGCTGGTTCCCGAACAGGGCGAAGTGCGGCGGGCGGCTCTTCACCTGCGTGGCGTAGCGGATCTTGATGCGGCGCCCCGACACCGCCGGCGGCGGGTTGCGCTGCGTCGCCTCGCTCAGCCAGTCGTTGATGCGCGAGGTGGAGATGCGGGTGCTCCAGATCTCCTCGGCGCTCGTGACCGCCTGCATCAGCTTGTCGATGCCCTCGCCGGCCAGCCCCGAGAGCGGCACCACGGAGACGCCGCGCACCTGCGGCAGCAGGCGCGTGCAATCCTCGCGCAGCTTCTTCAGAAGGCCGTTCTGATCGGCGACGAGGTCCCACTTGTTCAGGCCGATGACGAGGGCGCGGCCCTCGCTCTCGATCAGGTCGACGATGGTCAGGTCCTGTTTCTCGAACGGGATCGTGGCGTCGAGGAGCACCACCACGACTTCCGCGAAGCGCACGGCGCGGAGGCCGTCGGACACGGCGAGCTTCTCGAGCTTGTCGTCGATGCGCGCCTTGCGGCGCATGCCGGCGGTGTCGTGCAGCTTGATCCGGCGGCCGTACCATTCCCAGTCGAGGGAGATCGAATCGCGCGTGATGCCGGCCTCGGGGCCGACGAGGAGCCGCTCCTCGCCGAGCATCCGGTTGATCAGCGTCGACTTGCCGGCATTGGGTCGTCCGACGATGGCGACCTTGAGGGAGCGGTTCGACGGATCGTCGTCGTATTCCTCGTCCTCGTCGTCGGATTTCGGCAGGTTCTCGATGAGCGCGTCGTGCAGTTCGCCGATGCCCTCGCCGTGCTCGGCCGAGAACGGAATCGGATCGCCAAGCCCCAGGGAGAACGCCTCGTAGGCCCCCGACATGCCAGCCCCCCCTTCCGCCTTGTTGGCGATGAGGATAACGGGGCAGCCGGCCCGGCGCACCATGTCGGCGAAGGGCTGATCGGCGGGCAGCACGCCGGCGCGCGCGTCGATGACGAACAGCACCACGTCCGCCTCGAGGATCGCGGCCTCGGTCTGCGCACGCA
>NZ_JAQGKL010000295.1 GCF_028290105.1 Methylobacterium sp.
GGACGGCGAAGCTCGATGGTCTGTGTAGCTGGTCCGAGGCGGAGGACCGGCCCCATATCTTGCTGGCGACTGATAAGATGTCATTCGCCCGACGGCAGATGGATGCAGCGCATGAGCTAGCCCATGCAGTCCTCCATAGAGAAGTTGCGAAGGACGACCTGAAGAAGGATCTCAAGGAGATTGAGAGGCAGGGCTTTCGCCTGGCCAGCGCATTCCTGATGCCATCAACCACCTTTCCACACGAGGTGGGGCGGCCATCGCTTGCGGCGCTCCTTGCCCTAAAGGAACGCTGGCGCGTATCGGTGAAGGCACAGATCAGACGTTTGTCCGACCTCGAAATGATCACAGCCGATCACGCAATCGACCTATATAAGCTGTACTCGGCCAAGGGTTGGAATCGCGAGGAGCCCTTTGATCGACAATGGGAAATTCCGGAACCTCGGAACTTGGCCGACGCGCTGAACGCCGTCATCGGTTCTGGTCTGCGGACGAAGGCTGATTTGCTTGCCGTTGAGTTCACGATGGCGGCGGGCGATATTGAGAACCTGACCAATCTGCCGGCGGGATGGTTTGCCGATAGAGGCAGCGAGGTAGTCCAGCTTAAAACTGAAATGAGCCGTTCTTCGCTGATAATTGAAGGCTCCGGTATTGTTGTTCCGTTCAGCCGCCGATCGAAATCGGGGAGCTGAATACATGATTCAAAACTTACGGATCCAATTTATATGATACGACCATAATTATCATTATAGCGATGTAAATGTAAGGTTGGACTCAGGAGCCAATTCGCACATCATCGGCGTCTGCACTAGGGCAATCGCAAACTCGGTATTGCGTTTGCCGCCACTCGTAGCTGGCTTTGATTCTGGGATCGCACGGACGCAGCGCTATAGATATACTTCAGTATCTCCTCAATCTTGGAACAACAGAAAGCAGAATTTGCTAACATTAGCTAGGGTTAGTAGTCACCCCCATGGGAATCCAACCTAGGTTTGCTCTAAAACGGCGCTTGCAGTCTGAGTGGCTCGATTAAATGAAAAGTGGAATCTCAGCCCGCAAATTATAACCACTACTATCCGCTAATCATCTCGCTGGCGTTCGATGATTTCTTGATAAAAACAGCACTTGATCAGTTCAGAACTTTACACGCTAGGGCATGACACACTTCGGGTTCTGACATTTTACCGAGCTGGTCAAACCGGTGCTGCTGTAAAAAACCTCACCCCCGCGTGCCCCACCGAACCCCCATCCGGCTCGGGGCATTCGCATCCGGCCCAAGCGCCGGCCCACTCCCGCTGCGCGGCACGAAGGGCTTGGGGGCCAGGGTCTCGGGGATCGCGCTCTCGAATTCCTGGACCTTGGCGAACTGGCCCGCCTTGCGGAAGCGCCAGAGGTAGCCCGGCACCACCGCCTCCATGGCGGTCGGCTGCAGGCCGAGGCCTTCCAGGGTGCGGCCCTCGGCCTTGGCGGCCTCCGAGACGACGTTGTCGGTCTGGAGCAGGGTGACCTGGTCGCGGGTGAGTTTGAGCGAATCCGGCAGGAGGCCCAGGGTCAGGGTGTCGACGATCTCCAGGGCGCGGGCCTGGAGCATCGCCGCCGGCTGGGGCAGGCCGAGGACCACGCGCTTGCGCAGCGTCACCTTCAGCATGTAGCGCACCAGCGCGTCGAGGGTCTCGACCTCGGGGCCGCCGAGTTCGTAGACCCGTCCCGCCGGCACGTGGCCCTCCACGGCCCGGGCCACGGCTTCGGCGACGTCGGCCACGTAGACGGGCTGGAAGCGGGATTGCGCCCCCGCCAGCGGCAGCACCGGCAGGGCCCGGGCCAGCGACGCGAAGCGGTTGAAGAAGCTGTCGCCGGGGCCGAAGACCAGCGAGGGGCGCAGGATCACGTGGGGGCCGCCGGCCTCGGCCACCTTCGCCTCGCCGAGCGCCTTGGAGCGGGCGTAGAGCGAGGGGGAGTCCGCATCCGCCCCGATGGCCGAGACGTGGACCAGGGGCGCGCCGACGGCCGCCGCCGCACGGGCGATCTCGCCGGCGCCCTCGGCCTGCAATTGCGAAAAGCTCTGCTTGCCGGTCTCCTGCAGGATGCCCACGAGGTTGACCACAATGTCGGCCCCGTGGACCGCCCGAGCGATGGAATCCGGGTAGCGCAGGTTCGCCTGCACGGCGACGATCTGGTTGACCTTGCCGAGCGGCTGCAGGAACAGCGCGAGGTCCGGCCGGCGCACCGCCACCCGGATCCGGTAGCCGCGCTTGGCCAGCGCCCGCACCACGTGCCGCCCGAGGAAGCCCGACCCGCCGAACACGGTGACGAGCTGGTCGGCGGGGCGGGTCAGGGGGAGGGTCTCGAAGCCGGTCATCGCGCCTTACGTCTCGATCCGGCGGCCCCGTGCCACGACGCGCAACCGTTGCGGTGCGGATCGGGGCCGGTCGCGTCGCCTGTTGCAGCGTCGTCTGTCGCCTGTTGCAGCGTATCTAGAGCAGTTCGTGCGCCGACGGGAGGCCGCCGGCGTGACTTTCGGGGCCCGCTGTCGCGCCGCGATCGTCAGCGCAGACGGGCTTGGGGCTGGGGCCCCGCCACGGGGGTGCGCCGGCTCAGGCCCTTGTGGACATGCACCATCAGGGCGATGCCGAAGAGCGGGGTCAGCAGGTTCAGGACCGGCACAACCATCAGGCCCGCCAGCAGAATTCCCGCCGTGAGGGTCGTGCCGCTGTAGTGCCGGCGCATGTCGCCCGCCTCCGCCATCGGCCGGAACCGCCCGGCGGCGAGCTCGAAATATTCCCGCGACAGCAGGTAGGCGTTGGCCCCGAAGAACGCGACGAGATTCACCCCCGGCACGAAGAACAGGATCAGCGCCACGAGGTTGACGAGCAATGCTAAGCCGGCAAAGCGCACCGCGTACAGCATCGCGGTGCCCAGCGGCAGGGCGATGCCGGGGGGATCGTTGGGGAAGTCGGTGCGCTCGACGATCTCCGCCGCGTCGTCCAGAAAATAGCCGGCTACCAGGATCGACACCGCCGGCATCACGTAGGCCAGCCCCACGAACAGCCCGGCGCCGGCGAAGAACACCGCCAGGGTGTCGAGGAAGGGGTAGTCCACCGAGAGATGGTGCTGCGACAGGAACCAGTTGATCGCCCGCGTCAGCCCGAACCAGACCACGACGAGGATGCCCACCGTGAGCCCGAGCGACTTCCACAGGATCGCGCGCAGAGGCGGTGAGAACACCTGCCGGATGGCGGCGAAGGCGGCCTGGAAGAGCATGCCGGATCTCCTGTGGTCTCGATGTCGTCAGGTCGTGACAGGTCGTGACGCTCCGGCCTGCGTCGCCCCCGCGCGCACCGTGCCCCGGCAGGTTTTGGTGATGCGCGCGCGCGGGCGCAAGGGCGGGAGTGTTTCCGGTTGCGTCCCGCGGACGCTCGGGCGCCCGCGTCGATGCCCGGTGCACCCTGCCCGGGTGTCCCCCCGCGGCGTCCTCTGCTAGGCCCTCGCCCACCCCGAGACAGGACCGAGACCGTCATCCATGAGGACGTCCCGCCCCGCACACGAACGCTGGCGCCCGAGCATCGCGCCGCGCCTGGCGCCCCTGCCCCAGGAGCCCGAGGTGATCGTCGTCGGGGCGGGTGCCGCCGGAATCGCGGCGGCTCGGGGACTCATCGCACGCGGCGTCTCGGTGGCGGTGCTGGAGGCGCGCGACCGGGTCGGCGGGCGGCTGCTCACCGTGCCCTTGCGCGGGCACGCGGTCGATCTCGGCGGGCACTGGCTGCATGCGGGGCCGATCAACCCGCTGGTGCAACTCGGGATTACGCGGGGCGAGCCCCTGCGGGTGGCGGCGCAAGACAGCCATCTCTGGGTCGGGCGCCGGCGCGGTCGTCCGGCGGAGGCGGCGGCCCTGGGGCGGGCCTTCGCGCTGGCCGACCGGGCGATGAGCGCGCAGGCCGCCTGGGCGGGGCCGGACCG
>NZ_JAQGKL010000315.1 GCF_028290105.1 Methylobacterium sp.
GCGAGTTGCAGGGCGAGGCCCGACTTGCCCGAGGCAGTCGGCCCTGCGATGAGGATCGCCGCCGGCAGAGCCTGCGCGCGCGTGCGTTGCGTGACCGGCGGCACTGGCGTGGAAAGCTCCCGGATGACCCTCGTCGCGATCCTGATAGCAAACGAGAGCCGCCCCGCCATCACCGATGCGGTGCTGGCCGAGACCCGCGCCGTGATGCGCACCGAGCATCAGCCCCGTATCCTGCACGGCGAGGTCGCTGCCGAGGTGCTCGTGCCCGGCGCCGCCGGGGACGCGCCGGCCCTGGCGCAGCGCCTGCGCGCGGCGCTCGCCTCCGAGCCGATCGATGTCGCGGTGCTGAGCGCCGGACCGCATCGCCGCAAACGTCTGTTCCTGGCCGACATGGACTCGACCATGATCGAACAGGAATGCATCGACGAACTCGCCGACACGGTCGGCCTGAAGGAGCGCGTCGCCGCGATCACCGAACGTGCGATGCGCGGCGAGATCGCCTTCGGCCCGGCCCTGCGCGAACGCGTCGCTCTCCTGCGCGACCTACCGGTGGCGGTGATCGACCGCCTGATCGCCGAGCGCATCACCCTGACGCCGGGTGGGCATACCCTGGTCCAAACCATGAAGGCGCATGGCACCCACACCTGCCTGATCTCGGGCGGGTTCACCCTGTTCACCGGTCCGGTCTCGGCGAGGATCGGCTTCGACGAGGCGCATGCCACCACCCTCGGCGTGCGCGATGGGCACCTGACGGGTGAGGTGATCGAGCCGATCGTCGATGCGGAGACGAAGCGCGCGACCTTGGTTAGCCTGCGTGACCGATTCGGCCTCGATCCGTCCGAGACCCTCGCCGTCGGCGACGGCGCCAACGACCTCGACATGATCGGCGAGGCCGGGCTCGGGGTGGCGTTCCGGGCCAAGCCCAAGGTGGCGGCAGCGGCGGAAGTGCGGATCGACCACGGCGACCTCACCGCCCT
Source organism: Methylobacterium sp. (assembly GCF_028290105.1). Lineage (GTDB taxonomy): Bacteria > Pseudomonadota > Alphaproteobacteria > Rhizobiales > Beijerinckiaceae > Methylobacterium. The sequence goes on from NZ_JAQGKL010000315.1 coordinate 978, forward strand.
CCTCTACCTACAGGGCTATTCCGCGAGCGAGTTCGTCGTCTGACCGAAACGACGGAGCCGCCACCCTTTCGGATGGCGGCTCCAGAGGCTCGGTTTTTGCGTCAGGAGATCAGTCGAGGCCGAGCGCCACGAAGCGCACCTCGCCCGAGGCGCTGGCCACCAGGAGCAGGACGGATTTGCGACCGTCCTTCTTCAGTTGATCGACGCGCTTGGTCACATCGGCGGGCGAGCTCACCGCCTCCTGACCGACCTCGACGATGACCTCGCCGGCCTTGATCTGCTTGTCGGCCGCGGTGGAGTTCGGATCGACGCGCGTGACGAGCACACCCTTCTGGCCGTCCTTTAGGCTGAAGCGCTTGCGGGCCTCGTCGGTGATCCCCGAGAGGTTCAGGCCGAGGGCCTGACGCACGGCGCTCTCGGGCTCCGGCTGCTTGACGCTGGCGAGCTGCGGCTTCTCGGTGTCCTCGAGCCGGCCGAGGGTGACCGACTTCGTCGTCTCGGCGCCCTTGCGGATGACGAGGACCTCGACGGTCTTACCCACCGGTGTCGAGGCGACGATGCGTGGCAGGTCGCTCGACGACTTCACCGCCGTGCCGTTGAACTTGACGATGACGTCCCCGATCTCGAGGCCCGCTGTCTTGGCGGGTCCCTTCTCGTCGACGCCGGCCACCAACGCGCCCTTGACGCCGTCCTTCATGTCGAGGGCCTCGGCCGTGGTGTCGTCCACGTTCTGAATGCGCACCCCGAGCCAGCCGCGCCGGACCTCGCCGAACTCGCGCAGCTGGTCGATCACCTGAGAGGCGCTGTTGGAGGGCACGGCGAAGCCGATGCCCACCGAGCCACCGGTGGGCGACAGGATGGCGGTGTTGATGCCGATGACCTCGCCATTCATGTTGAACAGGGGGCCGCCGGAATTGCCCTTGTTGATGGCCGCGTCGGTCTGGATGTAATTGTCGTACGGGCCCGACTCGATGTTGCGGCCACGCGCCGAGACGATGCCGGCCGAAACCGAACCGCCGAGACCGAACGGGTTGCCGATGGCGATGACCCAGTCGCCGGGCCGCATCTTTTCGGAATCGCCGAAGGGTACGGCCTTCAGGGGCTTGCCGGCCTCCGGCTTCACCCGCAGCACCGCGAGGTCGATCTTCGCGTCCTTGCCGATGATCTCGGCCTTCAGCTTGGTGCCGTTGTGCAGGATGACCTGAATGTCGTTGGCGTCGCCGATGACGTGGTTGTTCGTCACCACGATGCCGGAGGCGTCGATGATGAAGCCGGACCCGAGGGAATTCGACTTGCGCTGCTGCGGGCGCGAGCGCTCGGCCTCATTGCGGTCACCACCACCGCGCTGGCCGCGCTTGTTGAAGAATTCCTCGAAGAGATCCTCGAACGGGGTACCCGGCGGAAGTTGCGGACCCGAACGTGTATTGGGACGCGCGTCGACGGTCGTGGAGGCGGAGATGTTCACCACCGCATCGGTGACCTGATCGGCGAGGTCGGCCAGGGAGTCCGGACCCTTCGCGAAGGCCGGGCCTGACCATCCGGTCAGGGCGACGGAAGTCGCAAGCGTCGCGGCGACGAGGGTCGAGCGAAGCGTCTGGCTCAGGTTTTCGCGGAGCGCTCGGGAACGTGGCGCCCGGACGGCGCTCGCAACGGGGACCATGGTCGACCTCTTGTTGTGCAAGGATGCCCTTAGATCGTCCGCGACGGTCGCCGATCAAGAGTCCGACGGCGGATCGGGATCCGCCGCCGGTGCGTCATCGCGTCGGGCTCAGCGCGTGGTGCCGGTGGTGCCAGGCTCGGCCGGCGCGCGCGAGCGCGTTGCCGGCGTCGCTGGGCTGCGGCCCTGCGGATCGTTGAAGTAGCGGAAGAAGTCCGAGGTCGGGCTGATCACCAACCGGGTCTCGGAACCCTTCAACCCGTTCTCGTAGGCCTGCATCGAGCGGTAGAAGCCGAAGAAATCCGCGTCCTTGCCGTAGGCTTCCACTAGGATGCGGTTCTTGTCGGCGTCACCCTGACCGCGCAGGGTCTCGGCGGTCTGGTTGGCCTCCGAGAGCAGCACGGTCACGTCGCGATCGGGCTTGGCCTTGATCGTCACCGCGATCTGCTCGCCGTTCGCGCGGATGTCGGCCGCCTCGCGCTCGCGCTCGGTCGTCATGCGCTTGTAGACCGCCGAACTGTTCTGAGCGGGTAGATCGACGCGGGTCATGCGCAGGTCGACGATCTCGACGCCGAGTTCCTTGGCCTGCTTGTTCACGTCGGCCTGGATCTGGTTCATCAGTTCGGCACGCTGCGTGCGCACGATCCCGTCGCGGGTCGAGCGGGCGAGCAGGTTGCGCAGGGCCGAATTGGTGAAGCT
>NZ_JAQGKL010000031.1 GCF_028290105.1 Methylobacterium sp.
GCGCTGTCGAGGGCCGCTCTCGGGTTGGCACCGGGCTCGGCGGCGCGCAGCACGGCCCGCGTCTCGCGCGGAACCCGGATCGCCCGCATGCCGTGACGCAGGCCCGCCGCGAGTACGAGACCGGCGATGAGCGGATGCACGTGGAAGTGTTTGTGCGCGTTGACGTGATCGAGGGCGAGGCCCGTGGCCCGATAGGCCTCGAACTGCGCTTCGATCTCTGCGGCGAGCTGGCGTCGCGCCGAGGCCTTCAGCGCCAGATCGAGGCCAAGGCGGCCCATGTCGCTGCGGATCAGGCCGTCCGCGCCGACGAGGTCCGGGAGATCGGCCGGTGGCAGGGTCGGCCACGCCTCCACCATCACGAGATGCAGGCCGACCCGCAGCGACGGCAGGCGCCGGGCCCGCGCGAGTGCGTCGGCCGCCGCTGGACCCGAGACCATCAGGCTGGCCGCCGTGAGAATGCCCTCCCGATGCGCCTGCTCCACCGCCTCGTTGACCTCGAGGCTCAGGCCGAAATCATCGGCCGTCACGACCAACCGCTTCACATCATGACTCCCGGTGGCGAATGGCAGGACGGGCTGATGGGTGCGGGCCCGAGGCTTCGAGCCCGCGAACGCGAAACGGCCGGGCTTCTTAGGCCCGGCCGCTCGATCAGACGTATGCGCGGTGGTTCAGGCCGCCTTGACGCCCTGACGCTCCTTGAGGAAGCGGTAGAACTCCACGCCCTCGCGCAGGCGGCGCTTCATCATGTCCGGCGATCGGACCATCTCGGAAACGATGGAGGCGATCTTCGGAGCGCGGAAGTAGAACTTGCGATAGAATTCTTCCACCGCAGCGAAGATCTCGGAATGCGACAGGTGGGGATAGTGCAGCGGCGCGATCTGCACGCCGTTCTCGTCGACGAGTTCGGCGTTCGCCACGTCGAGCCAGCCGTTCTCCACGGCCTGCTTATAGAGGAAGGTGCCCGGATAGGGGGCGGCCAGCGACGCTTGGATGGTGTGCGGGTTGATGCGCTTGGCGAAGGCGATCGTCTCCTGGATCGTCTCCCGGGTCTCGCCGGGCAGGCCGACGATGAAGGTGCCGTGGATGGCGATGCCGAGGTCGTGGCAATCCTTGGTGAACTTCTCGGCCACCTCGACGCGCATGCCCTTCTTGATGTTGTTCAGAATCTGCTGGTTGCCGGATTCATAGCCGACGAGGAGCAGGCGCAGGCCGTTCTCCTTGAGAACCTTCAGGGTCTCGCGCGGCACGTTCGCCTTGGCGTTGCACGACCAGGTCACGCCGAGCTTGCCGAGTTCGCGGGCGATTTCCTCCGCGCGCGGCAGGTTGTCCGTGAAGGTGTCGTCGTCGAAGAAGAACTCCTTGGTCTGCGGGAACTCCTTCAGGCAGTACTTGATCTCCTCGATCACGTGCGCGACCGAGCGGGTGCGGTAGGTGTGCCCGCCCACCGTCTGCGGCCAGAGGCAGAAGGTGCAGCGCGACTTGCAGCCACGGCCCGAATAGAACGAGATGTAGGGGTGCTTGAGGTACCCGATGAAGTACTTCTCCATCTCGAGGTCGCGCTTGTACACGCTCGTGACGAAGGGGAGCTGGTCCATGTCCGTCATGATCTCGCGATCCACATTGTGGATCACGACGCCGTTGGCGTCCCGGTAGGACAGGCCCTTGATCTCCGACATCGGGGTGCCGTCGGCGACTTCCTTGACGGTGAAGTCGAACTCGTTGCGGGCGCAGAAATCGACGCAAGGGGCCTGGGCCATCGCGCCGGCCGCGTCCACTGCCACCTTCGCGCCGATCAGGCCGGCGATCAGCTTGGGATTCGCGGCCTTCAGCGCCTCGATGGTCTTCACGTCCGACTTGAACGACGGAACGGAGGTGTGAAGCACCACGAGGTCGAAGTCGTTGGCCTGGGCCACGATCTCGGGAAGCTTGATGTTGTGGGGCGGCGCGTCGATGAGCTTCGAGTTCGGCACCAGGGCGGCGGGCTGCGCCAGCCAGGTCGGGTACCAGAACGACTTGATCTCGCGCTTGGCCTGGTAGCGGGAGCCGGCACCGCCATCGAAGCCGTCGAAGGTGGGAGCCTGCAGGAAAAGGGTGCGCATGGGGTTCAAGGCCTCAGCGAGATCAGGGAAAAGGTGAGTCGAGGACGGACGAAGCTTAGAGCGGCGATGCACCAGCATCGCGACCGAGCGTCGTCTCGGGGATCAAGGTGCCATCTGCAACGACGCGATAATCATGGCCCTTCCATGTCACCGCCCCCGAGACGAAGCTCCAAGTGAAGTTCATGAAGGAGAGGATGTCGCGAATCGGCAACAGCCAGTAGGCGTGCGGCGCGAGGCCGAAGCTGCGCTCCAGGCGCACGCACAGGATGATGCGGCAGGCGAGCGCGAAGGCGGCGACCGCCAGTGCCGTCGTGCCGGCGCCGGGAATCAGCGCGCCGATCAGCGCCAGCGGAAAGGCGTGGGTCACGAGGGATCCGGCATAGCCGGCGGGATCGACGTTGCGGATGGTGCGGTTCCAGCGCAGTTCGTGGCTCCACAGGCTCGCGAGATCGGTGTCGACGCAGGTGTGCCCGATGGTGAAGTTGGGGATCGCCACCACGCCACCCTGGGCGCGGAGCGCTTCGCCGATGGCATAATCGTCCGCGAGATCGTTGCGGAACGCCTCGAACCCGCCGACCTCGGCCAGCGCCTTCGCGGTGAACGCGATGGTGGAACCGAAGCAGGGCGTGGCGAGCCCGAGGGAGGTGCCCATGACCACGTTGGGCAGGAACTGCACGTCGATCGCGAGAGCCGAGAGGTGGGCCCATATGCCCCGATGCGCCGGGACGCCGTGATACAGGCAGGTGACGCCGTTGACGCCGGGTTGGGCCAATTCGGCGACGATGCGGCCGAGGTAGTCCGGCTTCACCACCATGTCGCTGTCGGCGAGCACGACGACGTCATGGGCGATCTGCCCCGACATGTTGATGAGGTTGGAGACCTTGCGGTTGGAGCCGTGCTGCCGGGCGTCGATCACGAGGTCGAGGCGCAGGCTCGGATAGCCGGCCTGGAGCCGGCGGACGATGCCGATCGCCGGATCGGCGACGTTCTGCACGCCGAACACGATCTGTACCGGCGCGGCATAGGCCTGCTGGCAGAACGTCTCGAGGTTCTCGTAGAGGTTCGGCTCGATGCCGCAGAGGGGTTTGAGGATCGTGACCGAGGGCGCGTTTGCGCCGAGAGCCGGGGCCGGTCTGCGCGCGAAGCGTCCGGCGAGGCCGGCGGCGGTCAGCCCGTAGAGGCAACCGACCAGGGCGATCAGCGGTAGAAGATGCGAGAGCCAGGTCAGGTCCATCAGGGGCATCGCTCGGTCACGGGTCTCGTGAGAGTGCCGCGAGATCGAGCGGCGCGAATCGTTCGGCGGCGGAAAGGAAGAAAGTCCGATGCTCTCTCGCCAGACTAAGGCGTTGGTTTGACGGCGAGCATGCCGGTGGTGCGATCACGCATGAATGTGAGCAGGCCGTCGGCGCCACCGGACTTCAGGGGCTCGGCAAAGCTGCCGCGCAGGCTCGCGACTTCGCTGACGTTCCCGTTGAGATAGACGTCCTGCACCCGGTTCTCGGGGCTCAGCAGGAAATCGACCTGCGAGGTGTCGCCGTCCTTGTTGGCGACTTCGGTCTGAACCACCCGGTTGGCGCCCCGTGCCTCGCTCTGCGGCTTCACGTTGAGCTTGCCGCCGGCGGCCTGCGCGAGCCGGGTGGCGTAGGTGGCGGTGAAGTAGCGGCCGAAGGCTTCGGTGAGGGCCCCCTGCTGCTCGGGCGTGAACGCCTTCCACTTGGGGCCGACCGCGACGCGGATCATCGCCGGAAAATCGAAGGTCTCGCTCAAGGGACCCCCGATGCTGGCGGCGCGCGCCTTGACGTCCTTCGGGCTGTCCTTCAGCGCCTTCTCGAAGCTCGCATAGACCTTCGTGATCGCGGCGGCGGCCGGATCGTCTGCCGCATGCGCGGCGAAACCGACCTGCAACAGGCCGGCAAGCAGGCCGGCGCGGACGATGCGTGTCAGGCGCACTTCTTGAGTTCTCCCAATTCGGCATCGTTCCGGATCAGTGCGCCACCGAGATCCCCGGCACGGCTGAAGGCCGGGGCGGGAACGCGCAGGTCGCGGCGCAGGGTGGTTTCGCCCCGGACGTCCGGCTCCTCGACCGGCGCGGACGGGCGGCCTTCGAGGGCGTGCCAGGCGAAGAGGCCCGGAACGCCGACCAGCAGATCCGCCAGACGCTTGACGAGCGAGAGGGCGAGGGCCGCCTCCGCCGGAATTCCGAAGATGGCGCACAGGGCGATCAGCCCGCCTTCCTGTGCCCCGAGGGCACCGGGCACGGCGAAAGCCGCGCCGCGCACCGCCTGCGCCAGGCTCTCGATCACCACCGCCTCGGCGATGCTGACGGGATATCCCATGAAGTGGAGGGCGACGTAGACCTCGACCGTGCCGATCAGCCAGCCGATCAGGTGGATGCCCATCCCGCCCAGGACGCGCGAACGATTGCCGTAGAGACGCTTTAGGCTGTCGTAGAGGACGTCCACGGCGCCGAGCGCCTGCCATTCACGCGATCCGGCGAAGCGGCCGATCACGGCCTGGATGATCTTGTGGCCGCTGCGGCGCTGGATCAGGTAGAACGCCCCGAGGGCGGGGGCGGCCAGCGCCAGGCCACCCAGTACGGTGCGCACGATCGGGCCATCGCCCGCGAGCCAGACGAGGAGCGCGACGCCCGCCACCGTGAAGAGGAACTGCGTCACGGCCTGGGTCATCAGGTCGACGAACATGCTGGCGCCCGCGATGCCGCCGGGCACGCCGCGCTTCGTCAGGAGGCGAGCCGCGACGAAATCGCCGCCGACCTGGGCCACGGGGAGCAGCGTGTTGATGCCCTCGCGCACGAACCGCAGGACGACGCTCTCCCGCAGGGTCGGACGCGTGGCCTTGGGGAAGATCACGAACCAGCCGAGACCGGCCCAGGCCACCGCGACGGCGCGCGCGAGGACGACGATCAGCGCACCCCATCCGGCGCTCACGACGGCGGCGGCCACGTCTTCCAGGCCCGATGACAGGAACAGGCCGACGACCGTGCACAGACCGGCGATCAGGGCCAAAGTCGTCAGACGCTTCATGGTCCCCTTTCGGCGGGCGTCGCGGCGCTTCCCGTATTCGAGAATCCGCCGCGTCTCCGACCGCAAAAAACCGCCGGAGACGTTGAATGTCCTCGGAAGTTGCAGCTTTGGGAACCGTTGTCTATCACCCCGGAGACACAGTCAGAACCAAAGCGGCACAGGGCCCAGCGCCCGAGAATCAGCCGTCGGGGCGGACAGGGGAACGGATTTCGATGGATCGCGAGACACACATCACGGCCGATGCGGCCGTGCGCGACGAGGCGCCGGCGGAGCACTATTCCGGCCTCGGAACGGGCCGCGTTCCAGCCCCTAATTCTCCGGTGATGGCCTGGAACGAGTGGGATCCGCTGGAGGAGGTCATCGTCGGAAGTCTCGACGGTGCGACCATTCCGACACACCACCTCACGGTGATCTTCAACCTGCCGCGCGCCGCGCAGCCGTTCTATCGCTTCGCCTCCGGTTTCCGGTATCCGAAGTTCATGAAGAAGCTCGCGCAGAAGGAGCTCGACAACTTCATCTCGATCCTGGCCGGCGAAGGCGTGAAGATCCGCCGCCCCGACGCGATCGATTTTTCGCGCAAGTTCAAGGCGCCGCAATGGTCCTCGCGCGGATTCTGCGTCGCCTGCCCGCGCGATCCGTACCTGGTCATCGGTGACGAGATCATCGAAAGCCCGATGTGCTGGCGCTCACGCTATTTCGAGGGCGACGCCTACCGCGCCCTGTTCAAGGAGTATTTCCGCAACGGTGCGCGCTGGACCTCGGCGCCCCGTCCGCAGCTGACGGACGACCTCTACAACTACGATTACCGGGTGCCGAACCTGAAGGCCGGCGAGCCGATGCAGTTCACCGTCAACGAGTTCGAGCCCGTCTTCGACGCGGCCGATTTCGTGCGCTGCGGGCGCGACCTGTTCGTGACCCGCTCCAATGTGACCAACCTGATGGGCATCGAGTGGCTGCGCCGCCACCTCGGCCCCGGCTTCCGCATCCACGAGATCGAGAGCCGCTGCCCGCAGCCGATGCACATCGACTCGTCGTTCATGCCGCTGGCGCCCGGCAAGGTTCTGGTCAACCCGGACTATGTCGACGTCGAGAAACTGCCGGCCGTCCTCAAGAAGTGGGACGTGCTGATCGCGCCGCGCCCCGACCCGGTCGAGGGCTTCATGAGCAAGATCTCGATGTGCTCGCCCTGGACGTCGATCAACGTCCTGGCGCTGGACGAGAAGAAGATCGTGGTCGACGCGAGCCAGCCGACGCTGATCAAGGCGCTGAAAGATTGGGGCTTCGATCCGATCCCGGCGCCGTTCCTGTCCTACGGCCCGTTCGGTGGCTCGTTCCACTGCGCCACCCTCGACGTGCGCCGCCGCGGCACGCTCAAGTCCTATTTCTAGGACCGAAGCGAGGACCATCCGACAAACGAAAGGGGGCGCGGCGAGCGCCCCCTTTTTTCGTGGCCTCAGCGGGCGACGCCGTAGACGGATGCGGCGGCCGAGACAGGCGCCGTGACGGTGGAGAAGACGGATAGGACCTTCTGGACTTCCGTGAAGGGCGCGTTCGAGACGTAGACGAGGTCGCGGTTGCGCATGCGGAAGGCCTGGGTCAGGAACAGGCTGTTGGGGTCGCGCATGT
>NZ_JAQGKL010000055.1 GCF_028290105.1 Methylobacterium sp.
GCGCGTGATCGAGGCCTTCGTCGGACATCTCCTCAACGTTTCGGTGCGCGTCGAGCCCCTGGATCGGCTGGAGGAGACCGATTGGCGCTGGTTCGTCGGTCTCGACGCCGAGGCGACACGGATCGGCAACGCCCTCTGGCACGGCGAGCATGTGGAGGACGCCGATCAGGCGCGGGTGATCGCGATCTTCAGTCTCACCTTCGCGGAGACGACCTTCGTGGACGAAGCCGTCGGCGACCGGCCCGTCTACCTGCTGCTCGCCGGAACGTCCGGCAATCTGGTCACGATGAAGCCGCAGAACCTGATCGCCGGGCTGCCCCTGAAGGGCGTTCCATCGGGCTCTTGAGACCCGAACGGCGCAGCGGCGCGTTGGCGCATCACAGGAAGGACGAGGCGATGCCGGAGAACCACTTCGAGGTCGGCGTGCTGGTGGCCCGGCGCCGCCTGCGCGGACCATGGGCGAGCCATGCCTGGTTGCCGGTGGCGGCCCTGCCGGCGGCGCCGCCCGTGGCGAACTGGACGAAGCTGTCGGAGACCGAGGAGGAAGCGGTGTTCTATGCCGGCGCCTACGACGTGCTACTCCACCCGGCCGAGACCTCGCATTACCGCGACAACCTCGTCTCCGGACGGCCCTCCCTGTGGATCTCGCTCCGGAAACTGGGCGAGGACGAATACGAGGTCGCCACCGTGACCGCCGATCCCTACGAGGGCGAATCGATGGCCGAGGGAATCGGCGAGATCGTCGAGGCGGTGCCGATGCCGGCCGAATCCCAGGGCGTGCTGCTGGCCTTCTTCGAGGCCTTCCACGTCGAGCGGAAGTTCGAGAAGCGCAAGCGCGACCGGGCCGACCCGGAAGCCCTGGCGCGAGGCGGCGCCAACAAGGGACGCGGGGAATGAGCGACGGCATCCTGTCGCGCTGGGCTCGGCGCAAGCGGGCGGTCCGCGCCGCCGAACGCGCCGAAGTTCCGCCGCTTCCCGAAGAAGGGTCCGCTCTTCCAACCCCTGTCGACGCGGCCACGCCGGCGACGCCCGAGGAAGCCGATGCCCTGGCCGAGGCGATCGCGCGCCTGCCGAAGCTCGAGGATCTCACGGCCGAGACCGACCTGATCCCGTTCCTGCGCGCGGGCATCCCATCGGTCCTGCGCAACGCCGCACTCCGGAAAATGTGGTCCGTCGACCCGAGCATCCGCGACTTCGTGAGCGAGGCGCGGGAATACGCCTATGATTGGAATACGCCGGGCGGCGTCCCCGGCCTCGGGCCGATGCTCCCGACCGACGACATCAAGGCGATGGTCGAGCGCGTCATGACCGGGCATGCGCCCAAACCGGTGGAGGCGGAGGCGGCACCGGAGGAAGCCGATGTCGTGCCGGAGGCCGAAACCGAACGTCCGGCGGTCGCGGAGCTGGACCTAACCGAAACGCCCGCAAAGATCGCGCACGCCGGGGAAACCGTGCTTATTCCGCAAGCCGAGCCGACCGTTGCGTTTCAATCGCCCACAATTGTTTCGCGCCTGCGACGCCATGGCGGCGCGATGCCCAGCTAAATCCGAGAAACGCGATTGCACGAAGGAACAGCGCTTTTTATCATAGATACAAAGTAGCATACCTCGTATGGGGGATGACGTGGCTTGGCGGGCCTGAGGAGTGGAATGCGTTCCGTTGCGTCGTCTTCGGTGTCCTCGGCGGAAAACGGCGCCGATCTGTCGGCGGCGATGTCCCTGAGTGGTGGCGTGGCCATGGACGAGGTCGATCAGCTACGCGCGCAGCAATACGACCTTCTCGCCGTTTTGCTTGGGCGCGCGCCCAATTCCGACCTGCTGTCGGCCCTCGCGGGGCTGAAGGGCGGGGACAGCGTCCTTGGCCGCGAGGTGGCGGCGCTCGGTCATGCGGCCGCCGCCACGAATCAGGACGCGGCGGAGCGGGAATATTTCGATCTGTTCGTGGGCGTCGGACGCGGTGAGCTGCTGCCCTACGCCTCCTACTATCTGACCGGCTTCCTCAACGAACGTCCCCTCGCCCGGGTCCGCGATGACCTCGCGGCGCTCGGCATCGAGCGGGACGAGGCGATGACCGAACCGGAGGATCATCTGGCGATTCTCCTCGATGTGATGGCCGGTCTCGTGGCCGGACGTTTCGAGGCGGAAGCCGGGGTCGAGCGTGCATTCTACCAGCGGCACGTCGCGCCGTGGGCGGGGCGCTTCTTCGCGGATCTGGAGCGCGCCAAGGCAGCGCGATTCTACCGCGCGGTGGGTGCGCTCGGACGCGCGTTCCTCGAGGTCGAGGCCGCGGCTTTCGCGATGGATGCCTGAGCGGGCATCCGGACACAGTGGTTTGAGGCGCGACGCCCTTCGGGGCAGCGCCGGTGAGGAGTGTCGACGATGGGACAGGATCAGAAGGACCAGCTCGGTCGTCGCCAGTTCTTCCGCGCCCTCGGGGGCGGCACGGTGGCGGCGGCGGTCGGCGTCGCGTCGCCGATGGCAGCCACCGAGGCGCAGGCCTACGACCCCGGCACGGACGAGACCCGGTCGCGCTACCGCCTCAGCGACGAGGTGAAGGCGTTCTACCGGACGAACGGGTACGAAACGCTCCAGAACAGCACCAACGCCGCCGGGAAGAAGTGAAACTGCGATGCTGACCAAGCGCAAGAGCGGCGAGGCGAGCCGCACCAAGCACCAGGCCGTCGCAGCGGGTCTCGCCGCCGGGGTCCTCGACCGACGCGGCTTCCTGAAGAAGTCCGGCCTCACGGCCGGCGCTCTGGCGGCCGCCGGCACGATCCAGCTCGGATCGGTGCGCCAGGCCAAGGCCGCCGGCTCCTCGGCGGTCGGTCCGGACGTCCAGATCAAGCGCAACATCTGCACCCATTGCTCGGTGGGCTGCACGGTGACGGCGGAGGTCGTGAACGGCGTCTGGGTCGGCCAGGAGCCCTCCTACGCCAGCCCGATCAACCGCGGCACGCACTGCGCCAAGGGCGCGGCGATCCGCGAGCTCGTCTCCTCGGACCGTCGCCTCAAGTACCCGATGAAGCTCGTCGCCGGTCAGTGGCAGCGCGTCTCGTGGGAGCAGGCGATCGAGGAGATCGGCGACAAGCTCACCGCCATCCGTGAGAAGAACGGCGCGGATTCCGTCTACTGGCTGGGCTCGGCCAAGTTCACCAACGAGGCCGCCTACCTGATGCGCAAGTTCGGCGCCTTCTGGGGCACGAACTCCGTCGACCATCAGGCGCGTATCTGCCACTCGACGACGGTGGCGGGTGTCGCCAACACCTGGGGCTACGGCGCCCAGACCAACTCCTACAACGACATTCGCAACGCCAAGACCATGATCATCCTCGGCGGCAATCCGGCCGAGGCGCACCCGATCTCCATGCAGCACGTGCTGTCGGGCAAGGAGATCAACCGCGCGAACATGATCGTCATCGACCCGCGCTTCACCCGCACCGCGGCGCACGCCACCGAATACGTGCGCATCCGCTCGGGCACCGACATCCCGGTGGTCTGGGGTATCCTCTGGCACGTCTTCCAGAATGGCTGGGAGGACAAGGAGTTCATCAGCCAGCGCGTCTACGCCATGGACGACGTCCGTCGCGAAGTCGCCAAGTGGACGCCGGAAGAGGTCGAGCGCGTCTCGGGCGTGCCGGGCGAACAGCTCCGCCGCGTGGCCGAGAAATTCGCCAAGGAGAAGCCCGCCACCCTGATCTGGTGCATGGGCGCGACCCAGCACACGGTGGGCACCGCCAACGTGCGCGCGCTCTGCATCCTCTGTCTGGCCACCGGCAACGTCGGCAAGCCGGGCACGGGCGCCAACATCTTCCGCGGCCACACCAACGTGCAGGGCGCGACCGATCTCGGCCTCGATGTGACGTCGCTGCCGCTCTATTACGGCCTCGTCGAGGGTGGCTGGCGCCATTGGGCCCGCGTCTGGGACGTGCCCTACGAGTGGCTGCAATCGCGCTTCGACGAGGTTCCGGCGGCGGCCGGCCGCAAGGCCCGCTCGCGCAAGGAGAACATGGAATCGCCCGGCATCACCTCGACACGCTGGTTCGATGCGGTGAATCTGCCGGCCGAGCAGATCGACCAGCGCTCCAACATTAAGGCCATGATGGTCTTTGGCCACGGCGGCAACACTGTCACGCGCATTCCCGAAGCCATCGAGGGCATGAAGAAGCTCGAGCTGCTGGTCGTCGCCGATCCGCATCCGACGACCTTCTCGGCGCTGAACGCGCGGCGCGACAACACCTACCTGCTGCCAATCGCGACCTCGCTCGAAATGGACGGCTCGCGCACGGCCTCGAACCGCTCGCTGCAATGGGGCGAGCAGATTGTGAAGCCGATCTTCGAATCGAAGAACGATTACGAGGTCATCTATCTGCTCGCGCAGAAATGGGGCGTCGCCGACAAGATGTTCAAGAACATCAAGGTCGAGAACAACGTGCCGCAAGCCGAGGACATCCTGCGCGAGATCAACCGCGGCGGCTGGTCGACCGGCTATTGCGGCCAAAGCCCCGAGCGGCTCAAGGCGCACATGAAGAATCAGGACAAGTTCGATCTCGTCACGATGAGCGCCGCCAAGGACACGGCGGAGATTGGCGGCGACTATTACTGCATGCCGTGGAAGTGCTGGGGCAAGCAGGAAATACGGCATCCCGGCTCGCACATCCTCTACAACACCAGCATTCACTT
>NZ_JAQGKL010000086.1 GCF_028290105.1 Methylobacterium sp.
CCGTCGAGGCTGCGCTGGCGGATCCAGAGGTCCTTGCCGGAATTGGCCTTGGTCGCGCGGGAGAAGATCTTGGCCTCGATCTCGGTGGAGCGCTGCTTCATCAGCGCCGAGACCGGATTGTAGACGCCCACCGTGAAGGCCCCGATCGCGAGCGCCACGAACACGCCGGGCTGCAGGAACTGCCAGGCCGAGATGCCGGCCGCGCGTGCCACCACGAGTTCGAGCTTGCGCGAGAGTTGAAGCAGGGCGGCCATCGAGCCGAACAGGATCGCGAAGGGCAGCACGCCCTCGGCGACGGCCGGGGTCCGGTAGAGCGAGAGCTGCGCCATCAAACCTGTGGACGCGCCCTCGGCGTCGCCCGCGCGCCGGAGCAGCTCGACGAAATCGAGGGTGTAGACGAGGGTGAAGACCGTGAGGAACACGCCCAGCACCGTGCGCAGGAAGCGCATGGCGAAGTAGCGGCCGAGCGTCGCGCCGATCAGCATGCGCCCACGCCTCTCACTGGACGCCGAGGCGCGGGCGCCGACCGAGACGGCCAAACACCCCGGTCAGGGCACGGGTCACGCGGGCGTTCCAGTCGCGCACGGCCGCGCCGTTGAAGATGATGATCGCCGAGATGAGGATCGCCAGGAGCGGCACGCCGTAGACCGCCGCCACCGCGCCCTGGCTGCGCGCGGCGGCGCTGCTGGCGGCGAACCCGCCGATCCGCACGACCACGACGGCGAGGACCGCGCCCGCCACCGCGAGGCCGCGCCCCTGCCGGGTCGTGCGCGGATCGCCAAGGGCCGCGAAGGCGATGAATGTGAGGGCCAGCGGATAGAGCCAGGACGACAGCCGATCGTGCAACTCCGCCCGGAACCGGCCCTTCTGCTGCTTGTAGTAGGTCTCGCTGGTGTCGGGGAACAGCAACTGCGTCGTGGCCCGCTCGCGCGGCTTGTAGACCAGTTCGGCGTCGGGCGGCGTAAATGCCGCCAGATCGACGGTGTAGCGCTCGAAGGTGACGATCGAGGCGTCGCGCGAATCCTTCTGCTGGCGGTGGACGCTGCCCTTTTCGAGCGCCAGATAGCTCTGCCCGCCATACTCCATCGCCTGGCCCCGCTCGGCGAGGTAGACCACCGACTTGCCCGGCTCGCGCTTGTCCTGGATGAACAGTCCGAGCAGGGAGCCACCCGGACCGCGCTCGCGGAAATGGAAGGTGATGCCGCTCTCGAGGCTGGTGAACTGCCCCTCCTTGACCACGTTGGCGATGAAGTCGCCCCGCACGCGGGTCACGACGTCGCGCAGTTCCTGGAAGGAAGAAGGCATCACCTGGATCGTCAGGAAAGCCACCGCGAGGCTGACCGCGAGGCCGAGGCTGAGGAAGGGCCGCAGGATCCGCCGGGGTCGCATTCCGGCGGCCGACATCACGATGAGCTCTGAATCCCCGTTCAGCTTATTCAGGGCGTAGACCACCGCGATGAACAGGGCCACGGGGGCGATGACCGTGATCAGCGTCGGGAGCGAAAGGCCGGTGATCAGGAAGAAGATCAGCAGGGTCTGGCCCTTGGCGGTGATCAGGTCGAGCTCGCGCAGGGCCTGCGTCACCCAGATCGTGCCGGTCAGGCCGATCAGGCAGGCGAGGAACGCCCCGAGCGCGATTCTGAAGATGTAGCGCTCGATCTGCGTCATCGGTTCTCTGGGGAGGGCGTCTCGTGGATGGCCTCGCCACGATGCCCGACGGAGTTCGAGACCCCGCCCGTTTCTACCTCTCGCGCCCCCCGGCCGTCGACTCCGATCGGGGCGCGCCAATTCGGGCGCTTTCGCGGCGTCGCGGTCGCGTTGCGTTCTCTGCCTCAACGGGTACACAGAAGCGCCTGGAGCGCCGCGTCTCATCCCGTGCCGCTCCGCACATTTTGCGTGCACCACTTTCGAACGCATCTCTCGTTCGAGCCCAATTCTCGGAAAGCAGCGTCATGGCGGACGGAATCACGATCACGTTCGGGCCCTTGGGCTCGGTGGGCCGGGGAGACGTCGTCCTGTTCGTGGGCGACGACCTGGCGCTCGCGCCGGCCGTGGCGCAGGCGATCGGCGGCGGTGTCGCGGATCTCGTGGCGCGGGCCGCGGCCAGCGAGCGATTCAAGGGCAAGTCCCTCTCGGCGCTGGCGCTGCCCGCCCCCGCCGGCCTCGACGCCGACCGTCTACTGGTGATCGGACTCGGCTCGGAGAAGGACCGCGCCAAGATCGACTGGCCGGCGCTCGGCGGCTTCACCGCCAGCAAGGTCTCGGGCCGGAACGCCCACGTGGCGCTGACGATCGGGGACCTCGATGTCACGGCCGAGAACGCCGCCGATTTCGCGCTCGGTGCGCGTCTGCGCCACTACAGCTTCGACCGCTACAAGACCAAGAAGAAGCCCGAGGGCGAGGATGCGAAGAGCACGTCCCTGACCCTGATGGTGGCGGACGTTTCCGCCGCCGAGGCCGCCGCGAAGATTTCCGAGGCCGTGTCGGACGGCGTCATCCTCGCCCGCGAACTCGTCAACGAGCCGCCAAACGTCCTGCATCCGGAAGAGTTCGCCCGGCGCGCGGAGCAACTGACCAAGCTCGGCGTCGAGGTCGAGGTTCTGGGGCCGGCCAAGCTCGCGGCGCTCGGCATGGGCGCGCTGCTCGCGGTCGCTCGCGGCTCCGTGAAGGAGCCCCGCGTCGTGGTCATGCGCTGGAACGGTGGCGAGGCCGGTGAGGCCCCCATCGCCTTCATCGGCAAGGGCGTATGCTTCGATTCCGGCGGCATCTCGATCAAGTCGGCCGGCGGCATGGAGGATATGAAGGGCGACATGGGCGGGGCCGCCTGCGTCGTCGGCACGATGCACGCGCTAGCCGCACGCAAGGCGAAGGTGAACGTGATCGGCGCCATCGGCATCGTCGAGAACATGCCCGATGGCGACGCCTACCGCCCCGGCGACATCGTCACCTCGATGTCGGGCCAGACCATCGAGGTCATCAACACCGATGCGGAAGGCCGCCTCGTCCTCGCTGACGTGATCTGGCACATCCAGGGCGCCTACAAGCCGAAGTTCATGATCGATCTCGCGACCCTGACGGGCGCGATCATCGTGGCGCTGGGCCAGGACATCGCCGGGATGTTCTCCAATGACGACGCCCTCTCGGCCAAGATCACCGCCGCCGGAGAGGCGACGGGCGAGGCCGTCTGGCGGATGCCGCTGATCCCCGCCTACGACAAGGCGATCGACTCGAAGTTCGCCGACATGAAGAACTCGGGCGGCCGACACGGTGGCGCGGCCACGGCGGCCTCCTTCCTGAAGCGCTACGTCAACGACGTGCCCTGGGCCCATCTCGACATCGCGGGTGTCGCCATGTCCTCGTCGTCGAGCGAGATCAACCGGAGCTGGGGGGCGGGATGGGGCGTGCGCCTCCTCGATCGTCTGGTGCGCGACAACTACGAGGGCTGATCCCCGGTGCGTGCCGTGCTGCCGGCCCTGATCCCGCTGGCCACGGCGGTCCTTGCGATCGCCGCGACCTTCGCGACCGGGTTCGACCAGCGCACCGCGCTGCCTCCGGAACTCGAGAGCCGGTTCTACGGCTTCTTCCTCGATCGTTATCCCCTCTTTGCAGTGGCGATCGTCTATGGCCTGACGAGTCACGTCGTGCGGATCGTCCGGCCCGGGCCCGCCGCCTGGCCTCGCCGTGTCGTGGGCGGCGGGCTGGCAATCGCACTTTTCCTGGCCGCCTGCCTGCATCCGACCTTCGGCGGCGTGATCCTGCGCCTCGCCTTCGCCAGCGGCGGCAACGCCTTCCTCACACAAGCGCCGATGCCGGCGGCCTATGCCGTCGGTTCGGCCCTCGCGACCCTGGTCTTCGCCAGCGCGCTCGGGCTTGGCGCGCTGCTGATCGGCAATCGCAGGCACCCGCCCCTGCGCTGGCTCCGGCGGCTCAGTGAGATCCTGGTCCGCACCCTGACCCTCTGGTTCGCCCTCGCCACCTTGGGCCTCGGGCATATCGCGGGCTTCGGGATCTGGCCCCGGCGGTCTCTGAGCCTTGCCGATGCGCTGATCGCCGCCGCCCTGGCCGTCGCGGCATTTCTGCCCCACCTCTGCGTCAACGGGCTGACGGTGCAGCGGATTCGTCTCGCCCGACCAGACGCGGCTGCTTGATCCCGCCGCCCGGATGGCGGAGGATGGTTTAGATGTGAACTAAGGTGGCTAAAGTCACCGGGCCGCATCACAGGGAGGATCGACATGGCCGAAACCCGGAGCGCCGCGCGCCCGTGGCTGTCCGCGTATCCGTCGGGCATGCCGGCGGAGATCGATGTCGCGGG
>NZ_JAQGKL010000302.1 GCF_028290105.1 Methylobacterium sp.
CGCGAGCGCGCCGCCGGCCCGGCCGGTGGCGGCTCCGCCGATGGCCGCACCCGCGAGGGCGCCGAGGCCGGCGCCACCGAGGGCGCGGTCCTGCGGCGTGTTGCACGCACCGAGGGAGAGGGCGAGACCGCCCGCGAGGGCGGCGGCGATGAGCTTCTTCATGATTCCGAGACTCCCTTGTGCGTCGTGACCCGGCCTTCGGCCGTTGTGTCGGTGCCGCCCGAGCTTAAGCATTCCGGATCACAAATGCACGCCGTATGGCTAAGGTTCCGCGTCGCCTTTCCGTCGGGGCGAAAAACCCTCTAGTGATGCGCCCATCACCGCCCGCCGTCCCGACGCCGAGGAATCCATGCTGCGCGCCACCACCATCGTCCGCAAGGTCGCCGTCCGCGCCGACGCGGTCGTCGACACCATCGTGCTCGATCACGCCGCCCGGCAGGCCCCGCCCGAGAACCTGACCGGGGAGGGCGGCCTCGCCCTCGCCCTCGCCCTGGCCAAGGCCGCGACCTTTGAGGACGGCGACGCCCTGCGCCTCGAAGACGGCCGCCTCGTCGCGATCCGGGCCGCAGGGGAGCCCCTGCTGGAGGTGCGCGCCGAGAACCCGGCCCGCCTCCTGCGCCTCGCCTGGCAGCTCGGCGGGAGCCACGTGCCCGCCGAGATCGCCGCGGACGTGCTCTACGTGCCCCGCAGCGCCGCCGAACTCGTGCGCGGCCAGGGCTGCGCCGCCACCCCGGTGACCCGCGCCTTCAAGCCCGAGCGGGCCGCCCACGACCACAGCCAGTGCGGCCACGACCATCACGCGCACGAGGCGCACGACCATTCCGCGCATGAGCCTCACAATCACGACCATGGCGCGCATGACCCTGCGACACATGCCCACCACGATCATGCCCACCACGACCATGCCCACCACGATCATGGACACGCGCCAACGCAGGGCCACGGGCACGGCCACGTCCACGGACCCGACTGCAAGCACGATCACTGAGCGGACCGGCCCCGCGTTGAAGCCGATGGCGCGGACGGCTATCTCCTCCCGATGACCGCCCGCGACCTCCGCTTCTCCATCGCGCCCATGATGGACTGGACCGACCGTTATTGCCGGGCCTTCCACCGCACGCTGTCGCGTCGCGCCCGGCTCTACACCGAGATGGTCACCACCGGCGCCGTGATCCACGGGCCCCGCGAGCGGCTGCTTGGCTTCGACGCGCGGGAGCACCCCGTCGCGGTGCAGCTCGGCGGCTCCAACCCGGCGGATCTGGCCGAAGCCGCCCGCATCGCCGAGGACTTCGGCTACGACGAGGTCAACCTCAATGTCGGCTGCCCGTCGGACCGGGTCCAGGACGGGCGTTTCGGCGCCTGCCTGATGCGCGACCCGGCCCTGGTCGCGGAATGCGTGGCCGCCATGAAGGCGGCGGTGTCGGTTCCCGTGACGGTGAAGTGCCGCATCGGCGTCGACGACCAGGACACGGAACGGGCCCTCGACGCCCTTGCCGACGCGGTGATCGCGGCGGGGGTCGACGGGCTCGTGGTCCATGCCCGCAAGGCCTGGCTGCAGGGCCTGTCGCCCAAGGAGAACCGCGACGTGCCGCCCCTCGATTACGGGCGGGTGGCCCGGCTGAAGCGGGCGCATCCCACCCTGCCCATCGCCATCAACGGCGGCATCGTCACGATCGCCGACGCGGCTGCCCATCTCGCGGAGGTCGACGGCGTGATGATCGGCCGGGCGGCCTACAGCGACCCGGCGATCCTGATCGGGGTCGATCCGATCCTGTTCGGGGAGGACGCGCCGGTGGCCGACCCGTTCGACGCGGTGGAGGCCTTCGCTCCGTTTCTCGCGGACGTCCTCCAGTCGGGCCTTCGCCTCCACGCGGTGACGCGGCACATGCTCGGCCTCTTCAACGGTCGCCCGGGCGCCCGCGCCTACCGCCGCCACCTCTCCACTTTCGGAACCCAGACGGATGCGGACCTGGCCACCCTGCGCGACGCCGTCGCTCGGGTCTCGCGCCTGGAACCGGCTCTTGGCGACGATGCCGGGGCCCTGAGCGCGGCTTGAAGGCTGCACGCTCGAATTGGCCGCGCCCCGTTCTCGAGGACGACGCTTATGCTTCGGCGGCAAAGTATTTGAAAGACCGACACCTGTTGTTGCGGAATCATCACGGCGTGACAGCGTATAAAATGTGACGGGATTATGAACAAGCGCGGATCGTGCGCTTCGCTATCCAGGCTCCCGGTCCAGGGGACGGGAGCGGGGGGCGAATCATGCGGTTCCAATACGGTGTATCGACAGCAGCCATCATGATCGCGGCGAGCGGTCTAGCCTCCGCGCAGGCTCAGACCGCCAACATCACGCCGGCCAATGCCAACGTGCTCAACCTGCTTGGGCCGTTCCTCGGCCTCAACGCGAGTGCGGTGGGGCAGGCGACGCTGCAACTCAACCTCTCGCAGGCCATCGCGACCAACAACAATTCGACGCCCCAGCAGCGGGCCCTCGCCATCAGCGACAAGGCGCTGCCCGGCAATACGCCGTTCCTCGGCTCGATCACGCTGGTCGGCGGCACGGTGGTCAATCTCGGACCCGCCGACAACCTCGCGGGCGGGTTGCCGCTCCAGGCCATCCAGAGCAATCCCGGCGTGCCGGGCACCATCAATTCGGTCCAGCCAGTCGGCGGCTACGGCAGCGTGCTCGGCCCGCTCTACCAGAGCGGCATCCGCGCCAGCACGGCGACGACGGGACCCCTCGCCAAGACCTTCGACCTGCTCAACCGCGCCTACACCTTCACGAGTTCGGATCTCGGCGTCGCCAAGAACTACTTCGCCAACGGCGCCGCCACCAATCCGAGCGTGACCCCGGCGGGCTACGTCGCGGTTCCGGCCGTGGCGCCCGCCGGCTTCACCCTGCCGCGCTTCAACGGCCTGCCCAACACCACCGACAGCGTCCTCGACATCGCCGCCGGCGTCCGAAACACGGACCCGGGCCAGGACGTCTACGGCAGCTCGCGCCCGGTCCAGGCCCGGCCGAACGCCATCGCCCAGTTCGACCCGACTTCGATCAACGGCTTGACCACCAACCCCTCGTTCCCGAGCGGGCACACCAACTACGCGATCACCGATTCGATCCTGCTCGGCATGCTGACGCCGTCGCTCTACCAGAGCATGCTCCTGCGGGGCTCGGAATACGCCGACAGCCGCATCGTGCTCGGCGTGCATTACCCGCTCGACATCATCGCGAGCCGATCCTTCGCGGCCTACGATCTCGCGCAGGCCTTCACGAACCCCGCCTACATCAACAACGCCACCACCACCGGCACCGCGATCAACCTGACCGCCCTGTTCACCCAGGCGCGGGGCGAACTCTCCGGATACCTCTCGGCGGGCTGCGGCGCGGCCGTTTCCACCTGCGCCACGAGCGGCGCCAACACCGCCAGCGATCCCTACGTGCCATCGGCCGCCAATCAGGCGCTCTACCAGTCCCGCCAAGCCTACGGCCTGCCGACCCTGACCTTCGCGCAGGCCCCCCGCGAGGCGGCGCCCATCGGCGGCCCAGACGCCGCGATCCTGCTCGCACCCCTCTATGGGGGCAGCAGCAGCGCGGCCGCGCAGATCGCGCCGGGCGGCGGCCTCTACGGCTCGCTCCAGACCAGCACGATCAACCAGATCCTCGTGAACACCGAGTCGAACGCGCTCAGCGCCTTCTACGGCACCGCGCTCAGCTACTGGTCGCGCCTCGATCTCTACAGCGCCGCCGGGTACTTCCAGAACGTCATCGGCAGCCTGTCGATGGACGCGAGCGACCGCGTCACCACCGACGTCACCATCGGCCAGACCGGAGCCCTCTTCGCCAACGGCACCATCACGGGCACCGTGACGGTGGGCGCGGGCGGCACCTTGGGCGGCACGGGCACGGTGGGGGGCGTGGTGGCACAGTCGGGCGCGGTGGTGGCGCCGGGCAACTCCATCGGCACGCTGAACGTCGCCGGCAACGCGCGCTTTGCGGCGGGCTCGACCTTCCAGGTCGAGGCCAACGCCGCCGGACAGGCCGACCGCCTCGCGGTGGCCGGCACCGCCACGCTCGCGGGCGGCACCGTGCAGGTGCTGGCCGCGGCCGGCACTTACGACCCGCGCACCGCGTACGTGGTGCTCAGCGCCACCGGCGGCGTCAGCGGGCAGTTCGCGGGTGTCACCGCGAACCTCGCCTTCCTGACACCCACCCTGCGCTACGCGGCCACCGAGGTCGACCTCACCCTGACCCGCAACGACATCGCCTTCTCCACCATCGCCCAGACCCGCAACCAGGCCAGCGTCGCCGACGCCGTCCAGGCGGCGGGCGCGGGCGGCGCGCTCTACGCCCGCAGCGTCGGGCTGACCACGCCGGAGGCGCGCGCCGCCTTCGGGGCGCTCACCGGCGACATCCACGCCAGCGCGGCCGGAGCCCAGTTCGAGACCGCCTTCTTCGTGCGCGAGGCCATCCTCGACCGCCTGCGCTGGGGCGCCAGCCCGGGCTTGGGCGAGGCCACCGACTACGGCACCCTGCCGGCGGCCTACACGGCCGACCTGCCGGGGCGGGCCGCGGCGGTCGCGCCCGTGCCCGTGCGGGTGCTCGACCCGCGCGTGTTCGGGCTCTGGGGCCAGGGCTTCGGCAGCTTCGGGCAGGCGCGCGGCGACGGCAACGCCGCCGGGCTGGCCCGCCAGACCTCCGGCTTCGTGCTCGGCGCGGATCTGCGCCTGGAGACGGGCTTCCGCCTCGGGGTCGCGGGCGGCTACACCGCGACCAGCCTCGACGCCACAGGGCGCCTGCAATCGGGCACGATCGAGGGGGGCTTCGGGGCCGTCTATGGCGGCGTCGAGCGCGGGCCCTTCGCCCTGCGCCTCGGCGCGGTCTATGCCGACCAGGCGAGCCGCCTGCGCCGGGCGGTGAGCTTTGCCGGGTTCTCCGACAGCGACACGGCCCGCTACGGCGGCGCCACCGTGCAGGGCTTCGGCGAGATCGGCTACAAGATCTTTCTCGGAACGGCATCGTCGCCGGTCACCGGGGGCGACGCGCCGGTGGCCGCGCTCGCGCCGACCTATCTCGAGCCCTTCGTGGGCGGGGCCTACGTGTCGATCGGGCGGGACCGCTTCGCCGAGACCGGCGGGCTGGCCGCGCTGACCGGGGCGGCGCAGACCACCGAGGTGGCAACCTCGACGGTGGGCGTGCGCGGGCAGACCAGCCTGGGGCTCGGCCTCGACGCGCCGGTCTCGCTGCACGGGCTCGTCGGCTACCGCCGCGCCTATGGCGACGTGGTCCCCAAAGCCCTGCTGAGCTTCGGCACGGGTCCGGCCTTCCTGATCGCGGGCACGCCGATCGGCCGCGACGCCCTGGTGGCGCAGGCCGGCCTCGACGTGCGGGTGGCGCGCGATGCGACCCTGGGGATCGCCTA
>NZ_JAQGKL010000115.1 GCF_028290105.1 Methylobacterium sp.
GGCGGCCCGGCCGCGCCTCGCCCTGCCCTGGACGCGGCTCGGCGCGCGCCTGCGCGAGGCGGCCCTGGCGCTCGCCATTCCCGCCGCGCTGGCCCTGGTCTGGCACCTCGTCACCACGGGCCGGCCCTACAGCCTGATCCCGCCGCCTTCGGAGGTCTGGACGGCCCTCGTCGACCTCGCGGTGGGGGGCATCAACGACGACGCCTTCAGCGCCACCCTGCTCACCCATCTCGGCGCCTCGCTGGCGCGGGTGTTCGGGGGCTTCGCGCTCGCGGTGCTGCTCGCCCTGCCGCTCGGCCTCCTCATCGGCCGGGTGCCGCTGATGCGCCAGCTCCTCGACCCGACCTTCCAGATCCTGCGGCCGGTGCCCGTCACCGCCTGGCTGCCGCTCGCCATGATCCTGTTCGGGCTCGGGCCCCGCTCGGCCTATTTCCTCGTCTTCCTCGGGGCGTTCTACCCCATCCTCGTCAACACCGTCTTCGGGGTGCGCTCGGTGGAGCCGCGCCTGTTCGAGGCGGCCAGCATGCTGGGCTGCCGGGGCTCGGCCCAGTTCGTCCGGGTGGTGCTGCCCGCCGCCCTGCCGTCGATCTTCACGGGCCTGCGCCTCGGCCTCGGCTTCGCCTGGGTGGTGATCGTGGTCGGCGAGATGACCGGCGTGCAGACGGGTTTGGGCGCCATCATCATGGAGGCGCGCCAGCTCTCGCGCACCGAGATCGTCATCTGCGGCATGATCGTGATCGGGCTCGCCGGCTTCCTGTCGGACCGGATCGTGATGCTGATCGGCCGCCGCCTCCTCGCCTGGAGCCCCTCCCATGATTGAGCTGCCCAATGGGTGATCCGACGCTGCCGATCCTCGACATCCGCGACGTCGGCAAGACCTTCACGGTCAAGGACCGGACCGTCACGGCCCTGAAGGGCGCCAACCTCACCGTGAGGCGCGGCGAGTTCGTGTGCCTGCTCGGCGCCTCCGGCTGCGGCAAGTCCACCCTGCTGCGCATCGTGGCGGGTTTCGAGGCCGCCTCCTCGGGGGAGGCGTGCATGTGGGGCAAGCCCATCGCGGGGCCGGACCCCTCGCGCGGCATGGTGTTCCAGGATTACGGCCTGTTCCCCTGGCTCTCGGTCCGCGACAACATCGGCTTCGGCCCGAAATCGCGCGGGCGCCCGGCCCCCGAGATCCGCGACACGGTCGCCCGCTACATCGACCTCGTGGGCCTGCAGGCCTTCGCCGACGCGCATCCGCACCAATTGTCGGGGGGCATGAAGCAGCGCGTCGCCATCGCCCGGGTGCTCGCCAACGAGGCCGAGGTGGTGCTGATGGACGAGCCCTTCGGGGCGCTCGACGCCATGACCCGCGAGCGCCTGCAGGACGAGCTCCTCGACCTCTGGAGCCGCACCGGCCTCACCGTGCTGTTCGTCACCCACGCCATCGAGGAGGCGATCTTCCTCGCCGACCGCGTCGTGGTGATGTCGCCGAGCCCCGGCCGGATCGACGCGGTGCACGCCATCGATCTCGCCCGGCGCCGGGACGTCTCCAGCCCCGCCTTCAACGACATCCGCCGGACGCTCTCGGCCCAGCTCCACAGCCACCACGGCCGCGTGGCGGCGTGAGTTCGCCGGTTCGGCAGGTGTCTGGGTGGGCGCCGCCCGCTGTCCGTGCCGGGCTTGCCCGCGCCGCCCCGTCACAGGCCGGCCGATGCCACCGGCCAGCCTCCCGACCCCTCCACGCCACGCCCCGAAAACCATGACCGCATCGACGGACCCGGACTTCGCCGATCCCCGCCGCCCGGAGCGGCGCCTTGCCTATCGCGCGGCCATCCACCGGCCGCGCCTCGCCCTGCCCGGGGGCAAGCGGGTGGCGCTCTGGCCGGTGGTGAATGTCGAGCACTGGCTCATCGACAACCCGATGCCGCGCCAGATCCTGGTGGCGCCCACCGGCGCGCCCCTGTTGCCGGACCTCGCCAATTGGGGCTGGCACGAATACGGGATGCGGGTCGGGTTCTGGCGCCTCCTCGCGGCGTTCGAAGCGCGCGGGATCCGCCCGACCCTGTCGATCAACGGCTCGGTCTGCGAGGCCTACCGTCCGGTGGCCGAGGCCGCGCACGCGGCGGGCTGGGAGTTCATGGGCCACGGCTTCCACCAGGTCCCGACCCACCGCATCGCGGACGAGCCCGCCATGATCGCCCGGACCCTGGCGGCCATCCGGGCGGTGACCGGCGCCAACCCGCGCGGCTGGCTCGGCCCCGGGCTGACCGAGACCCTGGACACGCCGGACCATCTCGCCGCCGCCGGC
The DNA here is from genome assembly GCF_028290105.1 of Methylobacterium sp. GTDB lineage: Bacteria > Pseudomonadota > Alphaproteobacteria > Rhizobiales > Beijerinckiaceae > Methylobacterium. The sequence goes on from NZ_JAQGKL010000115.1 coordinate 2,291, forward strand.
CTCGACTATGTCGGCGACTGGGTGGTGGACGACCGGCCCTGCCGCATCGCCACCGCGACGCGGCCCCTGATCGCCCTGCCCTATTCGGTGGAACTCAACGACATCCCGCTGCTGGCGATCCAGCATCACCGGGCCGAGGAATTCGTCGAGCGGGCGCTCGCTCAACTCGGGCGCCTCGCCACGGAGGCCGCGGGCGCGGGGCCGCTCGGCGGGGCCAAGGTGATGGGATTCGCCGTCCACCCCTACATCACCGGCGTGCCCCATCGCATCGGCCTGCTGGAACGGCTCCTCGACGCGTGCCTGGCCCGCGACGACGTCTGGTTCGTCCAAGGGGGCGAACTCGTGGATTGGTATCGGGACACCGGCGATGACGCTTGAGACGGATGCCATCCGCGAGACGGAGGCGGCCCCCGGGACCGACTGGCGGATCCTCGACCGGGCGGCCCTGACCCGGGCCTACGACAATTCCGGCGCGGTGGCCGACAGCGCCGCGCGCCTCGCCGCGTGGCGGGAGCGCAGCGCCGCGCTCCGCGCCGCCCCGGGCCATGTCCTCGACATCCCCTACGGCCCCCACCCCCGCAACCGCATCGACCTGTTCGCCTGCGGCCGCGCGGACGCGCCCCTCCTCGCGTTCATCCACGGCGGCTACTGGCAGCGCAACGCCAAGGAGGGGTTCGCCTGCATGGCGCTGGGGCCCCTGGCGCTCGGCCTCGACGTGGCGCTGATCGGCTACACCCTGGCGCCGGAGGCCTCGCTCACGCGGATCGCCGACGAGATCGGCGCCGCCCTGTGCTACCTGCGCGCCCGGGACGAGGCGGCGGGCCGCCCGCGCCGGCGCCTCGTGGTCTCCGGCTGGTCGGCGGGCGGGCACCTGGCCGCCCTCGCCCTCGATCGCCCCGAGGCCGATGCCGCACTCGCCATCAGCGGGGTCTTCGACCTGGCCCCCATCGCCGGGACCGCCCTCGACGAGGCCCTGCGCCTGACGCAGCAGGAGGTCGAGGAGCTGTCGCCGATCCGGCTGGCGCCGCGACCCTCCCACGGGACCGCCGCTCCCCTGGTCATCGCCTACGGGGCGGACGAACTGCCCGAATTGCGGCGCCAATCCCGCGCCTACGGCGCGGCGCGGGCGCGGCACGCTGGCAGGACGGAGATCCTCGCCCTGGCGGGGCGCGACCACTTCTCGATCCTGGAAGAGCTGAGCACGCCCGCCGGAATCCTGTCGCGCCTCGCGGCCGACCTTGCCCATGGACCGGTCGGAGATGCTGCGCCAATGTTCGCGGATCAGGGCGCAGGGGAGGTGAATGTTCGGATCGGCGATGACTGATTTAATGTCGACGAT
>NZ_JAQGKL010000129.1 GCF_028290105.1 Methylobacterium sp.
GGCGGCGGCGCCAGATGTAGCGGTGGAGGGCCCGCGGCACCGATTCGAGGCGGGCGTCGCACAGGCTGTCGGGCTTCTCGCAGCGGGCCCGGATGGTGTCGGCGACGCCGCCGGGCGCCCGGCCCACGAGCCGCCCCGAGACCGTGACGAGGATGGCCGGATCGTGCCGGACATGCAGTCCCTGCGCGAGCAGAAGCGCCACGAAGGCGCCGTCCTCGCCGAGGGCGATCGCCGGCATGCCGCCGACCGCCCGGTAGGCCGCGACGCTGACCGCGAGGGTGGCGCCGATGGTGGTACGGTGACAAGGCCACGGGTCGTGCGGGTCGGGATCGATGCGCGCCTCGGCCTCGGTGAGGAGGTCGCTGTAGATGTCTTCCCGCTCGCCGCGCCAGTGCAGGGAGGGCGGCAGCAGCGCCCGCTCCGCCGCATCGAGTTCGATCCGGCCCGCCACCGCGTCGGCGTCCCGGTCGAGGGCCGCCCAGTTGCGCGCGACCCAGTCGGGCGGCACCCGGCTGTCGGCGTCGGTGGAGAGGATCATGCCGTCCGCGCCGAGCCAGTCGGCCGCCCGGTTCATCGCCTCGCGCCGGGCCCAGCCCGCATGGGCGCCGGCATAATCGACGCGCGTGACGCGGACCGGCACGGACATGTGCGGCACGAAATCGGCGACGATCGCCTCCGTGCCGTCGGTGCAGTTGTTGAGGAACAGCACCACGCCGAGGCTGCCCGGCGGGAGGCCGACCTGCGCGTCGATGGCCCGGAGGCAGGCCGCGATGCGCTCGGCCTCGTTGCGCACGGGGATCGCGATCACCGCGCCGGGCGTCGCCAGAGGGGCGCCCGAGGCGTCACCGAGGGCAGAAGGGGATGCGGCCGACACGTCACGCCTCCGGTTCGCCGACCCTGGGACGGGGCGGCGCAGCGACGCGTCCCTATCAGGTTCGGCAAGCGGGACAATGGCGGAGTTTTGCGCGAGTCGGGCCGCACACGGGAGAACGGCGCTCGGCACCTCGGCATGCGTGGGGGGACAGGTCAGTTCGGTCCGTTTCTGGAGGACGCCTTGGTTTCCACCGGCTCCAAGAACCAGTCGTAGCCGTCGACGCTCATGGGCTGCGACAGCCTGGAAGAGATCCCGAACACGGCGGCGGGACTGAGCGGATACGAGCCGATCGCCTCCGCGTCCGTTTCCGGCACATCGGCGAGGGCGCGAACTTCGTCGAAAACGGATTCAGGGATGACGTGCTCGATGGTCAGGCGCTGGGTCCGCTTGTCGTATCCTGTCACGATGTGGCCGATGGTCATGGTTTGACGCGCCTCGTGTTGACGGCTTCGGACACCAAACGTCCATCTTCAGCGTCGTACCCGCCGAGGTGGTTCCCGCGTGGATCGTACCTCTCGACGTGCCCGTGCTGATGGTCCCACTCATAGATCGTGCCGTCGTCGTCCTTCCATCTGGCTCTCAAGCCTCCCCCCAGGCCGGGAGGTTTTCGGAGATGCCCTGGAGGCACCGGGAAACCCCTTGAGCGTCTTCGGCGGCGTTTTCATGCCTTGCAGATCTCAGCCGTTGACCAATCCACCGGAGGCTCCTGGGGGAATCGTCCAGCCTGTGAGCATCGAACATACACTCAAAAGTTGTAATCCGGAACGTCGAAACGCTTTCCGCTCAATGCGTCCCACGACGCCGTCGCTGTTCCCGACATGAAGGTTCGCTTTGGTATCCGGCCTTCCGAGCGCCTGCGCCAGGAGACCCGAGTTCTCCTGCGCCAGTTGCCGAGGACGGGCCGCCTCGCTACCTACGGCTCCCACCAGCCCGAACAGCCGAACCCGCGCCGGAGGCGAGGCTGTGCCGACAGGAGCGCGACACCCCGCCATGGAGCTTCTCAAGCTCGCCGCCCTCGACGCCGAAGACCTGGGCGTCGTCTCCGCCCACCTGCAGGACGCGATCCTGCGGGCGAGCGACCTTGCCTACCTGAGCGCGCAGCATCGCTTCGTCCTGGTGGCGCGCCGCTTCGACTGGTCGGGGGAGGAGGGCGCACCGCCGCGCCGCCGGCTGACAGGCATGCATTTCGACCGGGTGCTCAAGGTGCGCACGCGCGGCATCACGCCGGGCGCCGAGTCGGAGACGCCGCTGGAACTCCTCGCCATCACCTTCGCGCCCACGGAAGCCCCCTCCGGCACCGCCACCCTGGTGTTCGCGGGGGGCGCGGCGATCCAGCTCGACCTCGAATGCATCGAGGTGCAGTTGAAGGATCTGGGGCCCGTCTGGGAGGTCGAGGGACGTCCCGACCACGAGGCGGCCGCCGCCGGCCGGGCCGCGATTGAGGGAAACGCCTGATGGTCCGCCTCGATTCCCGCGACGGTGATTTCACCGCCGCCTTCGCGCGCCTGCTCAGCGTCAAGCGCGAGATCTCCGAGGATGTCGACGAGACCGTGCGCGGCATCATCGCGGGCGTGGTCGCGGGCGGTGACGCGGCGCTGGTCGACTACACCCGCCGCTTCGACCGGTTCGGCGAGGACTTCACGGTGGCGTCCCTGCGGGTGACCCCGGCCGAGATCGAGGCCGCCATCGCCGCCTGCCCGGCCGACGCCCTGGAAGCCCTGCGCTTCGCGGCAGCCCGCATCGAGGCGTTCCACGCCGCGCAGGTGCCCGCCGACCACATGGCCACCGACAGCCTCGGGGTCACCGCCGGCTGGCGCTGGACGGCGCTCGAATCCGTCGGCCTCTACGTGCCCGGCGGCACCGCGAGCTACCCCTCGTCGGTCCTGATGAACGCGATCCCCGCCCGCGTCGCCGGGGTGCCCCGCGTCGTCATGGTGGTGCCGATGCCGGAGGGCACCATGAACCCGTTGGTACTCGCCGCCGCCCATCTCGCCGGCGTCGACGAGGTCTACCGGGTCGGCGGCGCCCAAGCGGTGGCAGCGCTCGCCTACGGCACGGGCACGATCTCTCCGGTCGCCAAGATCGTCGGCCCCGGCAATGCCTGGGTGGCGGCGGCCAAGCGCCGGGTGTTCGGGCAGGTCGGCATCGACATGATCGCCGGGCCATCGGAAGTGCTGATCCTCGCCGACGCGCACGCCAATCCCGACTGGGTGGCGGCCGACCTGCTGGCCCAGGCCGAGCACGACGTCGCGGCGCAGTCGATCCTGATCACGGATTCCGAGGCGCTCGCGGACAACGTGGCGCAGGCGGTGGAGCGTGCCCTCAACACCCTGCCCCGGGCCGACATCGCCCGGGCGAGCTGGCGCGATTACGGTGCCATCGTGGTGGTGCGCGACTTCGACGAGGCTGTGCCGCTGGTCGACCGCCTCGCCCCCGAACACCTCGAGATCGAGACCGTCGACGCCGAGGCCCTGGCCGCCAAGATCCGCAACGCGGGTGCGATCTTCCTCGGCTCGCACACGCCGGAGGCCATCGGCGACTATGTCGGCGGCCCCAACCACGTCCTGCCCACCGCCCGCTCGGCGCGGTTCTCCTCCGGGCTCGGCGTCCTCGACTTCATGAAGCGCACCACGATCCTGCGCTGCGACCCGGCGGCCCTGCGGGCTCTCGGACCTTCGGCCATCGCGCTCGGACGGTCGGAGGGCCTGGAGGGCCACGCCCGCTCGGTGGCGATCCGCCTGAACCTGTGAGGGCCTGATGTCCGGCGCGGCCAAACCGAACGAAACCGAGTCCCCCGACTCCAAGGCGACCGAGTCCAAGGTGACTGACTCCAAGTCCACTGACTCCAAGTCGCCCCACCGCCTCGCGGTGGTCACCCTCGACGAGGATTCGATCGGACGGGGCAACCCCGACCAAGAACACGAGCGCGCCATCGCGATCTTCGACATCCTGGAGGACAACAGCTTCACGGTTCCGGGGCGCGAGGGCCCCTACGCCCTCACCCTCGGCCTCGTGGAGAGCAAGCTCGCCTTCGTGATCCGGCGCGAGGACGGCGAACCGGTGATGACCCACCTCCTGTCGCTGACCCCGTTCCGGCGGGTGATCCGCGATTACGAGATGATCTGCGAGAGCTACTACAACGCCATCCGCACCGCCTCGCCGACCCAGATCGAGGCGATCGACATGGGCCGGCGCGGCCTGCACAACGAGGCCTCGGAGCTGCTGCGCCAGCGGTTGGAAGGCAAGGTCGACCTCGACCACCACACCGCTCGCCGCCTCTTCACCCTGGTCTTCGCCTTGCACTGGAAGGCCTGAGCCGCGACCCCCTCGACGCTCCAAGGCTGAGACAAGACCGGATGGCGGATGCGACCGGCCCGAAGAAGACGCGCGTGCAGTCGGCCCTGTTCATGTGCAACTTCAACGCCGTGCGCTCGCTCGCGGCGGAGGCCATCGCGCGCCATTATTTCGGCAAGTCGATCTACGTGCAGTCCGCCGGCGTGCGCTCGGGCGAACCCGCCGACCCGTTCATGGTGGCGGCGCTTGACGAGATCGGCATCGACGCGGCCCGCCACAAGCCGCGCACCCTCGCGCAGCTCGAGGAGTGGGAGGGGCTGAACTTCGACCTCATCATCACCCTGGCGCCCGAAGCCCACCACGCCGCCCTGGAGCTGACCCGCACCAATGCGGTGGAGGTCGAGTACTGGCCGACCCCCGACCCCACCAACATCCAGGACGGCACCCGCGAGCAGCGCCTCGACGCCTACCGCGATGTCCGCGACGGTCTCGTCTACCGGATCAAGATGCGGCTGAAGGGCTAGCGCATCGGGCTCGAAAGCCGTCGGACCGATGTCACCGGCCCGAAGCTCTTCTCCCGGATGCGGGCGACGGCCTCGTCGAGGGGTTCCACCGCCACCGCCATGTGGTGGCCGTTGGCGTGGATGAGCCGGGCGCGGTCGAGCATCAGACCGACATGGCCGCGCCAGAACACGAAGTCGCCACGCCGAAGCCCGTCGACATCGAGGGGCAGCGCGTCCCCGAGCCCACGCTCCTGCTGGTCGGCGTCGCGAGGGGCGGAGATCCCACCTTGCGCGAGGCAGAGCTGGACGAGGCCCGAACAATCGAGACCGAGGCTGGTGCGCCCGCCCCAGAGATAGGGCGTGCCGACGAGGCGCTCGGCGGTGGCGGGGTAGTCGGGCTCGATGACATCGATTTCAGCGCAGTGGCCGGCGAAAACGTAGCCGCCGGTCGCCAGCCGATGATAGGCGCCGACCGTCTCCTCCACGCGGAGGCGGGCACCGAGCGTCAGGAAGCCGGAAGCGGGCAGCTTCAGATCGGGGCCGGGATAGAGGAAGCTGCGCAGGGCCGTGATGCGATGCGTCGCCGGTGTCACGGGGCCGAGCGCCGCCTCCGGCAGGTAGCCGGTGTAGCCGTCATGCGTGAACTGGACGAAGGCGAAGCCTTCCTCCGCCCCGTAGAACGTCACCGTATCCCCCAGCACCGCCTCGGTCTCGAGGCCGGCATCGAAGCGCGGCGTCCGGCGCAAGGGAGCGGTGGGCACGACGACAGCGCGGGGCTCGCCCTCGACGTAGTGCATCGCCTCGACATGGCCGCGCAGACGCGCATCGGCGATTTCGGGCCGGGCCGGAACGAGGCGCGGGTCGGACAGGTCGAAGGGGTTGGTCGGCATGACGCGACTATCCTGCCTCCCCCACCGCATCGCAACCGTGAAGGACGGCGTACCAAAAGCGCGGCATTTGGACGCTTCGGATTGCCTATCCGGCCGGCAGACCGCTTTTCCTGAGGCAGGCCCTTTCACGAAACGTCGACGGCGGCTGATCGGAAAACCATCAGGCGTCCGCGATGCGCGCCACGCACGGGCCGCCCGCGAATTTGTGCGCTGCACAAACCGCCGAAGCGAGGTTAGTGTCAGGTCATGCCGAATGCGAGTCGCGCCGTGAAGAAGACCTCGAAAACCTTCCAGGATCTCCCGCCGATCCGCGTGCGCCGCGAGCCGCCGACGATCCCCGAGGCGGTGGCCGCCGCGCAGGATCTGGCCGACGACATCGAGCAGCAGGTCGAGATCGCCGCCGGCCTGATCGGCCTGCCGCCCGAGGCCGTGCGCGAGCACGTGGTCGCCGCCGCCAAGGCCAAGCCGGCCTCCGAGCGGATGCCGGAGCGCATCTTCACCACCGCCGGCCCGAGCCGGGCACCGCGCACGGTCATCGTCGAGCGCCGCACCCGGCCGCCCGTCTTGGTCGAGCGCCGCGGCCGCCCGCCGATCGGGCGGCCCTGATCGTCCCGGCCTCCGGCCGAGCGCCTTACCAATCGAGAGTCTCTTACCAGTCGAGAGTCTTGCCCGTGTAATCGAGGTAGGCCGTGCCGGTCTGCCCGAGATGCCCCTCGATCACGTCGGCCGTGCCGGTGACGCTGGTCGCCACATCGATGTCGGCATCCGCGCCGCCCATCTCGGTGCGGACCCAGCCCGGATGCAGGAGCAGCACGCCGAGCCCCTTCTCGCGGTGGCGGATCTCGAAGCTGCGCGCCAGGGTGTTGAGGGCGGCCTTGCTCGCCCGGTAATTCTCCCAGCCGCCCGATTCGTTGAGGCCGACGCTGCCGAGGATCGAGCTCATGAAGGCGACGAGCCCCTTCGGCGCGAGCCGGTCGAGGAACACTTCGGCAAAGCGGATCGGGCTGACCGCGTTGGTGAGGTACACCTTCGCGGCGACATCGCGCGGCACCGCGTGCAGCGGGTCGTGCGCCTGCGTCGCCACGCCGGCCACCACGAAGATCAGGTCGAAGCTCGTGCCCGCGAGGCGCTCGTGCAGCGCGTCCACCGCCGCATCGTCGTCGATGTCGGCAGTCTCCACCGTCAGGGCGTCCGAGGACAGGGCGGCGAGGCCCGGCGAGGCGGAGCGCTGCGTCGCGGTCACCCGCCAGCCCCGTTGCAGGAAGGTCTCGACGAGGCCGAGCCCGAGGCCGCGCGAGGCCCCGACGATGAGCGCGTTCTTCTGGGATGCCATGGTGTTCGTGTCCCTGAATTGCGGCAGGGCGTGCGCGGCACGCCGCCCGAGAGCGGAAGGTTGGCAGGGCCGGGGCCTGCGGCAATCCGGGCCTACGCGGAACAGGTGTGCCGCCGCACCTCTCGCCGCGACGCTTCCTCGTGATCACGATTCCCCTTGCCGGTCACGATGCACCTGCCGAAGGCGGGACGCGAAGCGTCAGTCCGCCGTCTGCACCGACCAGGTGGCGTGCTCGATGCCGGGCATCCGCGCCAGGCCCACCACCACGGCGTCGAGCTCGCCGCCCGCCACGGCCGTGGCCACCAGGGTCGCCACCACCTCGACGGTGTCCTCGCCGCGCTCCACCACCTCGATGCCGCCGACGGGGTACTGCGCCGCCTCCAGGCGCTCCACGAGGAGATCGCGGGCGGGGCCGGCGGCATCCGCCTGCACCGTCACCTGGACCTCGTAGGTCGCCTCGGTCTGGCTCTCGTCGATGGGCGCGCGGTTGATGGCGTTGACGAGGGGCCGCAGCAGGGTGTTGCCGGCCAGCACCGCCGCCGTGACGAAGGTGGCTTCGAGGGGAAAATCCGCGCCCGCGAAGGCGCCCACGGCGGCCGAGCACCAGAGGGTCGCGGCGGTGTTGAGGCCGCGCACGTTCATGCCCTCCTTCATGATCACGCCGGCGCCGAGGAAGCCGACGCCCGAGATCACGTAGGCCACGGTGCGGGTGCCGCCGGCCGCGCCTTCGAGGCGCATGCCGAGATCGACGAAGGCGGCCGCCCCCACCGCCACGAGGACGTTGGTGCGCAGGCCCGCCGTGCGCTGGCGGTACTGGCGCTCGGCCCCGATCAGGGTGCCGAGACCGAAGGCGACGATGAGGCTGATCGCCGAGTTGACGGCTTCGGGCAGCGGCCCGGACAGGAAGGGGATCATCGCCCTGCCCTGACGCCGTCCCGTGACGGGACCATGACAGGCGGCTCCGTCGGGATCACCCCTGCGGATAGTCCGAGATGCCGCCATGCGCCGCCGACCACTTGGCCGGCTCGTGCAGGAAGCTCTCGACCTCGGCCAGCACCTTCGGGTCGAAGTGGCCGCTCTCCTTGGCCACCGCCAGCACGTCCCACCAGGTGGTGAGGTAGTGGAGCTGCACGCCGAGATCGGCCATCAGCTCGCGGCTGTTGGGGAAGATGTCGTAGAAGAACATCACGAAGCAATGGTCGACCTGCGCGCCCGCATCGCGCAACGCCTTGCAGAACATCGCCTTGCTGCGCCCGTCGGTGGCGAGATCCTCCACCAGCAGGGTCTTGGCGCCCTCCACCACCTCGCCCTCGATCTGGGCGTTGCGGCCGAAACCCTTGGGCTTCTTGCGCACGTACTGCATCGGCAGCATCAGGCGGTCGGAGATCCAGGCCGCGAAGGGGATGCCCGCCGTCTCGCCGCCGGCCACATGGGTGATCGACTCGTAGCCGATGTCGCGCACGATGGTGGCGGCGGCGAAATCGTTGAGCGTCGAGCGCAGGCGCGGATACGAGATGATCTTGCGGCAGTCGATGTAGACCGGGCTCGCCCAGCCCGAGGTGAAGGTGAAGGGCGTGTCCGCGTAGAAATGCACCGCCTTGATCTCGAGGAGCATCTTGGCCGCCTCGCGCGCGATCACGGCGCGGTCGATCGGCAGGAAGGAGGTCGTCATGCGCGGGTTCGCTCTCGTGCGGGCGGCGGGCGCGGGGTCCTGGACCAGGCGGGACGGGACCCGTGCGCGCGTCTGAAAGGCGGGCGGGCTCTCCTTCCCGCCAACCGCCCGGGGCGTCAACCCTGAGGTCCGGTCAGGCCGCCTTCACGTCGGCGAGGAAGCCGCCCACCTCGCGGGTGAGGTTCTCGGAATGGCGCGCCAGTTCCTGGGCGGCGGCGAGCACCTGGGAGGCCGCGGCGCCGGTCTGGCCGGCGCCCTCGCGCACGCCGGCGATGTTCGTGGTCACCGACTCGGTGCCCCGCGCGGCCTCCTGGACGTTGCGGGTGATCTCCTGGGTCGCGGCCCCCTGCTCCTCCATGGCGGCGGCGATCGAGCCGGCATAGCTCGACATCTCGGCGATGATCCGGCCGATGGCCTCGATATCGGCGACCGCCTCCTGGGTCGCGCCGCGGATCTCGGTGATGCGCTCGCCGATCTCCCCCGTGGCCTTGGCGGTCTGTCCGGCGAGTTCCTTCACCTCGGAGGCGACCACGGCAAAGCCCCGTCCCGCATCGCCCGCGCGGGCCGCCTCGATGGTTGCGTTGAGCGCCAGCAGGTTGGTCTGCGCGGCGATGCTGGAGATGACCTCGACGAAGGTGCCGATCCGCTCCGTCGTGCCGGCCAGGCGCCGCACGGTCGCGTCGGTGCGGCGGGCATTCTCCACCGCTTCGCCGGCGATCCGCGCGGACTGGCTGACCTGGCTGACGATCTCGTGCACCGAGGCCGACATCTCCTCGCTGGCCGCGGCCACCGTCTGGACGTTGGCGGAGGTCTGCTCGGCGGCGCTCGCCACGACGACGGTCTGCTGGTTGGTCTCGGCCGCGACGCTGCTCATCGACTGCGCGGTGGCCTCCATCTCGGTGGCCGCCCCCGCCAGACCCTGGGTCAGGGTGGAGACGTTGGTCTCGAAGCGCTTCGTCAGGGCATCGAGGCGCTGGGCGCGGCGCATCTTGGCCTCGTTCTCCTCGGCCTGCACGGCCGCGAGGCGCCGGGCCTCCAGTGCGTTGTCCTTGAAGACCTGGAGCGAGCGGGCGAGGAGGCCCACCTCGTCCGTCCGCTCGGTGCCCGCCACCGCCACCGTCAGGTCCCCGGCCGCGAGCCGGCCCATCGCCGCCGTCATGCCGGCGAGCGGACGGGTGACGCCGGCGAGGATGATGAGCGCGAGCAGGCCGACCGCGAAGGTAAGGCCCACCAGTGCGGTGACGACGAGGATGCGGGTGGCACCGTCCGCCGTCTCTGAGGCGTGACGCTTGGCGAGATCGAGATCGCGCAGATTGACGGCGACCCGGGCCGCCACGCTCTCGCCGAGCTTGATCCGGGCGGGGCGGACCTCCTCCCGGGAGATGCGCGCGGCCGCGTCGTTCTCGTTGCGCAGGCCGTGGGTGATCGAGCGCTCGGCGGCGGCGAAGAACGCCTCCAGTTCGGCGCGGACGCCCTGGAGGACGGCCTGGCGTTCCGACGAGTCGGCCAGGGCCGTCAGGCGGTCCATGGCTGCGAAGGCGGCCTTCCGGTTCGCCTGGTAATGCGCGAATTCCTTCTGCATCCAGGCCTCGTCCTGCTCGATGATGGTGCTTTTTTCCGCGATCACCGCTTCGTCGACCGCCGCGGCCAGTTCCTGGGCAACGAAGACCCGGGTGGCGCGCAGGTCGATGATCTGCGTCGTGTTGTGATCGAGGGCCGTGAGGCTGGAGCGCGCCAGGGCGACGAGGCCGAGCGCCACCAGAACGAGGATCAGGATGGGAAGCGCGAGCTTCCCGAGGAGCTTGAGGTTGTTGAACGCGCGCATCGCAGCCCCTGGTCCGCAGGCCGGCACGGGACCGTTCTCGGTCTCTCAATCGCGCGGCATGACACTCACGTTTCTGTGATAAATCGCTGAAATATTGATTAATGGCTGCATCATTCCATGAAAACCAGGCAGATCGCACAACCGATGATTTGAGTTTCTCAAGCTTTGAATGACTGTGGTGGAGAAACGCGGCCGTTTGTCCTGTTCGCCATCGTCCTTCGCGGTCCCGCAAGGCCGGCCCCGGTCGAAGCCGAGCCGGGAGACGCGTCCGTCAGGGCGTTCCAGCGAGGAAGCCCTGCAGCGCCGCGAGGGTCGCCGCCGGGTTTTCCTCCGCCAGGAAATGGCCCGAGGGGATCTCGACCGCGAGGGCATCCGGCGCGAAGGTGCGCTGCCAGGCCGCGAGTGGGGTTTCGCTGGAAACGTCGAGATAGCTGTCGCCCGTCAGGATCAGGGTCGGGCAGGTCAGGTGTCGCCCTGCGGCGAGGTCCGCGAGGTCGGCCTCGCGGTCGCGGCTGGCACCGGCCCGGTAATCCTCGCAGAAGGCCCGGATGCGCTCGGGCACGCCCCAAGCCTGCCGGTAGAGGTGCAGGGCGGCGGGCGCGAAGGCGTCGAGGGACGTGCCCCCGCTCCAGTCGCGCAGGAGCCCCTCGAAATAGGCGTTCGCGTCCCGGTCGATGGCCTGTTCCGGCCCCGGCGCGGCCTCGGCCAGGAAGTGCCAATGCGAGGGCTTTCGCGGGTTGGCCTCGATCCGCTCCCACTGGACCAGGGTCGGCAGGATGTCGAGGAGCGCCAGCCGGGCGATCCGCCCCGGCTCGTCGAGGGCGAGGCGGTAGCCGACGCGCGCGCCCCGGTCGTGCCCGACGAGGGCGAACTGGACGTGGCCGAGCGCCTCCATCACGGCGATCACCTCGGCCGCCAGCGTGCGCTTGGCGTACGCCTCGTGGCGGGCGTCACCCTCCGGCGCGGCCGACCAGCCGTAGCCCTTGAGGTCGAGGCAGACCACGCGGTGGCGCTCGGCCAGCGCCGGAGCGATCCGGTGCCAGCAGGCATGGCTCTGCGGAAAGCCGTGGAGCAGCAGGACCGGCGGTCCGTCCTCCGGGCCGCCGACCCGTGCGAAGAAGCGCCCGGCCGGAACGTCGATCCAGCGGGCGGCGAAGGCGGGAAACAGATCGACGGTCACGGGCGACACCTCCGGCCGGGGCCGGGGAAACGCGGGCGCGGCCCCGCCGGTTCGCGGACAGCGTGATGCGCAATCCGCCCGAGTTCTCGTAACGCCCGGATTCCCGTACAGGAAGCGTCCGGACCCCGATCGCATCGATAGGAACAGCCCTCATGAAAACCGCCCTCTCTGTCCTCACCCTCGCCGCCGGCCTCGCCCTGTTCGGTCTCAGCCCCGCAGTGGCGGCCGGATGCTGCGGTGGCGGCGCCGGCATGATGTGCGGCAAGGGCAAGATGGACATGCGGGCGGGCGCGATGAAATCCGCGCGGACCAAGAAGGCAGCCTGCTGCTGCGAGGGCATGGCGGGCCACGCCGGAGCGCCGATGTCGAAGAAGCTCTGAACCGAACCGGCGCAACGCGGACCTATCTCGCGCCCGCCGGCGGGATCTCGATCCCGTCGGCGGGGAAGCGAGACGTCGTCCTGGGCGGTGCCTCGGGCAGGGGCACTGCGCGCCTCACCTCCGACGCCCACCCCCAGGTGGGCGAAGATGGGGCGATCTCACCCCCCGATCAAAGGTCGAGCCCGCCACCTATGATGCGTTTGCGTCGCTGCCAGATGGCGACCTTGCGAAGCAGGCGCGAGAGCTGTTCGACCGAATAGGGCTTGTGCAGCAGCTCGAACCCGTAGGTGCCATTCTGCGCCAGCACGTGGCTGT
>NZ_JAQGKL010000153.1 GCF_028290105.1 Methylobacterium sp.
CGAATCCGGAAGGATCCGTAGAGACCCGCCAGGTAGACCGGGGCGCCGTGCTGGTGGCTGGCGTTGTAGGCGAGCGGCCCGGCAAAGAAGGTCTGCGCTCCCTCCACGTGCCAGAGTGGGCCGAGCGGGGCGACGGGCGCAGCACGTTCGTACAAGCGGTGGCTCCTCCCGGCGCTGTAGACCGAAGCCAGCCAGTCCCGCGACCATCCTGACGGAACCGGGCGACCCGGAAAATCCCTTGCGATGACCGATCTCACCCGCCGTCACCTCGCCGCGACCGCGATCGCGGGCCTGATCGTGCCGAGCCCCGCGAAGGCACAATCTCCCATCGCGTTCCCGCAATCAGGCGTGAGGCAGGTTCGCCTCGGCACCTTCACGGTGACGACCCTGCTCGACGCGAACGTCATGATCGATGGCCCCTGGCCGATCGTAGGCGAGGATCGCGACAGGTCGGAGATGGACGCCCTCATGCGGGAGAACCGCCTGCCGCCCAGGCGCTTCAAATTCTGCTTCACGCCGACGATCGTCGGCACCGGGCGCGAAACCGTCCTGTTCGACACCGGCAATGGCGAGGTCGGGTTCGTTCCGCGCCCAGGCGGAGGACAACTCGCGTACCTCATCGCGCAGGCCGGCCTGACACCGGAGGGGATCGACATCGTGGTCCTGACGCACTGCCACACCGACCATATCGGCGGCCTGATGGAGGGCGGAAAGCCGCTCTTTCCCCATGCGCGCTACGTGGTGGGTGAGGATGAAGTCGCGTTCTGGAAGGATGACCGCCGCCTTGCCGCACCGGAGGAGAGCAACGAGTACAAATCGGCCCGCGTCTTCCGCAGCCATCTGCTTCCCATGCTGGACCGCATCCGCTTCGTGAAGCCCGGTGAGACGGTGGTGCCCGGCATCGAAGCGCTGGCCGCCTTCGGCCACACGCCGGGACACCTCGCCTTTCATGTCGAAAGCGATGGGCAGCGCCTGCTGATCTGGGGCGACTGCGCGCACCACGAGGTCGCATCGCTGGCACGGCCCGACTGGCATGCCCTGTTCGACATGGATAAGGATCGTGGCGCCAGCACGCGGCGCGCGATCTACGACATGGCCGCGACGGACCGGGTCCTCGTCGCCGGCTATCACACCTCGTTCCCATCGCTCGGCTACGTCACCCGCGACGGGCTCGGCTATCGCTGGATACCGCTGACCTACCAGCTCGATCGATGACGGGTCCTCGGTGCGCCGGTCACACGACCGCCGCCAAGGCCCTGTGGGGTATCCCCTCCAATACCGCCGGCTTCGGCCCGCCCGTCGCCCAGTCCAGCAGTTCCGCCGTGTGGACGATGGGGATGCGGGTCCCCTTACCGATCTGCGTCGCGCAGCCGATGTTGCCGGTGGCGATGACGTCCGGGCGCATACGCTCGATGTTGGCGACCTTCCGGTCCCGAAGGCGGTTGGCGATCTCGGGCTGGAGAATGTTGTAGGTGCCCGCCGAGCCGCAGCAGATGTGGCCCTCGGGCACGTCCTTCACGGTGAAGCCGGCGGTCTTCAGGAGGTTCTTCGGCTCGGTGCGGATGCCCTGGCCGTGCTGCATCGAGCAGGCCGAGTGATAGGCGACGACGAGGTCGGTCTCGAGGATCGGCGGCATCAGCCGGATGGTCGCCATGTATTCGGTGATGTCCTTGGCGATGCTCGACACCCGCAGCGCCTTCTCGGCATAGGCCGGGTCATCTCGGAACATGAAGCCGTAATCCTTGATCGTCGTGCCGCAACCCGAGGCCGTGACCAGGATCGCGTCGAGGCCGCCCCCGTCCATTTCGGCGATCCAGGCGTCGATGGTGCGCTTGGCCTGGGCATGGGACGAATCCGCCTTGCCCATGTGGTGGGTGAGCGCGCCGCAGCAGCCCTCCCCCTTGGCCTGGACGACCTCGACGCCGTGCCGGGTGAGGAGGCGGATCGCTGCTTCGTTGAAGTCTGGCCGCAGCACGCTCTGGGCACAGCCGCGCAGGAGCGCGACGCGGCCGGTGCGCGCGGGCGCGGTCTCGCCGTGAAGCGCGGCGCTGGCCTCCAGGGCGCGGGTCTCGGGCGGGAAGGTGCCGGGCCGGTCGGTGGGGTTGCGGTTCGGCAATTGCGCGGGGGCGAGGTCGAGCATCGCCGCGAGGCGGTTGCCGACGCGCGGCAGGCGCGCGACGAGGGGCCGGAACGGCACCCCGAGCTTGGCCCCGAGCAGCGCCAGTCGGAAGCGGTTCGGATAGGGCAGCACCAAGGCGAGGACTGCTCGTAGCAGGCGGTCGCTCAATGGCCGCCTGTAGGTCGCCTCGATGTGCTCCCGGGCGTGATCGACGAGGTGCATGTAATGCACGCCGGACGGACAGGTGGTCATGCAGGACAGGCAGGACAGGCAGCGGTCGACGTGCTTGACCACCTCCGGCACGGCGGGCTTACCGCCCTCTAGCATGTCCTTGATCAGGTAGATGCGCCCGCGCGGGGAGTCGAGCTCGTCGCCGAGCAGCAGGTAGGTCGGGCAGGTCGCGGTGCAGAACCCGCAATGGACGCAGGTCCGCAGGATTTTTTCCGACGCGGCCATGGCCGGGTCCGCGAGCTGCGTCAGGCTGAAGTTGGTCTGCACGGTGCGTCCTCGGGTCCACCCTCGCGCCGCTCGTCGGGCCGGGCTCGCGCCCCGATCCGTGTCGGCATCGTCGTTCTTGCGGCGTCAGTTTAGAGATAGTCGCATCTGATGTTGAGCCGGGGAACGGCCCGCGACAGCGCAGCGTACGAGACCCCACGCTTCGCCAGAACCGGCCCCGTCAGATGCCCGCATACATCCGGCCCGGATTGAACAGGCCCTTCGGGTCGTGCGCCGCCTTGATGCCGGCGGTGATCCGCATCAGTGGCTCGGAGAGCGGCTCGAAGACCGGCACCGCCGCCCGCACCGCGTCGGGTGCGCGCACCAGGGTGGCGTGCCCGCCCTGCGACTGTACGGCGGCGCGCACGATCTCGGCCCCGGCATCGCCGCTGGCCTCTGTGGCGAGCCAGACCAGACCGCCGCCCCAATCGTAGAACCAGCGGGCGTCGCGCCGCGCGCCGATCGCGGCCGTGATGGCGGGCCCGCGGGTCGGTGCCGTCGAAATGCGCCAGACCACGGCCTCGCGCGGTTCGGCGAAGGGGGTCGCATCGCGGACCCGCGTCCAGAGGGCGATCCCGGCCTGGCCCTCCACGATCTCGGGCTGGCCGAAGCGCTTGAGCAGCCCGCGCAATTCGCCGAGCCGGTAATCGATGGAATCCGAGAACCCCTCGATCCGCATCAGCGTCCGCGCCGCCCCACCGTCGATCCCGGCGGGCAGATGGGCCGCACCCGTCAATTCGAAGGGCGAGCCGAGGGCGGCGGAAAGGGCCGCGATGGCGCGGCCATCGTCGAGATCCGCATAGGCGAGGGTCGCGACCCGCTCCTGCACGGGCAGGACCTTGAAGGTCACCTCGGTGAGGAGGCCGAGGGTGCCCCAGGAGCCGGCCATCAGCTTCACGAGGTCGAGGCCGGTGACGTTCTTCATCACCCGGCCGCCGGACTTGATCGCCTCGCCTCGTCCGTTGACGAAGCGCACACCAATCAAGCTGTCGCGGGCGGCACCCGCATTGATGCGGCGCGGTCCGGAATTGTTGACGGCCGCCACGGCGCCGAAGGTGGGCTCGGCCGACGTACCCATGAGGGTCCGATGGTCCATCGGCTCGAAGGGCAGCATCTGCCCGCGCGCCGCGAGAAGAGCCTGGACCTCGGCGAGCGGCGTGCCCGCGCGGGCTGAAACCACCATCTCGGCGGGCTCGTAGAGGGTGATGCCCGAGAGCCTGGCACTGGACAGCGTCGCCTCGTCCTGGGCCGGCCGGCCGATCCCCGCCTTCGTCGCACCGCCGACCAGGCGCAGGCGCTCCTGTGTTCCGGCCGCCGCACGGACGATCTCGGCCGCCGCGCCCTCGTCGTGAGGCTCGTATGAACGCATCGTTTCCTGCCCGATCCGGGATGCTCTGCGGCACCCTCGACCCTGTTCTCGAAACGCCACCTTAGAGGACCGTGGCGCCGATGGCACCCGGCGCCCGACCCCTATTCGAGCCTGGCGGCTTTCGGCGCGGTCAGCTGCGAGAGGCGCGCCTCTGCGTGTCCCCGCAGGCCTGCGATGTCGAAGAGCCAGACGAGGACGCCGTAGACGACGATCCCGAGGGGAATGGAGAGGGCAAGGCAGCGCGCCGGCTCGATGTGGCGCAAGGGCACGAGGCAAAGCGCCATCGCCAGCGAGGCGATCCCGGCCGCGAGGATGTCCCACCACGGCAGGGACAGGCGGTCGGCGCCCGTCAATGCGCGCAGGGCGAGCAGCAGCGTGGCGGCACTCAGGCCCAGCGTCTGCGCGATGGCGACGCCCTCCGGCCCGAGGTGGGGCGGCAGCAGCCAGAGGCCGACCGCGTTGACGCCGAGACCCACGATGGCGGCGGCGATGACGGGACGGGTGCGGCGGCGGATCTGGAAGATCGGGTTCAGTGCGAAGTTCATCATCGCGAGGCAGAAGAAACCGGGGATCATCAGCCCGGCATAGGCCGCGAAGGGCCCGCGAAACGCCTCCGGCACGACCAGCGCCTGGAGCGCCGGCAGGATGGACCAGAACCCGACGGCGCAGGGCAGGAGCAGCGCCACCACGATTCCGACGTTGCGGCCGACCTGGGCTTCCGCCGCCGCCCGGCCGTCCTCCTCCTCGACCCGGACGGCGAGTTGGAACAGCAGGAGGTCGAGGGCGGTGCCGAGGGTGCCGATGCTGCGGGTGGTCACGTCGGCGGCGAGCGCGAAGTAGCCGGCCTCGGCGAGCCCGCCATGGGCCGCGATGCTGGCCCGGTTGATGAAGGGCAGGAGTTGATAGATCGCGTTGGCGGCGATCAGCGGAAGGCCGTAGGCGACGAAGAGCCGCCAGGTCTCGGTGAGGCGGACCCGCAGGCGGGGGCTGACGGGGTCACGCAGGGGCCGGCGCAGGATCGCGATTGCCAGCGCCTGGCTGATCCCCGCCGCCGCCAGCACCCAGACCGGCTGCGGGAAGAACCAGGCGGCGCCGGCCATCATCGCGAAGGAGAGGACGTTCTTGACCGCCACGAGCCGGAAGTAGAGCCCGCCGTCGAAGCGGGCCCGGGCGAGCGCGGCATGGTAGTCGAAGATGCCGATACCGAGGGCGGCCAAGGCCGCGCCGGCCGTGATCGCGAGGCGCCCCTCGGGCCCCGGCTCGATGACGATGCCGAGGGCCGCGCAGAGCAATGCGGCGGCGAACAGGCCCAGCCCGAAGACGGCGTAGGCGCGGTCGAGTCCCTGGCGGATCCAAGGCTCGTCGAGGCGCACGCGGACGGAGTAGAATCGCGTCGCTGAGAGGCGCAGCCACTCGAACAGGACGGTGTTGGCGACGATCGCCCCGGCGGTCGCCAGGGCGAACAGGCCGAAATCCGCCGGACCGAGCAGCTTTGCGATGAGCAGGCCGAGGACGAAGTTCAGCCCGGCATTGAGGACGAAGGCGGCGATCACGGCCATGGGGCGGACGGGTCATCCTCTGGCGCCGGTGTCTGGCAGCGATGCAGGGTACCGGTCTAGCGCGGGCTACGACAACATTCCGTCAACCGGTCACAACCAGCCCCGAATCCGAAAGAAAACGACCGGGATGATGGCGCTGATCAGGATGAGCGCGAGGCCGTAGGGATAGCCGTAGGCCCATTCGAGTTCCGGCATGTGCTTGAAGTTCATGCCGTACATCGAGGCGATCAAGGTCGGGGGTATGCCGACCACGGAGGCGACGGTGAGCACCCGGAAGGTGTTGTTCTGCTCGATGCTGATGAGCCCCAGCGTCGCGTCGAGGAGGAACTGCACGTTCTCCGACAACCGGATCTCGAACTCGTCGAGGGAAGCGATGTCGCGGCGCACGGCCTCGAAGCGCGGGACCTGCTCCTCGCCGAGGATGTTCTCGCACTCGTTGGCGACGAAGGGCACGATGCGTTCCAGGCCCAGCAGGCTGGAGCGGATCTTGCCGAGGGTCTTTCCGCGCCGGCCGATGCCGCGCAGGATCCGGCGCAAGGCCAGATCGCGTCGGCGCGGCGTCTGGCTCTGGAGTTTGGCGTCTCCCGCGATGCCGCCGCCGCGGACGTCGAAATCGAAGATCCGCGTGGACAGCGAATCGAGGTCCGCGCCCATGTCCTCCAGTGCGTCGGCCAAGCTGTCGACGAGTTCCTCCATCAGCAGGAGGAAGATCTCGGTGCTGGTGCTGCCGGGCCCGTCGCCGGTGTCGATGCGTTTCTTGACCTCGGCGAAGGCGCGCAATTCGTGGAAGCGTACCGTGACGAGGCGGTCCTTGGTCAGGACGAAGCCAAGGGGCTTCACCTGCGAATCCAGCTTGTCGAAGGTAATCATCGGGGTCGAGAGCGAGAAGCCGTTCTTCAGGCGCCGCAGCCGGCTCGAATTCTCGACCTCGCTCAGGGCCTTCCGCGAGGGCACCCGGATGCCGGTGGCGGCCTCGACGCGGCCCGCCTCCTCCGCGCTCGGGTCGTCGAGGTCGATCCAGACCGCGTGCGGCG
>NZ_JAQGKL010000162.1 GCF_028290105.1 Methylobacterium sp.
GAGTTCCTTGCCGCGGAGATTTGGGTAGGTAGTCCGGACATCAGCTGTAATCCGATCCGTTTCGCGCATGCCTTCATTCCATCGGGGGCAGGCTTGGCTCAGTTCCGACGTCGTGAGTTGTTTAATGATGGGAGTTGGAAGTTTCCGGTCACTTTCCAGTTCGAGGGCGTAGCTTCGTGCCGTAATTCCGAAGGCCGTCCCGAATCCGCCCTTGCGTGCGCGCAGTACGGTAAAGAGCAGTGCGGCCGCCTCGAACGTCGCTATGGCGGCGGCCGCGCCGATCGCCGGCACAGCCGGCAGGAAGGCCGGCTGGACGGTCGCCTCCGATTCGATCCCGGAGGGCGAGAACGTCGTCCGCGACAGCACCGCTCCGGTCTGACCGTCGCGGATCGTCTGGGTCTCGCCGGAATTCTCGAAGAGACGGCTCTCGCCGTCGGGCGTGACGACGGTGTGCTGTTCCTCCCAGTCGCCGCGTCCGGACCGGACCCGGAGGGTGAGAACCTCACCGCCGTCCAGCAGGGTGCGTTGCGGACCGTCCACTCCCGGCTCGCCCGCGTCGAGCGACGCCCAGCGTCCGCCCCCGCGCGGCAACCGGTCGATCAGGCTGCCGCCCGCGCCGCCGCCATCCGGCACCCAGCGCCCGCCATCGCTCTGCCCTGCGGGGGCCCGGGGCTGATCGGCGCTGTACTTCCGGCTCAAGGATCGGCGCAGGCGGACCAGCTTGGTTTCGGTGCGCAGCACCGCGAGGAGGAGGCTCAGATTGCGCGCCTCGGCGGCGTTACCGGACTGCACTCCACGCTGGATCTCGGACATGACCATCACCTATGTTCATGGTATGTTCCATAAACTGATAGGCGATATCGCGAAAATATTCAAGGTAAATTATCCTATGCCCCCCCAAACGCCTCGGAATACGCGGTCCCGTTCGCGCTACGCGGTTTGGGGACGGATACCGGCGGCTCATCCACGCCGGACCTGCATAGGATGGCTACCGCGTGAGAGGAACGGCCGTGACGAAACGCCATTCCTGCGCTTCGACGATCTCCCAGACGGTGCGCAGGCCGAGTAACCGCCCATCCGGGCCCTGCACGAGACCTTCGAAAACGACGCGACTCACCCTTTGGGCGGTACGACTGTTCGGCCCGGAGTGTTCCACAGCGCATGCTGCACGAGCGCGGCGGCGAGCGTCTCGGGCGCCTCGGGGGTGAACCCGAACCCGCGCAGGTACTTCGCCTTGGAGGCGCCATCGGGATGATCGAGATTCAGGAGATAGCGCGTAATTTTCGCATTCTCGACCACCCAGACCGCGTCAGCCCTCTGGTCCGTCAAGGCGCTATCAGGGTCAGTCCAGCGGGGTCCACCGTTGCCAGAGCGCCGGGAGGCTGGGAAAACTCGATCACGTAAGCTTCACCCTCGCGGTACACGCTGACGATAGTACCCTCGGAACAGGGCGGAGTTTCATCGCCATCGTCGCTCACGACGGCCGCGATCAATGCCACCCGGTCGTGTTCCCGGAGGTTCGGCAGTGGTCCGTTCTGCTTGAAGTGATAGGCGACTTCGTACGACATGCGGGCAGGATGACTGGTGCCTCCGCATTCGGCAAGCATGGGGCCGGGCGTACGCAAAAACGCCGCCCCGCGAACGGGACGGCGTCGATCAAAGCCACTTTCCGTCCCCGAGGCCGGGGACCGAAGGATCGCGTGGAAGCTCAGGCCGCCTGGGCCCGCTTCAACAGCTTGCGGTTCACCAGCATCTCGGCGATCTGCACGGTGTTGAGGGCCGCGCCCTTGCGCAGGTTGTCGGCCACGCACCAGAACGAGAGGCCGTTCTCCACGGTGCCGTCCTCGCGGATGCGCGAGACGTAGGTGGCGTCCTCGCCGGCGGCCTCGTGCGGAGTCATGTAGCCGCCGGGCTCGCGCTTATCGACCACCAGGATGCCGGGAGCCGAGCGCAGGAGCGCGGTGGCCTGCTCGGCGGTGATCGGGCGCTCGAACTCGACGTTGACCGCCTCGGCATGGCCGATGAACACCGGCACGCGCACGGCAGTGGCGGTGAGCTTGATCTTGGGGTCGAGCATCTTCTTGGTCTCGGCGACCATCTTCCACTCTTCCTTGGTGTAGCCGTCCTCCATGAACACGTCGATCTGCGGGATGACGTTGAAGGCGATGCGCTTGGGGAACTTCTCCGCCTTGATCTCGCCGGCGGTGAAGACCGAGCGTGTCTGCTGGAAGAGCTCGTCCATGGCGTCCTTGCCGGCGCCCGAGACCGACTGGTAGGTCGCCACCACCACGCGCTTGATGGTGGCCGCGTCGTGGAGCGGCTTCAGGGCCACCACGAGCTGCGCCGTGGAGCAGTTCGGGTTGGCGATGATGTTGAGCTTGGAGAATCCGTGGATCGCCTCCGGGTTCACCTCCGGCACGATCAGCGGCACGTCCTGGTGATACCGGAAGGCCGACGAGTTATCGATGACCACGCAGCCGGCCTGGCCGATGCGCGGCGACCACTCCTTCGAGATCTCGCCGCCCGCCGACATCAGGCAGATGTCGGTGTCGGAGAAATCGTAGGTGTCGAGGGCCTTCACCTTCAGGATCTTGTCGCCGAAGGACACGTCCTGCCCGGCCGAGCGGCGGGAGGCCAGCGCCACCACCTCGTCCGCCGGAAAGGCGCGCTCGGACAGGATGTCCAGCATCTCGCGGCCCACATTGCCCGTGGCACCCACGACGGCGACCTTGTAACCCATTGTCCACCACTCCGCTCTCACGGGCGCCGCGGACCGGGAACGGCGCGCTTTTGGCGAGCGCGCCGCGGCATCCGGTCCGGCGCCGATTGTGTCGCCTCCGCGCCGTGCGCCGCGCCACCGCAAGGGTGGCCGGCAGCCCGCCCGGCCGCGAAAGTCACGCGGCCCGTCTCCGGTCCGCCTCGTTCCGGCGCCTGCCGCATCGCAGCACGATTCGCCCGAGCGCGGGAGCAAGACGCCTCGCCCCCGCCGCTGTCAAGCGCCGCGTCGGCCGTTTCAGGCCACCAGGGCGGCCGGGCTCCGCCCCAGCGCGTCCCGCGCCTGCGCCAGGATCGTGTAGGAGCGCCGCCGCGCCGCCGGGTCGTGGATCGCGCTCGCCACCATGAGCTCGTCGGCGCCGGTCTCGGCGACGAGGTCGGAGAGGCCGCGCCGGATGGTCTCGGGCGACCCGACCAGCGAGCGAGCCAGCATCCGCGAGGCCTGGGCCTTCTCGTGCGGGGCCCAGTAGTCCTCGATGTCGTCGATGGGGGGACGCAGGAGCCCGCGCGTGCCGCGCACGAGGTTCGTGAATTGCTGCTGGGCCGAGGTGAAGAGCCGTTGCGCCTCCGCATCCGTCTCGGCCGCGACCACGTTGACGCCGATCATCGCGTGCGGCGCCGCTTGTTGCGCGGAGGGCTCGAAGCGCACGTGATAGGTTGCAAGCGCCGCGCGCAACTGATCGGGCGCGAAATGCGACGCGAACGCGTAGGGCAAGCCCAGCATCGCGGCGAGTTGCGCGCCATAGAGGCTCGAGCCGAGAATCCACAGGGGCACCTTCAGGCCGGTCCCCGGCACCGCCTGGACCGCCTGTCCGGGCTTGAGGTCGCCGAAGAGCGCCTGCACTTCCAGCACGTCCTGCGGGAAGGTGTCGGCCGCCTCGCCGGAGCGCCGCAGGGCCCGGGTCGTGCGCGGGTCGGTACCGGGTGCTCGGCCCAGCCCTAGATCGATCCGGCCCGGAAACAGCGTCTCCAGGGTGCCGAACTGCTCGGCGATGACCAGCGGCGCGTGGTTCGGCAGCATGATCCCGCCAGCGCCAACGCGGATTTCGCGTGTGCCCGCAGCCACATGGCCGATGACGACCGCGGTCGCCGCGCTGGCGACGCCGACCATGTTGTGGTGCTCGGCGAGCCAGAACCGTCGGTAGCCGAGGCCTTCGACATGGCGCGCGAGGTCGACGCTGTTGGCCAGGGCGTCGGCGGGTGTCGCGCCCTCCGGCACGAGGGCAAGGTCGAGAACGGAGAGGGGGATCATGAAATCCTGAAGGTGTTGTCGCGGTGTAGCCCCGACGCTCAGATCGCCATGGCGCCGCCCCGCCGCAAGTCGGGGCCGCCCTGCGCCGATACGAACCATTCACCGTGAGCGCCGAAAAAACCCGCGTCCGCCTGCTCCGGAAACCGGTTCCTCGTCCGGCCCAGGCAGGGTCCGCCCCAGGTGGCGGCCCTCGGCCGCCGGAGAACCCCGGACCGCGATGCCGACGCCATCCGAACCTGACGACACCATCGATCTCGACGCGCCGCCGCTCGCCCGCTCACCCGGCGCTTCCATCGGGCGCCGCGTTGGGCAGATGGCACTGGCGGTCGGCGCCATCGCGCTCCTCAGCCTGTTCGCGCACGGGCAGCGGGCGGCGCTCGCGCCGGTCGTTCCTCCGGTGGAGAGCGCGCCTGGGCCGGCTTTCGTGCCTTCGGTCGCGAGAGCTTTCCGTGCGGCGGCGCCGCTCGCGGTCACGACACCGCGCTTCCACCTCGACGATCCCGACGCGCTGGAGCCCGTGCGGGCCGAAAGCCCCCGCATCAACGCCGCCACGGGGCAACGCGAGGATGTCCTCGTCCAGGGTGAATTTGCCAGTATCGAGGCACCCTACCTGCGCCTGATCCTGACCGAGACGCCGGACTCCGAGCCGGGGCGCAGCCTGTTCGTGATCCTCGCGCGGCGCGCGGCGGAAGCGCAGGGACTCGCCGTCATCCGCACGGGCGAGCGCGGTGCGATCGAGACGAAGTTCGGTGCGATCGAGACGCTCGACATCACCCTCGGCGGCGAAGGCAAACGCATCTGCACGGGCTTTCTTGGTCTGAAGCCGGGGCCGGTGCGCCTCGACGGATGGCTTTGCGCCCCCCTGGGACAGGCGCCCGAGCCGCGCGCCATAGCGTGTACGCTCGACAAGGTCGCGTTGAATGCCCAGGCCTGGCCGGAGAAAGAGCGTGCGTTCGCGGCGCTCGATGCCACCCGCGAACCCGCCTGTCGCGCGCCATCGCTCGCAGCGCGGGACGTTGGCAGCGAGACGGGCTCGATCCCGAACCGGCGCACACGAAAAAATGAGGCCAAACTGCGGCAATCCCGCCAAGCGCGGCCATAAGGCGGGAACCACGGCCGCGCTGGCACGTCTTCCCCTCATGCAAGCGGCCGAGTTTCTTAAGGAAGCGAGGCCTACAGTCCC
>NZ_JAQGKL010000163.1 GCF_028290105.1 Methylobacterium sp.
GTCCCTGCGGCGCTGGCGCCTCGGGGCCGGGGCGGCGGCCGCGCTCGCCGCCGGGCTCGCCCTGTTCATCGCCGCAGGCGCGGTCCGGCCGGAGGGCGGGGACGGGCGCTACCTCGCGGTGGTGAGCAGCGGCGGCGAGGCCCCGGCGCTGATCGTCAGCATCGACACCCGGGCCGGCACCGCGCGGGTGCGGCCTGTGGCGGCCCAGGCCCCGGCGGGGCGCAGCCTCGAACTCTGGTACGTGGGTGCCGGCGAAGCCCCCCGGACCCTCGGCCTCGTCGGCTCCGGCGCGCAGGGCCTGACGCTGCCGGCCCAAACCGACGCGCGGGCGCTCGCCGCCGCCTCCTTCGCGGTCTCGCTCGAGCCGGAGGGCGGCTCGCCGACGGGCAAGCCGACGGGGCCTGTGGTCTATTCGGGCAAGCTGATCCGGGAATAGGCCGCCGCGCCCGGCTCCGGGGCGCGGATTTCCGCCGCGAGGCGCTCGGCGCAGCGCGCCGACCGGTCCGCGAGGTCGCGGCTCTCGGCCACCAGCCGCCGAAAGCCCGCCGGGCCCTCCCGCGCGATGCGCTGCTCGTTGCAGACGTCGACCGCCCGGGCGGCCTCCGAGAGGGCGTGGAAGCCGAGGGTGCCGGCCGAGGAGATGCAGTGATGCGCCTCGAAGCGCAGCTGGTCCCGGTCGGCCCGGGTCTCGCAGGCGCCGGTGAAGCTGGCATCGAGCTCCCCCGCCAGGGTGTCGAGGGCGTCCGCGACGCGGGGGCCGCCGATCAGCCGGATTACGGCCTCGTAGGCGCTACGGTCGAGGAGGCCGGGCGCGTCGCCCATGGGATCGGCCGGCAGCGGCGCCGCATCGTCCGCCGCCCCGGGCAGCCAGCGGTCGACCACCCGGTAGAGTTCGGCCCGGTCGAAGGGCTTGCCGATGTGATCGTCCATCCCGGCCTCGCGGAACATCCGGACCTGGTCGGGCAGCACGTTGGCCGTCATCGCCAGGATGGGGATCGTGGCGGCGGCGCTGCCGAGCCGGCGGATGTGCCGGGTCGCCGTCAGGCCGTCCATGCCGGGCATCTGCACGTCCATCAGGATGAGATCGTAGCCGCCCCGCTCGGCCGCCCGGATGGCGGCGGCCCCGTCCGGGACGACGTCGACCCGGTATCCGCCGAGTTCGAGGACCGCCCGGGCGAGTTCCTGGTTGATCCGGTTGTCCTCGACGAGGAGCAGGCGCCCGGCCCGGCGCGCCACCGGCTCGGCGCCAGCGCGGGAGCCCGGTTGTTCCGGCGCGCCCAGCGGCAGGGTCAGCGAGAACCAGAACGTGGCGCCGAGGCCCTCCTCGGAGAGAACGCCGATCTCGCCGTCCATCAGGTCGACCAGCCGCTTGCAGATGGCGAGACCGAGGCCGGTGCCACCGAAATCCCGCTCGATCGAGCCGTCGACCTGCGAGAAACGCTGGAACAGGCGGTCCTGCTTGGCCCGGGCGATGCCGATGCCGGTATCGGCCACGCTGAAGCGCAGGCGCTCGCCGGTCCCGGTCCCGCCGTCATGCCGCACGCCGAGCGTGACGCAGCCGCGCGCCGTGAACTTGATCGCGTTGTTGAGGAGGTTCAGCAGCACCTGCCGCAGGCGCGCCTGATCGCCGACGAGGCTCGCGGGCAGGGCCGGGTCGATCACCGCGCGCACCTCCAGGCCCTTCTGCCGGGCCGAGCCGCGCACGATGGAGAGGCAGTTGTCGATGAGCGCGCGCGGGGAAAAGGCCTGCCGGTCCAGCGCGACGGCCCCGGCCTCGACCTTCGAGAAGTCGAGGATGTCGTTCACGATCGTCAGCAGGGCCGAGCCGGAGGTGCGCACGAGTTCCGCCTGGCGCTGGAGGTCCGGCGGCAGGCGGCCGGAGGCGGTCATCAGGTCGGTAAAACCGATGATGGCGTTGAGCGGCGTGCGGATCTCGTGGCTCATGGCGGCGAGGAACTCGGTCTTGGCGAGACTCGCGCGCTCCGCCTCCCGCCGGGCGCCCTCGGCGTCGCGCGTCCGCTCGGCGACGCGGTCGCTCAGGGTCGCGTTCAGCTCGCGCAGGGCGGCCTCGCTCCCGCGCAGGGAGCGCTCGACCGCCTCCCGGGCGGTGTCGTCCCGCAAGGTGAGCACGGCGCCGACCTGGCGCCCGTCGCGGCCGGTCAGGGGCCGGGCCGAGCCGATCGCCAGCACTTCGACGCCGTCGGGGCGCCGCACCCGCCAGCGTGCGTCGAGCACCGTCTCGCCCGTGACCGCCCGCGCCAGCGGCAGGTCCTCGGGCGGGTGGGGCGCCCCCGCCTCGGTGTAGAGGTGGTAGGTCTCGCTGTAGGCGTCCGGCTCGACATCGAGGCGCGCGACGCCGTGGATCGCGGCCGCCGCCTCGTTGACCAGGGTGATCCGGCCCGCCGTGTCGGTGACGATCACGCCCTCGGCGAGCTGGGCCAGGATCGCGTCGTGCGTCGAGTCGAGAATCTCGCGATAGCGGGCCTCGCTCGCGGCCGCCGCGAGTTCGGCCTGGCGGCGGGCGGCGATGTCCGCCGCGCGCGCACGCGCCAGGATCTCGCCCTCCCGCAGGGCCTCGTGGAGGCGCAGATGCGCGACGACGACGCGGGCCAGGTCCTCGAGCCCCCGCGCCTCCTGCGCCGACAGGCGGCGGCGCTTCGTATCGATCAGGCAGAGCGTGCCGACCCGGATGCCGGGCCGCAGGATGAGGGGGGCGCCCGCGTAGAACCGGATGTGGGGCGGGCCCGTGACGAGGGGATTGTCGGCAAAGCGCGGGTCCCGGGTCGCGTCCTCGACGACGAAGACCGCGTCGGACTGGATCGCGTAGGCGCAGAAGGAGACCGCGCGCGACGTCCCCGGGAGATCCAGGCCGCAGCGGGCCTTGAACCACTGGTCGTGCTCCTCGACCAGCGAGATCAGGCAGATCGGGACCCCGAACAGAGCCTGGGCCGTCCGGCAGACGGCGTCGAAATGCGGCTCCGGGGCGCTTCCGACGAGGTCGAGGGCGCGCAGGGCGGCGAGCCGCTCGCGCTCGGTCTCAGGGCCGGGCGGCGAAGACATGCAGGGTGAGGACGACATGCAGGGTAAGGACGGGCAGGATGCGGACATGCGGCACGATGGGCTCCGGACGGCCTTCAGGATCACCCACACGTGTAGCGATCGTCCCGCGCCTACGGGATCACGTGTCCTTGAGTTTCAACCCTCGGGGGATTCTTGGATCGCCACGCGCCGGGACCGCACCCCGGGCGGTGACGACCCGCCCCCGGAGCGCGGCTCCGGGGGCGGGCGCGGCGTCGGGAGGCGGGTTCAGCCCAGCAGCTTGTCGAGGGTGATGGGGATGTCGCGCACGCGGATTCCGGTGGCGTGCCAGACCGCGTTGGCGATGGCGCCGGCGGTGCCGGTGATGCCGAGTTCGCCGACCCCCTTGATGCCCAGCGGGTTCACGTGCGGGTCGTGCTCCTCCACCAGGATCGCCTCCATGGACGGCACGTCGGCGTTCACCGGGATGTGGTACTCGGCCAGGTTCCCGTTCATCACCCGGCCCGAGCGCGGATCGAGCACCGCGTGCTCGTGCAGCGCCAGGGACACGCCCCAGATCATGCCGCCATAATACTGGCTGCGCACGAGGTGCGGGTTGACGATCCGCCCCGCCGCGAAGGCGCCGACGAGCCGCGTCACCCGGATCTGCCCGAGATCGGGATCGACCTTCACCTCCGCGTAGACCGCCCCGTGCGCGTGCATCGCATAAGTCTTTCGCGATGCGGGGTCGCCCTGGCCCTGACCCTTGGCCTCCACGCAAGCCTTGCCCACGCGGGACAGAATCTCGGAAAACGACTCCGAGCGGGCGGGGTCGTCGCGGCGGGCGAGCCGCCCGTCGGCGGCCGTGACCCCGGCATTGCCGGCGCCGTAGAGGGGTGAGGCCCGGTCGGCGACGGCGAGGGCCGCGAGTTCGGCGATGGCCGCTTGCGTCGCGTTGTGGACCGCCGTGCCGCTGGTGGCGGTGCCGGTGGAGCCGCCCGCCAGCCCGCCATTCGGCAGGTTCGAATCGCCGATGCGCAGGTCCACCCGATCGACCGGCAGCCCGAGCCCGTCGGCGCCGATCTGGGCCAGCACCGTCCAGGCGCCCTGGCCCATGTCCTGGGCGGCGGTCTCGATCAGCGCCGTGCCGTCGGCCCGGATGGTGGCGCGGGCCTCGCCCTGCATCATCCCGGCGGGATAGGTGGCGGTGCCGAGGCCCCAGCCCACCAGAAGCCCGTCGGCGTCCCGCATCTGGCGGGGCTGCCTCGGGCGGGAGGCCCAGCCGAAGCGTGTCGCCCCTTGGGCGTAGCATTCGCGAAGCGCCTTCGACGAGAACGGCCGGTGCGTGATCGGCTCCACCTCGGCGTAGTTGCGCAGGCGGATCTCCAGCGGGTCGAGGTCGAGTTCGAGCGCGAGTTCGTCGAGGGCGCTCTCCACCGCGACGCTGCCCGAGGCCTCGCCGGGGGCCCGCATGAAGATCGGGGTGCCGATATCGGCCCGCGAGACCGCGTGCGTGGTGCTGATCGCGCCCGCCGCGTAGAGGTGGCGCGAGAGGATGCCGGAGGGCTCGACGAAGTCGTCGTGGCGGCTCGTCAGGGTCAGGGTGTGGTGGTCGAGGGCGGTCAGGGTGCCGTCGCGGGTGGCCCCCAGCTTCAGGGTCTGGCGGGTGGCGGCGCGATGGCCGACGGGGCCGAACATCTGCTCGCGCCGGGTCACCAGCTTGACCGGCCGGCCGACGAACTTCGCCGCCATGATCCCGAGGATCTGCGGCGCGGCGATGAAGCCCTTCGAGCCGAAGCCGCCGCCGAGATAGTGGCAGATGACGTGGATGTTCTCCGGCGGGATGCCGAACAGGCCGGCGAGCCGGCCCTTGGCGATCCAGAGCGCCTGGGTCGGGGTGTGGAGCGTCAGGCGGTCGCCGTCCCACTGCGCCACGCTGGAATGGGGCTCCAGGGCGTTGTGGTACTGCGCCGCCGTGTCGTAGCTGGCCTCGATGCGCGCCTCGGCCGCCGCCATCCCGGCGGCGACGTCGCCGGAGCCTTCCGAGGTGGGCGAGCCCGCCCCGATGGTCTCGGGCGTGAACACCTCGCCGGCCCCGAGGGCGACGCTGACGGGCTCCGCTTCGTAGCGGGGTGCCAGCAGGGCCGCGCCCTCGGTGGCGGCCTCGAGCGTCTGCCCGATCACCACCGCGATCGGCTGGTTGGCGTAGCGCACCCCGTCGTTCTGCAGGAGGTCGAGGCGGAAGGCGAAGGGATTGTCCTTCAGGTCCGGGGATTTCGCGAGCTTCGGGGCGTTGCCGGGCGTCATCACGGCGATCACGCCGGGATGGGCCTCCGCCGCCGCGACGTCGAGATGCGTGACCCGGCCGCGCGCGATGGCGCTCACCGCCATCACGGCGTGAACCAGGCCCTCGGGCTTGAAATCCGCGCTGTAGCGGGCCGCCCCCGTGACCTTGTCGGGGCCGTCGCGCCGGGTCAGGGGCTGGCCGATGGAGGCGCCGTGGCGCTGACGCTCAGACATGGGTCGAGGCTCCGGCGGAAGGGCTGGCGGCGGACTGGGTCGCGGCGAAGGGACTTGCGGCGAAGGGGCTTGCCGGCAGCGCCGGCACGCGCGCCGGGGTGCCGGCGGCGGAGAGCGTCAGCGCCCGCACGACGATGCGGCGGGCGAGCTCGATCTTGTAGGCGTTGTCGCCCGAGGGCGTCGCCTCGGCGAGCGCCGCTTGTGCAGCCTGCGCAAAGGTCTCGGGCGTGGGGGCGGCGCCGGCGAGCAGGCTCTCGGCCTCGCGGGCACGCCAGGGCTTGAGGGCGACGCTGCCGAGCGCGATCCGGGCCTGCGCGATGCGGTTCCCGTCCATCCGCAGGGCTACCGCCGCCGAGACCACCGCGAAGGCGTAGGAGGTGCGCTCGCGGACCTTGAGGTAGCGGCTGTGGGCGGCAAAGCCGTCCGCCCCGGGGGGGAGCGTCACGGCGACGACGAGTTCGCCGGGCTCCAGCACGGTCTCGCGCTCCGGATGGTCGCCGGGCAGCCGATGGAACGCCTCGAGGGGCACGCTGCGGGGCCCCCCGGGGCCCTCGATCTCCACGACGGCGTCGAGGGCGGCCAGCGGCACGCAGAAATCGGAGGGGTGCGTGGCGATGCAGTGCCGGCTCCAGCCGAGCACCGCGTGGGCCCGGTTGACGCCGCCGATGGCGTCGCAGCCGGTCCCGGGGGCGCGCTTGTTGCAGGCGCTGGCGGTGTCGGTGAAATACTGGCAGCGGGTCCGCTGCAGCACGTTGCCGGCGGTGGTGGCGGCGTTGCGGAGCTGGCCCGAGGCGCCCGAGAGCAGGGCCTCGGCGAGGGCCGGGTAGCGCGTCGCGATCGTCGGATCGTGCGCCAGGACCGCATTGCGCACCAGCGCGCCGATCCGGGTCGACCCGTCGGATCGGTGCTCGATGCCGGCCAGGCCGGGCAGGCGGGTGATGTCGACGAGCACGTCGGGGCGGGTGACGCCGCCCTTCATCAGGTCGACGAGGTTGGTGCCGGCGGCGAGATAGGCCGCCCCCGGGCGGGCGGCGGCCGCCAAAGCCTCGGCGACGCTGGCGGGGCGGACGTAGTCGAAGGCCTTCATGCCGCATCCTCCGCGAGCTGGCGGCCGGGCAGCACGTCCGGGGCCGTCATCGCCGCATGGGCCGCGAGCACGGCCTCCGTGATCCCCGCATAGGCGCCGCAGCGGCAGAGGTTTCCGCTCATGCCCTCGCGCACCCGCTCGGGGTCGCCCCCGGTCTGGCCCTCCTGGATCAGCCCGACGGCGCTGAGGATCTGGCCCGGGGTGCAGAAGCCGCACTGGAAGCCGTCATGTTCGACGAAGGCGGCCTGGACCGGGTGCAGGGCGTCGCCGCCCGCCGGGTTCGTTCCGGCCAGCCCCTCGATGGTGGTGATGGACGCCCCGTCGTGGCTCACCGCCAGCGCCAGGCAGGAATTCACCCGCACGCCGTCGACGAGGATGGTGCAGGCGCCGCACTGGCCCCGGTCGCAGCCCTTCTTGGCTCCCGTGAGGTCGAGGCGCTCGCGCAGGAGGTCGAGGAGGGTGACCCGCGCATCCTCCAAAACGAGGCTGCGGGCCGTACCGTTCACCGTCAGCGTGATGGGAAAGCTCATGCCGGGGATGTCTCCACCTTGGCCTGTCTGGAACCGGTCCAGATAGAACCGCCGTGCTTCCCGACCAGGGGGCGCGTCAGCGCGCGGGCGCGGCCTTCGCGTCCGCCTCCTTGCGCTTCAGGATGGCCTGAAGCCGCCCGATCTCGGCCTCCTGCGCCTTGACGATGCCCTCGGCGAGCGCGCGCACCTCCGGGTCCTTCGAGTATTGCAGGGCGACCCGGGCCATGGCGACGGCGCCCGCGTGGTGCGGGATCATGCCGGCGGCGAAATCCCGGTCGACGTCGCCGGAATAGCGGATCTCCATGTCGCCGTGCATGCGCATGGCGGCCTCCTCGAACGCCCTGGTGGAGGGTGAGGCGGCGGGCGTCGCGGCGTGCGTGTGGCCCGGGGTGCCGTGACCATGGTCGTGGCCGGCAGGATGGTCCTCCGCCGCCCGGGTCGTACCCGTGAGCGCCAGGAGGGCGAGGGCGGCGAGGAGGCGGGGTGCGGTCTTCATGGGGTGTCTCCGTGGGACGAGGGGTTCAGAACAGGGCGGGGGCGGGGGCCGCCGCGTGGGCTTGGGGCGCCTGCGCCGCCTGGAGGCGCGCGAAGGCGCCCCTGCCGAAGCGCAGGACGAGGACGGGGGTGAGCGCGGCGTCCAGCAGGGTGGCGCTGAACAGCCCGCCGAAGATCGTCACGGCCACAGGGTGGAGGATCTCCTTGCCGGGCGCGGTGCCGTCGACCAGCAGCGGCACCAGGGCGATGCCGGCGGCCAGCGCCGTCATCAGCACCGGGACCAGCCGCTCGTTGCTCGCCCGCAGCACCAGGGCCGGCCCGAAGGGCAGGCCCTCGGCAAGCCCGAGGTTGAGGATGTGGCTGATCTTCAGGATGCCGTTGCGGGCGACGATGCCGGTGAGCGTCACGAAGCCGATCATCGAGGCCACCGAGAGCGGCAGACCCGCGACGAAGAGCGCCGCGACGCTGCCGATCAGCGCCAGCGGCACGTTGCCCATGACGATGAGCGCCAGCACCCCGGAGCGGTAGCGGCTGGCCAGCAGCGCGAAGACCAGGGCCAGCGAGACGAGGCTGAGGAGCCCGATGGTGCGGGTCGCCTCCCCTTGCGCCTGGAACGCGCCCTCCAGATTCGCCGTGATGCCCTGGGGCAGGGTGGTCCGCGCGAGCGTCGCCGCGATGGCCGCGGCCACGGCGGCGCCGTCGGCGCCGGCCTGGGTGTTGGCCTGGACGACCAATCTGCGCCGCCCGTTCTCGCGCAGGATCTGGTTGGGGCCGTCGCGCTCGGCGATGTCGGCGAGCGCGTGGGCGGGCACCCAGCCGGTGGGCGTCTCGATCAGGAGTTCGCGCAACGCGGCCACCGAGCGCCCGGATTCGGGCAGGCGCAGGGTGACGTCGTAGCGGCGCAGGCCGTCGACGAGGGTCGAGACCACGCGCCCGTTGGCCAGCCGGCTCACCGCCTCGACCACGGCGCCGGGACTGATGCCGTAGAGGGCGGCGCGCCCCGAATCGACCCGGACTTCGAGCTGCGGGATGCGGACCTGCTTCTCGATGGCGAGGTCCGCGATGCCCGGAATCGTCTCGAAGGCGGTCTTCAGGGCGTCCGCCGTGCGGCGCAGGCCGTCGAGGTCCTCGCCGAAGAGCTTGAGGGCGATCTCGGCGCGCACCCCCGACAGCATGTGGTCGAGGCGGTGCGAGATCGGCTGGCCGATATTGACCGAGACCGGCAGCACCCCGAGCCGGGCCCGAAGATCCGCCACGATGGCCTCGCGCGGGCGGCCCGTGGGCTTCATGCCGATCTCGAGGTCGGTGGAATGCACCCCCTCGGCATGCTCGTCGAGTTCGGCCCGGCCCGTGCGGCGCCCGACCCTGTCCACCTCCGGGATGTCGAGGACGAGCCCCTCCGCGATGGCGCCGATCCGGCTCGATTCGGCGAGCGAGATGCCAGGGCTGAAGGCGAGGTTGACGGTGAACGAGCCCTCGTTGAAGGCCGGCAGGAAGGCGCGCGGCAGCGCGGTGGCGGCGAAGGCCGCCGCCCCGACGCCGATCACGGCCGCCGCCATCACGAAGCGCTGGTGGCCGAACGCGAAGGCCACGAGGCGGGTGTTGCCGGCCTTCAGCGCACCGATCAGCCGCCCCTCCGGCGCCTCCAGGCCCTTCAGGCCGGGGAGCAGCCAGGAGGCCAGCGCCGGGGTCAGGGTGAGGGACACGAGAAGGCTCGACAGGATCGCGATGATGTAGGCCTGGCCGAGGGGCGCGAAGAGCCGCCCCTCGATGCCGGAGAGCGCGAAGAGCGGCACGAAGACGAGGCAGATGATCACGGTGGCGTAGACGATGCCGGAGCGGACCTCGTTGGAGGCCGCCACGATCACCGCGAAGGACGAGCGCGGCGCGCCGTCCTGGCGGTTCTCGCGCAGGCGCCGCAGGATGTTCTCCACGTCCACCACCGCGTCGTCCACGAGTTCGCCGATGGCGATGGCGAGCCCGCCGAGCGTCATCGTGTTGATGGACAAGCCCAGCGCGGAGAAGATCGCCGCCGTGGCGAGGATCGAGACGGGGATCGCGGTGAGCGAGATCAGGGTGGTGCGCGCGTTCATCAGGAAGGCGAACAGCACCAAAGCCACCACGGCGACCGCCTCCAGCAGCACCGTCACCACGTTGCGCAGGGAGGTCTCGATGAAGTCCGCCTGCCGGAACAGGATTTTTTCGGCTGCAATGCCGGAGGGTAGGCTGGGGGCGAGGTCGGCCAGCGCCGCCTCGACGGTCTTCGTGAGCCGCACGGTGTCGATGCCGGGCTGCTTCTCCACCGAGACGATGACGGCGGGTCTGCCCATGTAGCCGCCGTCCCCGCGCCGGGGCCGGGGCGCGAAATCCACCTCCGCCACCTGGCGCAGGTAGACCGGCCCGCCCGGCGTCCCCACCACGAGGTTGCGCAGGTCGTCGAGGTCGATGGTCCGGCCGATGGCGCGGATCAGCACCTCGCGGGCGCCCGCATCGGTGAAGCCGCCGCCCGCATTGGTGCCGAAGCCCTCCAGCGCCTGGGTCATCGCCGCATGGGTCACGCCCAGCGCCCGCATGGCGGCGGGGTTCGGGGCGACGCGGAACTGGCGCACCTCGCCCCCGATGGGGATCACCTGCGCGACGCCGGGAATCGCCAGCAGGCGCGGGCGGATGGTGAAGTCGGCCGCCTCGCGCATCTGCATCGGGGTCGCGGTCTCGGATGTGACCGCCACCAGCAGGATGCCGCCCATGATGGACGAGACCGGCCCCATCTGGGGCATCACGTTGGCGGGCAGTTCCGTGCGGGCCAGCGCCAGACGCTCGGCCACGAACTGGCGGGCCCGGTAGAGGTCGGCCTCCCAGGCGAATTCCACGGTGACGATGGACAGGCCGATGCCGGAGACCGAGCGCACCCGGGTGACGCCGGGCAGGCCGTTCATCCGGGTCTCGATCGGGTAGGTGACGCGCTGCTCCACCTCAGGGGGGGCGAGCCCCTCGGCTTCCGTCATCACCGTGACGGTGGGGCGGTTGAGGTCGGGCAGCACGTCGACGGGCAGGCGCGCGAGGGCGAGGAGCCCGGTGAGCACCAGGGCGGCGGCGAGCGCCACCACGAGCAGGCGGTTGCGCAGGGACTGCGCGACGATGGTCTCGAACATCGTGCGGTTCCCCTAGCGGATCTGGTCGAGGAGTTCGGCGCCTTGGGTCACGACGCGGCGCCCGGCCGCGATCCCGTCCTCCACCAGCATCCGGTCGGCATCGAGCGGCGCCACCCGCACGGGGCGGCCCTGGAAGCGCTCGGCGCTGACATGCTCGTAGACGAGGCTGCCACCCTCCGCCCGGACGACCCCGGAGCGCGCCAGCGGCAGCCCGTCGCGGGGCACGCCCACGGGGGCCAGCACGGTGACGAACTGGCCCAGACGCAGGGCCTTCGTGTCGCCTTCGATCGCGAACTGGACCGGGACCGCCTGGTTGCGGTCGGCGAGCCCCGTGCCGCGATAGGCGAGGGTGAGGGTGCCGCCGTCGCCGAGCCGCGCGGTGGCGGTGCTGCCCTCGGCCAGGGCCTCGAAGCTCAAGGCCTCCACCCAGAGCCTGGCCGGATCGATGATGCGGTAGACCACGGTGCCGGGGGCCGCCATGGCGCCCGCCACCGCGTTGGATTCGGCGATGACGCCGTCCACCGGGGCGACCAGGGCTTCCGGCTCGCGCCGGATGGCGTCGAGGGCGGCGCGGCGGTCCCGCAATCCGCCGAGTTCCGAGCGGGCGTCGTCGAGCTGGGTCTGCGCCACCGCGCCCGTGGTGGAGAGGCGCTCGAAGCGGCCGACCCGGCGCTCCAGGATGGCGATCTGCTGGTCGAGTTCGCCCTGGCGCTGGCGCATGTCGGAGACGTCCACCGCCTGGACCGGCGGGGTCACGCGGGCGAGCACGTCGCCGCGCTTCACCCGCGTGCCGAGGCGGGGAAACCCGGCCTCCGGCGGCGAGAGGCGCCCGCCGACGGAGGATTGCACCACGCCGCTGGCATTGGGGTCGGCGATGATCCGCCCCGGCAGTTCGGCGCTGCGGGTCACGGTCTCGCGCGCGGTGAGGCCGGTGCGCAGTGCCAGCAGGCGCTGCAGGGATTTCGGCACGAAGACCGAGCCGTCGGGCAGGCGCCGGGCCCGCTCCATGAGGGTGCCGGCGGTGAGCGCCGCGGGGGTGGGGGACGCCGCCTCGGGGCCTTCGGCATGACCCTCATGCGCCAGGGCCGCGCCGCCGAGGACCAGCGTCGCGCCGAGGGCGAGCAGGACCGCGAGGGCCTGGGCCGAGCGACGCCGGCGCGCCAGGGCGAAGACGCCGAGCCCCATCAGGAAGCCCCCCGCCGCGAGGACGGCCGGGTTCTGGTGGGCGAGGCGGTCGGCCAGAGCATTGGCGGCGGCAGTGGGGCCGGTGGCCGCCGGCTTGGTGGCGACGGCCTCGGCGGGGGCCGGCAGGTCGAGGTCGAGGTTGAGGATATCGGTGCGGCCCTCCGCCGAGACGCCGATCACGAGGTCGTGGTGGTCGCTCGCGGAGAGCCAGGGGGCCGTCAGGCGGTAGGTGCCCGGCGCCGTCTCGGCGGCCTTGCGCCGGCCCTCCGGGGTCATCACGGCGACGGACGCGCCCGTGATCGGCGCATTGGTGACGAAGGCGTCGAGGGTGAGCACGAGGTCGCCGCCCTGTGCCAGCGCCACGAGTTCGAAGCGCTCGGAGACCGCCTCCGCGCGGGGCGCGGTCGCGGCCGGGACGGGGGGCGCCTCCGCCCCGTGGTCATGGCCCTCGTGGGCGAGGGCCGCCCCCGGGAAGACCGGGACGGCGAGGGGGGATGGGAGCGCGAGGGCGCAACCGAAGGCGAGCGCGCGCAGGGCGGCCGCGAGGGAACGAGGCATGGGGAACGATTCTTTCGCCGGAAAGCACGGGACGGCGTCCCCGCGTCAGGGCTCCGCAGGGGAGACCGGACCGCCGGGCACGCGGGCAGCGTCAGGCGTGGAATCGTGGGGGTTCGGGCAGGGCTTCCGGAACGACGTCGGTCCGGGCGGGGAGGGCGCGCGCCAGGGCCCGCTCGCTGGCACCGCGCGGTCCGGCCGCGTCGGCACTGTCCGGAGCGAGGCCGGCGCCGGTGCAGCACGAGCCGGGGCTGCGGCACCCGGCATTGCAGCAGGTGCCGTCGCACGGGCCGGCGCTCAGCGCCCGGATGGGGGCGGCCGCCAGCACGACGATCGTCCGAACCGCGATGGCGGGGACGACGATCCGCGTCTCGAAAGCGGCCGAGGCGAGAACGGCGGAGGAGAGACTTGCGACGGGGAGGGCGGTCGGCCCGGGCTCCGCCGTGGCGACACCCGCCGGGGTATGCGGATGGCCGGCATGCGCCCGCGCATCGGACGGCATGACGCCGACGGCGATCAGAACGATCACCGCCACGAGCCAGAGTGCCATGTGCCGGACGCAAGTCATGTCGGGTGCAATCCTAGCACGAGGCCGGCGGGCGCGACAGATCCGTTTTTCTTGGGTCAGCGGGTTTCCTTGGGTCAGCGGGCTTTCTTGGGTCAGCGGGCTTTCTTGGCTTGGCGGGTTTCCTTGGTTAAGCGGGCGGCGCGGGATTTTCCCTCGGGGGAGCGTTGAGGACGGCGCGCGATGAGAACACTCCTGGTGATCGGGATCGGCACCGGCAACCCCGAGCACGTGACGATTCAGGCCGTCCGCGCCCTCAACACCGTCGACGTGGTCTTCGCCCTCGACAAGGGCCGGGAGAAGGCCGACCTCGTGGAACTGCGCCGTGAGATCTGCGCCCGCTACCTCACCGAGCGCCCCTATCGCTTCGTGGAGGCGCAGGACCCCGAGCGGGACCGGAACCCGGCCGATTACGGGGCCACCGTGGAAGCCTGGCACGCGGCGCGCGCCGCCCTCTACGAGACGATGATCGAAGGCGAACTCGGGGAGGCTGGAACCGGCGCCATCCTGGTCTGGGGCGACCCCTCCCTCTACGACAGCACGCTGCGGATCCTCGAGCGCATCCTGGCGCGCGGGCGCCTGGCCCTGGCGGTCCGCGTCATCCCGGGCATCACCAGCGTCCAGGCGCTCGCGGCGGGCCACCGCATCCCCCTCAACCGCATCGGCGGGCCGATTCACATCACCACGGGGCGGCAGGTCGCCGAGGGTCTGCCGGCCGGCACCGACACCACCGTGGTGATGCTCGACGGCCATCCGCGCTTCGACCACCTCGACCCCGACCTGACGATCTACTGGGGCGCCTATCTCGGCACCGCCGACGAGATCCTGGTCGCGGGCCGCCTCGGCACCGTCGCGGCCGAGATCCTCGACGTCCGCGCCGCCGCCCGGGCCCGCCACGGCTGGATCATGGACACCTACCTCCTGCGGGCGCCGGACCCGGCTTGAGGTTGCCTGCGGCATAGTCGACAGGCTGCGGGAAGAAACGACCGCTGCCAGGCCCCCTCGACAGGCCATTGTCCCCCGGGGCGACGGCATCGCGCCGATAAAGGTCTCTTTCCTCAAATCCCGAGGCCCACCTCGACTGTGCGGTGACTGACGGGGTGTTTGCGCGGGACTTCGCCACGCCAATACTCGGCCGCTCTTGGCGCCGCGACACTTGTCGGGGGCGCCGGACCGGGAGGGCTGGTGCATGGCGGCGGATGGGGTTCGGGCGCGCGGGTTCGGTGGCGGGCTTCGGGCGTGGGGGCTCTGCATGGGCCTCCTGGCGGGGGCGGCCTGCGCCGCCCTGACGGCCTCCGGCACCAGCCCCGGCGCCCTCTCCCGGACCCTGTCGCTGCGCCTGGAGGATCGGTTCCGGACCCGCCCGCCCGCGCCCGAGGCCCGCATCACGCTGGGACCGCACGGGCGCGACGTCCGGCTCGCGGGCGAGATCGGGGAGGGGACGGCCGCGCGCCTGGCCGTGCTGCTCGCCGCCCATCCGGAGGTGGCGCGCATCCACCTCACCAGCGAGGGCGGCCTCGTGGAGGAGGCGACGGCGATCGGCGACCTCGTCGCCGCCCGGGGGCTTGCCACCTACGTCCCCGATTACTGCGTCTCGGCCTGCACCCTCGCCTTCGTGCGGGGCTCCGCCCGCTACCTCGTGACGAACGGGCGCCTCGGCTTCCACGCGCCCTACGATCCGGGCCTGTTCGGGCAGGTGGTGCAGGCGGACGCCGCGCCCGAGCGGGCCGCCTACGTGGCGGCGGGCGTCGACCCGGCCTTCGCCGACGAGGCCCTCGGCGTCGCCTCCGACGACCTCTGGATTCCGGACGCCGCCCGGCTGATCGAGGCCCGCGTCGTCACCGAGGGCGTCGAGACCGACCGCTTCCCCGATTCCACCCTCGACGACGACCCGAGCCCGGCCGGCGCCCGGGCGGCGATCCTGCGCGCGCTGCCGCTTCTGGAGGCGCTCTCCGGGCGCGACGACATCCTGACCGCGATGGCCGCCCGCTACCTCGACGATTACCGGGCCGGGCTCACCGAGTTCGAGGCCCTCGACCGCCTGCGCGCCCGCGCCCAGGCGGACATCGCCCGGGTCCTGCGCGGCGCCGACGACGCGACCTGGGTGGAGATCGGCCGCCTGCTCCTGCGGGCCATGCGCCAGGCGGAGCCCGAGACCTGCCTCGCCATCGGCGGGGAGGGCGATCTGCTGCTGGCGCATGACATGTTGCAGCCGCCCGCGCAGGATGATGCAGCCCGGGTGCTGCTCGCCCGGGCAGCCGGGCAGGGCTCCGACGCCGACCCGCCCGCGCGCTCGGGTCAGGCCCCGCGCGACTGCGCCGGGCTGATCGCCGCCTACGTTCGGGCCCTGGCCCGGCCCGGCTCGGGGGCGTCCCTGCGGGCTCTCGCCCGGACGCGGATCCGCCCCGCCCAGGAGGCCAGCGCCCTGCCCCGCTGAGGGCGGATCAATGCCGCTGCCCCTCCGGCCCGGCCCGGAGGTGGCGCGCCAGTTCGAGCCCGATCTCCAGCATGAGACGGTCGAGGATCCGGGTCAGCCCGGGGCGTTCGAGGTCGTCGGCGAGGCCCCGCAGGGCGATGGCGTGCTCGGCCATCCGGTTCACGATGTCCTGGTCCCGGGGCGCGTGCCCCCGGTCCTCTGTGAGATCGAGGACGATGCCCCGCGCCCGCGACGGCCGGCCTGCGGCGTCGCGCTCGACGCGCCCGCGCAGGTCCATCCAGCGCAGGTCCCGCCAGCGCGGGGAGGGGGCGGTGCGGAAGGCCACGGCGAAGGCCCCACCCCGCGCGAGGGCCGCATGCAGCGCGTTCTCGACGCGGGCCCGGTCCTCCCCGTGAATGGCGGCGAGGAGGGCGGCCAGGGGCACGCCGCGCGCGCCCTCCTCCGGCTGGAGCCCCAGCGCCAGGGCCAGGGGCACCGAGACGGCCAGGCAATCCGCCCCGATGTCGTGCAGCCAGGCCCCGACGACGCCCGAGGCGGCCAGGGCCGCATGCAGGCCGCCCGGGCCCTCGCCGTCATCCGGATCGAGGGACGCGGGGTGCGTCAGGGACGTCCGCGATGGCATCCTGAACATACCTGACTATGACCTGAGGTTGGGTGGTCGTGCAGACGAGATCGGCTTCGCACCAGCAGTACCGTAGGCAGAGTCGTGGGATTCGGAAAGAGACCCCGACCCGTCAGCCACTAGAAAATCAACCTGAGATTGATTGAGAGGGACCGCGCGCTGCGGACAGGCTTAACCGTTGGTTAACCATGATCGGCGACATCCGGGATCGCAGCATCCTTGGGTCACAGGACGGGGGCCATCGACCGTCCCCGCCTCCGATCCGGGCCTGCCGGACCTGTCCGCCGCACAGCCACCACCCGGATTCGTCGACGTTCGCGAAGGGATGCCAAGATGAAAGCCATCACGTTCGTCACCCAGAAGGGGGGCAGCGGCAAGAGCACGCTCTGCATCTCGCTGGCGGTCGCCGCCCAGGAGCGCGGGCTCTCGGTCTGCATCCTCGAGATGGACCGTCAGGCCACCATCAGCGACTGGCTCGACCACCGCAGCGCCGAGGGCCCGGAGGTCGCGCAGATCGACGCGACGCAGATCGAGGGCGTCATGGCCCAGTTGCGCGAGTCGGCCTACGACTACGTCTTCATCGATACGCCCGGGGTCGATTCCGCCGGCACCCTCTCGGCGATCCGCGCCGCCGATCTCTGCATCATCCCGTGCCGCCCGACGCCCGCGGATCTGCGCGCCTTCAAGCCGACGCTGGCGGCGATCTACCGGCTGGAGAAGAAGTTCGCCTTCGTGCTGAACCAGACGCCGCCGCGCTCCTACCGCATCCGCGACGCCGCCGACGGTCTGGCCGTGCTCGGCATCCTGCCCGACGTCAACATCGTCGCCCGCACCGACCACCAGGACGCCATCGGTGTCGGCCAGGGGGTCACCGAGTTCAACCCAAAGGGCCAAGCCGCCCAGGAGGTGCGCAAGCTCTGGGGCTGGATCGAGAAGCGCATGCAGGTGAGCAAGCATGCCAAAGCCGCCTAAGCTCAGTCTCGCCTCCATCGTGGCCGCGTCGGCACCGCCGGCCAAGTCTTTGCAGAACGCCAAGTCTCAGCCGACCGCCAAGCCTCAGCAAACAGCAGAGATCGTCCAGCTGGATACCGGTGCCGCCCCGCCCCGGCGCACCAATGCCACCCTCAAGGAACGCGCCCGGCAGATGTCGGTCTACCTCGAGCCGCCGGTCTACGATCAGCTGCGCGACATCGCCCATGCCGAGCGCGCCAAGATGCACGGCCTGATGCTGGAGGCCCTCGACCTGCTGTTCAAGCAGCGCGGGGCCCAGTCGATCGACCAGCTCAACGAGCCGGGCGGGCGCTGACACTCGGACGCAGGATCGGGTTACGAAAGAAGAACCCCGGCAACGTGTTGCCAGGGTTCCTGGATGTTTCCTGTGAGGCGGAGTCGGACGTTTTTCATACGATCCGGGATGGGCGGAGCGGCCGAGGCCCGATCGAAGTTTATCCTGTGCCTTGAGGTGTTTGCCCGCATAGCCTGACACGCGACATTCGCCCCGGGCCGCCCCTTCCTCCGATACGAACGTCGAGCCCGCTATCGGCGTTGTTCAGCCTTCCTTTACGCCGTTGGGACAATCTTCGCGTCTCGGATGGGGCGCACGGCGCGTCCGCCGAGGGTCCGGCCGGTCCTGCTCTTGCCCGCCGGCGGGCCGATCCAGCGTGTTGTGCGTATCGGGGCGAGGGCTTGGGGCGGATCATCGCGATGGCGCGTACGACGAAGGCCGGACATCCGGGCCCGGCCCCGCTTCCGCTCTGGCGGCTGCTGGCCGTCTCGGCCGTGGCGCTCACCACCGCCAACTGCGCGCAGAACACCCAGAAATTCGCCGCCGGTTCCCCGAGTGGTTCGAGCCGCGACTCGAAATACGGCGTCAAGGCGAGCCCGCGCCTCTACGAGGAGGGGGATGTCATCCCGAAGGGCGGCGGACGCCGCTTCTCCGGCAAGCCCTACGTGGTGGCCGGGCGCACCTACGTGCCGCGCGAGGACGCCAAGGGCTATGTCCGCGAGGGCCTGGCCTCCTGGTACGGCTCCGCCTTCCACGGTCGCATGACCGCCAATGGCGAGGTCTTCGACCGCCACTCGATCGCCGCCGCGCACCCGACCCTGCCGCTGCCGAGCTATGCCCGCGTCACCAACCTCGCCAACGGGCACTCGATGATCGTGCGGGTGAACGATCGCGGCCCCTATCACGCCAACCGCGTGATGGACGTCTCCGAGGAGGTGGCCGAGGCCCTGGAATTCCGCCGCAGCGGCACCGCGCGGGTCCGCGTCGAGTATGCCGGCAAGGCCTCCACCGCCGGCAGCGACGACCGCAAGCTGCTCGCCACCCTGCGGACCGACGGCCAGCCCGCGGCCATCCGTGGCCAGGCGCCGGTGATGCTGGCCGATCTCGGCCCCGACGCGCCGCAGGTGTCCTCCGAGCGCCTCGCTCGCGCCAGCCGCCCGGCCCTCGCCTTCAGGCAAGCCGGTGAGAGCGAGGTCGGCGAGGAGACCGTGGCGGCCATCGGCG
Source organism: Methylobacterium sp. (assembly GCF_028290105.1). Taxonomy (GTDB): domain Bacteria; phylum Pseudomonadota; class Alphaproteobacteria; order Rhizobiales; family Beijerinckiaceae; genus Methylobacterium. Next base: position 18,676 of record NZ_JAQGKL010000163.1, read on the forward strand.
AGGCGCCCGAGGCCACCCCGCGCCCCGTCCGGCCCGCCCCGGTTCTGGTGGCGAGCGCCGCCACCCTCGCCGTTCCGGCCGCCCTGCAGCCGACGGCCGTGCGCGCGGAGGCGTTCCGGCCCGTGCGGCACAGCCCGTCCGAGAACCCGCCGGCCATGGCGCAGGCCGCACCCCGCGCGACCCCCCTCAGTCTCACGCCACCGCCCCTGCGGCTCGCCGGCGCCCGGCCGGACCCGGCCCGTTCGGAGGCCGGCGCGGGCCGGTTCGCCGCCGCACCCGCATCGCTCAAGGCGATGCAGCCGGTGAGGGCCGTGGCCGGGACGGAAATCCGGCCCCCGGCAGGCGTCCGGCTTGCAGCCGCGAGCCCGATGGTTCCGGCCCGCGCGGCCGCGCCGTCGCATGCCGCCGCCACCCCTCCCGCGCCTCGGCTCCCCGGCAAGGCCACGGCCGGGCCCGCGCCGAAGGCGATGCTGGCCCGTCTGGCTTCGGATGCCGCCGCGCCAAGCGTCAGTGGTGCCAAGGGCATGGCGACGCGGGTCGCCGTCGCCGCCAAGGCACCTGTCAACGTCAAGCCATCCGTCACCGCCAAGGCCGCCATCACCACCACGCCGACCCAGGTCGCGAAGGCCGGCGCGCGGTCGCGCGCCCAGTTCGCCGAGGTGCGCTGAGGCTCGCAGCGTCGTCCCGTCGAATCCGGACACGCGTCGTCGCGGGACGGGGATCGCACACGACTTTGCGTTCGATCTCGGCGGCAAATGCCTGTAACGTCACGCTTGATCGTGGGGGCGATGACGGGACCGCGTGAGGCAGGGAATGAGTCTGAGATGGGTCCCCACGGGGCATAGGGGACTGGGCCTCGCGGGGCGTGTGGACGCGAGGCGCGTGACGGTGCGGCGAAGCGTGATGTCGGGTGTCGTCCTCGCCTCCGCGATGCTGGCGATGAGCCTCGCGGGCGGGCGGGACGTTCGGGCCCAGACCTTCCAGACGGCGGCTCCCCACGCGATCCTGATCGATGCCGATTCCGGCTCGGTGCTGTTCGAGAAGGGCGCCGACGAACTCTTCTCCCCGGCCAGCATGGCCAAGCTGATGACCACCGAGATCGTGTTCAACGAGATCCGGCAGGGCCGGCTCAGCATGGACTCGGAGTTCCAGATCACCGAGGACGCCTGGCGCCGGGGCGGGGCGGGGGGCGGCGGCTCCTCGATGTTCGCCCAGCTCAACAGCCGCATCAAGCTGTCCGATCTCCTGCGCGGCCTCATCGTGCAATCGGGCAACGATGCCGCCATCGCCATCGGCGAGGGCATCGCCGGCTCGGAGGAGAATTTCGGGCGGATGATGACGGAGCGGGCGAAGGTGATCGGCCTGACGCGCTCGACTTTCCGCAACGCCACCGGCTACGCGGCCCCCGACCAGAAGGTGACCGCGCGCGACCTCGCCAAGCTCGCCCTGCACCTGATCGAGACCTATCCGGATCTCTACAAGATCTTCGCCGAGCGCGAATTCACCTGGAACAAGATCAAGCAGCAGAACCGCAATCCGCTGCTCACCCTCGACATCGGCGCCGACGGGCTCAAGACCGGCTTTCTCGAGGAATCCGGCTACGGCCTGACGGGCTCGGCGGTGCAGAGCGGCCAGCGCCTGATCATGGTCGTGAGCGGGTTGAAGACCGCCCGCGACCGAGCCGCGGAATCGCGCAAGCTGATGGAATGGGGCTTTCGCGCCTTCGAGCCGCGCCAGATCTTCGCCGCCGGCGAGACCGTGGCGGAGGCCTCCGTCTACGGTGGCGCCAAGGGCGGCGTGCCATTGGTGGCCAAGAAGCCCGTGCGGGTGCTGCTGCCGCGCGGCTCCGGCGACAAGATCACGGCGCGCGCGGTCTACCAGGGGCCCCTCGTCGCCCCCGTGGAGCAGGGCCGCGAGATCGGCCGCCTGCGCATCACGCGCGGCGACACCCAGGCCCTCGACCAGCCGCTCTACGCCGGGGAGACCGTCGAGGCGGGCACCATCCCGCAGCGGGCGCTCGACGCGACCTGGGAGGTCGGCACGGGCCTGTTCCGCCGGGCCTTCGAGAAGGCCGGCGCGAAATCGTGACGGCGGGCGACACGGGCGGGGGAAGCTTCATCACCTTCGAGGGCGGGGAGGGGGCCGGCAAGTCGACGCAGATCCGGCGCCTGGCCGCGCACCTGCGCGCGCAGTCCGGCCGGCCCGTTCTGACGACCCGCGAGCCCGGCGGTTCGGCCAAGGCCGAGGCTATCCGCGAGGCGCTGCTCTCGGGTACCGCCAAGCGCTACGGCCCCTTCGCCGAGGCGTTGCTGTTCTCCGCCGCCCGGATCGACCATCTCGATACCCTGATCCGCCCGGCGCTGGCGCGGGGCGAGATCGTGCTCTGCGACCGCTTCACCGACTCGACGCGGGCCTATCAGGGGGCGGCCGGCGGCCTCGATCCCGCCGTGCTCGCGAGCCTGGAGCAGGTGGTGGTCGGGCAGACCCGGCCGGACCTGACCCTGATCCTCGATTGCGACCCGGAACTCGGGCTCGCCCGCGCCCGTGCCCGCCAGGCTGCGGGGGCGGACGAGGGGCCCGACCGCTTCGAGGCGGAGGCCCTGGCCTTCCACGCGCGCCTGCGCGCGGCCTTCCTCGCCATCGCGGCCGACGAGCCCGCGCGCTGCGCGGTCGTCAACGCGGCCCTGCCCGCCGATGCCGTCGAGGCTGCGATCCGCGCCGTGGTGGCCGACCGCCTGCCGCGCCTTTTCCCCAACGCCTCCGAGACGGTCGGTGGCCATGCGGCCTGAGCGTGCGCCCGAGGATGTCGAGCCCGGCGACCTCCCCGAGGTCCCGCGCCCGCGCGAGCAGGACGCGCTCTTCGGGCACGCGGAGGCGCAGGCCGCCTTCGCCGAATCCATCGCCTCGGGGCGCCTGCACCATGCCTGGCTGATCGGCGGGCCGCGCGGCATCGGCAAGGCGACGCTGGCCTACCGGGTCGCCCGCTGGCTCATCGCCAACCCCGCCGCGCGTGACGTGCCTAGGGATTTCGCGGTCGATCCCGCTCATCCGGCGGCGCGCCAGGTCGCGGCCCTGTCGCACCCCAATCTCGTGGCCCTGCGCCGGACCCGCGCCCCGAACGCCAAGACGCTCGCCACCAAGATCTCGGTGGATGCCGCCCGCAACGCCCTCGACCTGTTCGGCTCCACCGCCGGCAATGCGGGCTACCGCATCTGCATCGTCGACAGCGCGGAGGACCTCAACGCCAACAGCGCCAACGCGCTGCTCAAGATGGTGGAGGAGCCCCCGCCGCGCTGCCTGTTCCTGATCGTCAGCCACGCGCCGGGGCGGCTCCTGCCGACCATCCGCTCGCGCTGCCGGGCCCTGACCCTGCGGCCTTTGAGCGACGACGACGTCGCCCGCGCGATCGCGCGCTTCGCCCCGCCCTTCGTGCAGCCCGACCCACAGGCGCTCGCCCGCGCGGCGCGGCTCTCTGAGGGCTCGGTGGCGGGTGCCGTGGCGATGCTCGATCCCGCCACGGCCAACCTCGTCGCGGAGGTCGAGACCCTGCTGGCCCGCCTCGACCACCCGGACTGGCGCCGCATTCTGGCGCTGGCGGACAAGCTCTCGGCCCGCGAATCCGACGAGCTCTTCGCCGCCAGCCTCGACACGGTGTTCCGCTTCGTCTCGGCCGAACTCGACCGGCGCCGCCACGAGCCACCGGCCCGCCTTGCGGCCCTGGTCGAGGTATGTGACAAGATCGCCCGCGCCGCGCGGGAGGCCGCGATCTACAATCTCGACCGCCGGCCGCTGGTCCTGTCCCTGTTCGGCGACCTGGCCGGTGCGCTCCGCGCCGCCGCCTGACGCGGCATGGTATCCTGCGCCATCCTGTGATCCCATGAACCGCTGATCCCACCAACCCTGTATCCGGGGAACCTTTCGACGTGACCGCGACCGACCCGGCAGCCGCCAAGACCTTCAGCCTCTCCACCGCGATCTCGTATCCCAACGGCGCGCCGCATATCGGCCATGCCTACGAGGTGATCGCCACGGATGCGATCGCGCGCTTCAAGCGCCTCGACGGCTACGCGGTGCTGTTCTCCACCGGCACCGACGAGCACGGCGTCAAGATCCAGCAGACCGCCGCCCGAGCCGGCGTCACGCCCCGCGCGCTCGTGGACGACATGTCCGCGCGCTTCCGTGCCATGGCCGAGGCCCTGGATTGCAGCCACGACCACTTCATCCGCACTACCGAGGCCGAGCATTACGCCGCCGCCCAGGATCTCTGGCGCCGGATGGAGGCCAACGGCGACCTCTACCTGTCGAAATATTCCGGCTGGTACTCGGTGCGTGACGAGGCCTACTACGCCGAGGACGAGCTCGAGACCGGCCCCGACGGGACGCCCGTGGCCAAGGCCACCGGCACGCCGGTCACCTGGATGGAGGAGGAGAATTTTCTCTTTCGCCTCTCGGCCTACCAGGACCGGCTGCTCGCTCTCTACGAAGCCCAGCCGGACTTCATCGGGCCGGAGACCCGCCGCAACGAGGTGGCGAGCTTCGTGCGCTCCGGCCTCAAGGACTTCTCGGTGAGCCGCACCAATTTCGATTGGGGCGTGCCGGTGCCGGGTCACCCCGACCACGTCATGTACGTCTGGGTCGATGCCTTGACGAACTACCTGACGGTCACCGGATTTCCGGACGAGTCGGACGCGCGAAAAAAGTTCTGGCCGATGGACCTGCACGTCATCGGCAAGGACATCGTGCGTTTCCATGCGGTCTACTGGCCGGCCTTCCTGATGTCGGCGGGGCTGCCGCTCCCGAAGCGCGTCTTCGGCCACGGCTTCCTGCTCTCCAAGGGCGAGAAGATGTCGAAATCGCTCGGCAACGTCGTCGACCCGATGGACCTGATCGCGACCTATGGCGTCGACGCGGTACGCCACTTCGTGCTGCGCGAGGTGCCCTTCGGCGGCGACGGCAATTACAGCCACGAGGCGATCATCACCCGCTACACGGCGGACCTCTCGAATGGCCTCGGCAACCTCGCTCAGCGCTCGCTCTCGATGATCGCCAAGAACTGTTCCGGCCTTGTCCCCGAGCACGGCGAACTCACCGAAGACGACCGGGCGTTGCTTGCCCTCGCCGACGCCCTGCCTGGGGTCGTGCGCACCGCCATGGACAAGCTCGCGCTGCACACCGCGCTCGCCGAGATCTGGTCCGTGGTGACGGCCTCCGACCGCTACTTCGACGCGCAGAAGCCCTGGGTCCTGCGCAAATCCGATCCGGCACGGATGGCGGCCTCGCTCTACGTGGTGGCCGAGACCCTGCGGGCCATCGGCATCCTGGTGCAGCCCTTCATGCCGGGCTCGGGCGCCCGGCTCCTCGACCTCCTGGCCGTTCCGGCGGACCGGCGCCGATTGGCCGATGTGGGGGAGGGCGGTCGGCTGGTGCCCGGCACGCCGCTCCCCGCCCCCGTGGGCCTGTTCCCGCGCTTCGTCGAGCCGGAGGCGTCCGCGTCCTGAGGACGAGGCCGCCCCTCACCGAAAAAGAGCCGAGCCCATCCATGCTGGTCGACAGCCACTGCCACCTCGATTTCCCGAACTTTTCGGAGGACCTGCCCAACGTCATCGCCCGCGCCCGCGCCGCCGGCGTGACCCGGATGCTGACGATCTCCACGCGGGTGGCGAAAGCCAAAACCTACGAGGCCCTGTCCGAGGCGAACCCCGAGATCTGGCACACCATCGGCACGCATCCGGATGGCGCGGGCGACGAGCCCGACGTGCCGACCGAGACGATCGTGGCGCACACCCATCACCCGCGCTGCATCGGCATCGGCGAGGCGGGCCTCGATTTCCACTACGACAACGCCGCGCCGGAAGCGGTGCAGGAGCGCGTCTTCCGGCGGCACATCGCGGCCGCTCGCGAGACCGGCCTGCCCCTGGTCATCCACTCGCGCGATGCCGACGCGGCGATGGAGGCGATCCTCGTCGACGAGATGGGGCGCGGCGCGTTCACGGCGGTCCTGCACTGCTTCTCGTCGGGCGCCCGGCTGGCGCGGGCGGGCGTCGAACTCGGCCTCTACGTCTCCTTCTCCGGCATCGTCACCTTCCGGCGCTCGCACGACCTGCGGGCGATCGCCGGGGAGGTGCCGCGCGATCGCATCCTGGTGGAGACCGATGCCCCCTTCCTGGCGCCCGAACCCCATCGCGGCCGCACCAACGAGCCGGCCTATACGGCCGATACCGCCCGCGCCCTGGCCCAGACCCTCGACATGGATTTCGGCGACTTCGCCGCCCTGACCACGGCCAATTTCCGGCGCCTGTTCCCGAAGGCTGTCGGATGAACGGCTTTCGGGTGAGCGGGGCAGGGGGCCGGCAGACGGCCGGGATCGGGGCGTGACAGGCCCCGCCCCCCTCCGATACCAACGGGCGCGGAGGTGCCGATGGGCGCATTGACAGTGACGATCCTCGGCTGCGGCTCCTCGGGCGGCGTGCCCCGCGTCGGCTACGGCTGGGGCGCCTGCGATCCGGGCGAGCCGCGAAACCGGCGCCGGCGCTGCTCGCTGCTGGTGGAGCGGCACGACGGCCGGGACGGGCCCGCCACCACCCTCCTCGTCGACACCGCGCCGGACCTGCGCGAGCAGCTTCTCGCGGCGCAGGTGGCGCGCCTCGACGCGATCCTGTTCACCCATGCCCATGCCGACCACACCCACGGCATCGATGACGTGCGGGCGCTCGTCATCCACATGCGCCGGCGCATCCCGGTCTTCGCCGACGCGCGGACCCGAAGCCTCTTGGAGACGCGCTTCGGCTACTGCTTCGAGACGCCGCCCGGCAGCGAGTACCCGCCCATCCTCGACATGAACGATCTAGCGGACGGGGAGATGATGAATGTGGAGGGCCCCGGCGGCGCCGTGGCGGCCCTGCCCTTCGGCATGGAGCACGGCAACGAGGCGGCCCTCGGTTTCCGCTTCGGGCCGGTGGCCTATGCGCCCGATGTCAGCCTGATGCCGGAGGCGTCGCGGGCGCGTCTGCACGGCCTCGACCTGCTGATCATCGACGCCCTGCGGGAAACCCCCCACCCGACCCATTATTCGGTCTCGGACGCTCTGGCGCTGATCGAGACGGTCCGCCCGCGCCGGGCGATCCTGACGAACCTGCACACCGATCTCGACTACGCGACGCTCAGCGCCAAGCTGCCGCCGCACGTCGTGCCGGCCCATGACGGCCTGCGCGTCTCGCTGGACGTATAGCCTTCTGGACGTCTGGCCCTGGGAGGAGGGCGGCTTCCCCCGCCCCGGTCTCAGTTCTGGCTGGAGGCGTCCGGCGGCAGTCCGGCATTGGCGAGGAGCTGCGCGGTGGCGGCCCGGGCCAGGCGGTCGTAGCCCGCATCGGTCATGTGAAGGCCATCGGGACCGATCATCTGGCTGGCCGACAGCACCCCTTGCGCGGCCCAGGCCCGCATCAGCGCGTTGCGGCGGATCACCGGCACGTTGAGCTCGCTGGCGATGGCGTGCAGGGCCGTGCCGTAGCGCTCGGCCCCGTCGGTGGCCTGGAGCTTCCGGCACCATTGCTGGTCCATCAGCACCACGTCGGCCCCCGTGGCGCGCATGGCCAGGATGCCGGCGCGGGTCAGTTCCGAGAAGCGCTCGACGCTGACGCCGCTCATCGGGTCGTTGCTGCCGGTCTGCCAGATCACGAGGTCCGGCTTGTCGGCGAGCACGTCCCGCTCCAGCCGCCGGGCCATGGCCTCGGAATCGTCCCCGCCCTTGCCGCGGTTCAGCACCGTGACGGCGGAATGCTCGGCGCCCGTCAGGCTCAGCCGGGCCTCGAGGTCGCGCTGGAGCTGGGCGGGGTAGGTCGTGGCCGGCGAGGAGGCGCCGGAGCCTTCGGTCGAGGAGGAGCCGAACGCCACGATCCGGATGGCGTTGCCCTTGGCGATGAGGGAGGCGAGGCGGGGCAGGCGGGCCAGGGCCCGGCGCGGGATCGCCGCCCGGATCACCGGCCCGGACCGGTTGGCATCGGTCGCGAGGTCCGAATGCGCCAGGGCCACGCGCTCGTGGCCGGGCTCGGCCCGTGCCGGGAGCCCGGGGGCGAACGCAATGGACCCGAACGCCATCGCGGCAAGGATCGAGGCTGCGGTGGGGCGCGCAAAAATCGGCATCGCGTTCGCTTCGGGAGGAGACTGATTCGGGCGGGCGACCGCTCGGGTGCCGCGCGGTATCATGTATTATGGGGAGGAATTGTGACAAACGCGAGGGGCTTGCACGGATGACGGTACGACGGTGACTGTCATCAGGCCTTGACTGCGGGTCTCACCCACAGGCGACGGCGGATTGCGTGAATGCCGGGTGTCGGGAGAGGGTAAATGCCCCGTCTTCGAGCCCCCTTCCCCCCGTTTGGACCGAGGCAGGTTCCATAATATATCTTATGCGAACGGCGTTCCTGGCTTCAGGGACGGCTCTGTCCGTCTTTCCCGGGCTGCACCTGGGCCGTGGCGCCTGCCTCGAACGGTACGGGGACGGTCCCTCCCCTGCATGCGACGCCGACCGTGCAGAGCTTGGCCCCCAGAATTTGGCCAGCGGAACTCGGCCGGGGCAGTCCTGTTCTCGTGAGGTGGCGTCTTGCCTCGAAGGATCTGCCCTCAAAGGATCTGCGGACATGAACAAGCTTCTGCTCGGCACGACGCTGACGCTGGGTCTCCTCCTCGGCGTGAGCACGATCACGATGGCGTCTCCCGGTGACGGATTGAATCGGGATGCCGCCGCCACCGGCAACAGCAACATGGGCGAGATGCATCGGAATGCGGCCGGCGGCAGCATGATGGGCCGTCGGATGCGGAGCGCGCCGCCGATGCACCGCCGTCATCACCACCGCCGGTCCCGCTACTGATCCCGCACGGTTCGGTCGAAGGCTCAGCGCACCCAGACCTTGACCTCGTATTCGGCCGCCGTTCCATCCGGGTTGATGGTGAGGATGCGGAGGGTGTCGAAGCCCTCGAAACCGTCCTCCGCCTCGTAGGTCATCCGGAGTCCGGTGACCTTCTTGGCGTTGCAGGACGCGAGCGGTGCCCCGGCGCCGTAGCGGGGAAACGAATCGATCGTGGCGAAGCTCACGGTGCCGTGGCGCGGCGGTTCCAGGATGCGGGCCACCACCGGGCCCTGCGACGTGCAGTCGGGATAGAGGTAGGCGAAGAAGGCGATGCCGCGCGCCTCGCCCTTGGGCACCACCCGGGTCAGGGGAAAGACCTGGATGGGGACGGGAGGGGCGGGTGCGGCGCCCACCGGCGGCGGCACCGGCATCTCGACGGCCCGCGCGCCAGGCGACCCGGGCAGGAGCGGTGCGAGGAGGAGGGTAATCAGCAGCGTCCGGCGCATGGCGTGGTCCCGCGAGAGGTGGCCTCGGCCTCAGTGTAGGTTCGGGCGCGCATCCCGCATAATCACGTGGGCACACTCGCGTGTGACGGCGGTCCCCCGCCGTGAGGCGGGCGCCTCAAACGACCGGTTCGAGCGCCCTGCCCTGCGGGGCGACGAAACGCCCGTAGCGTAAGGCCAGGGTCGGCAGGATCAGGAGGTTCAGCACCGTCGAGGTGACGAGGCCGCCGAGGATGACGATGGCCATCGGACCCTCGATCTCGCGGCCGGGCTCGCCGGACCCCAGCGCCAGCGGCAGCAGGCCCAGGCCCGTGACGAGGGAGGTCATCAGGATCGGCACCATCCGGTCGGCGGCGCCCGCGACCGCCGTGTCGCGGTCCCAGGGCAGGCCTTCCGCCCCGACGAGGTGCTCGTAATGCGCGATCATCATGATGGTGTTGCGCAAGCTGATGCCGAACAGGGTCACGAAGCCCACGATCGAGCCCAGCGACAGCACGGCCCCGGTTGCGAAGACCGCCAGCACGCCGCCCACGAAGGCGAAGGGCAGGTTGACCAGGACCAGCATCAGGTTGCGGGCGCTGCCCGTGACGATGGCGAGCAGCAGCACGATGCCGAGGCCGGCGAGCCCCGAATAGACCAGGAGATCGCGCCGTGCGCGGGCCTGGGCCTCGGCGGAGCCCGCGAAGCTCACATAGGTGCCGGGCGGCAGCGCGACCTCGCGGGCGATCTTGCGCTTGGCGTCCGCCACGAAGCCGGCGACATCGCGCCCCGTCACGTTGGCGGTCACCGCCTGGACCCGCTGCGCGCCGTCGTGCTGGACCTGGTAGCGCCCGGAGGTCTCGTAGATGTCCGCGACTTGCGCGAGGCGCACCACCCGGCCGCCGGAGCCGCGCAAGGGGAGGTCGCTCAAGGCGGCGAGCCGCCCGCGGGTCGCCGAATCGAGGATGACGAGGACGTTGAACACCGCGTTGCCCGAATAGGTCTGGCCGACGATGTCGCCCTGGTAGGCGGTGCGGACCACCTCCATCACCTCGATGGCCGAGAGCCCCCAATGGCGCAGATCGTTCGGGCGCAGGCCCACATTGACCTGGGGCAGCCCCGCCGGCGAACTCTGCTGGATGTCGACGGCACCTCGCACCTCGGCGAGTTCGCCGGCGATGTCGCGGGCGGCCGCCTCGATGGCGGCCAGATCGTTGCCGAAGACGTTGATCACCACCGGCGCCGTGAAGCCCGACACGGTCTCCTCGATGCGCTCGGTCAGGAAGGTCTTCAGCGAGAAGGCCGCGCCGGGGAAGCTCGCCATCAGGCCACGGATGCGGGCTTCGGCCGCCCCCTGCCCCGCCCCGTCGAGGCCGGGCTCGAGGTCGATGTGGACCTCGCTGTAATGGGTGCCGGCGGTGTCCTGGCCGGCCTCGGCCCGGCCGATCTGCGAGGCGACCGCCCGGATGCCGGGAATCGCCTTGAGCGCCACGGTGAGGCGGGTGCCGAGCCGCATCGATTCCTGGAGCGACGTGCCCGGCGCCGCCGCCATGTGCAGGATGAGGTGGCCCTCCTTCAGGTCGGGCAGGAAGGTGGAGCCGAAGAACGGCACCAGGGCCGCGCCGAGGAGGGTGACCAGCAGGCCGACGGACATGATCCAGCGCGGGCGCCGGTCGATCCGCGTGAGGAGGCGGGCGTAGAACCGCCGCGCGGCCCGCATCACCGGCGGGTCGCGGGTGTCGGCCTCGCGCCGGCCCGTCAGCAGCAGCATCGCGAGCGCCGGAGTTACCGTGAGGGCCACGGCGAGCGAGGCCACCACGGCCAGGATGTAGGCGAGGCTCAAGGGGCCGAACAGCCGCCCGGCGATACCCGACAGCGCCAGCACCGGCAGGAACACCAGCAGGACCGCGATGGTGGCGTAGGCCACCGCCGTGCGCACCTCCAGGATGGCGTCGAGCACCACGCGTGCCTCGGGGCGCGGGCCGCCGAGTCGGCGGTTCTCGCGCAGGCGCCGGACCACGTTCTCGACGCCGATCACCGCGTCGTCCACCACCTCGCCGATGGCGATGGCGAGGCCCCCCAGCGTCATGGTGTTGAGGCTCTCGCCCAGCGCCTGGAGCGCCACCACGGCGGCGATCAGCGAGAGCGGGATGGCGAGCGCCGAGATCACGGCCGTGCGCCAGTCGAACAGGAAGACGAACAGCACCACGACCACCAGGATGCCGCCGAGCCCGAGGGCCTGGAGCACGTTGCCGTTGGCGATGGCGATGAAGTTGGCCGGGCGGAACAGGTCGGCGTGGAGGATCACGCCCTCGCGCTCCAGGGCCGGGCGCAGGTCCTCCAGCGCCGCCTCGACCCGGGCGGTGACCGCGCGGGTGTTGGCGCCGTACTGCGCGCCGACCATGAGGAGCACGCCGGGGCGGCCATCGACCAGGGCGGCGCCGATGGCGGGCTCGCCGGTGGCCACGACGTTGGCCACATCCGCCAGCGTGACGCTGGCCCCGCCCTCGTTGAGGAGTACCGTGCGGGAGACCGCCTCGGGGCTCAGCGACTGTCCGTCGGTCTGGAGGGCGATGCGCTGGTTCGGCGTGTCGACGAAGCCGGCTCCCCGCACGCCCGTGGCCTTGCGCGCCGCCGCGAGGACGTCGTTGACGCCGACGTTGAAGCGCACGAGGTCGTTCGGGCGGATCTGCACCTGGAGCGAGCGCACCGCGCCGCCATAGACCGAGACCTGGGCGATGCCCGGCACCGCGAGCAGCCGCAGGCGGACCGTCCAGTCGGCCAGCGTGCGCAGGTCCATGTCGGAGCGGGTGGACGTCGTCAGGCCGACGAGCAGCACCGTGCTGGTGGCGGAGGTCAGCGCCGTCATGGCGGGCGGCAGCACCCCCTGCGGCAGGCGGCCGGCCAGGGCCGTCAGCCGCTCGGTGACGAGCTGGCGCACCCGGTAGATGTCGCTGCCCGCCCCGAAGGTGACGGTGATCACCGACAGGCCCTGGATCGAGCTCGACCGGAGCGAGACCACCCCCGGCAGGCCGTTGACCGCGACCTCGACGGGTTGCGTCACCAGCACCTCGACCTGCTCCGGGTTGAGGCCCGGCGCCTCGGTCTGGATCACCACCGCGGGCGGCGCGAATTCCGGGAAGACGTCGTACTGGGCATCGCCCAGGACCACGATGCCGTATCCGGCCAACGCCAGGCTGAGGGCCAGGACGATGCCGCGAAAGCGCACCGCGAAGGCGACGAGCGCCGCCTGCGGCCCGCGCGGGCCCGGCACCTGGCGATCCGGCCCGTCAGTCGTCATCGACACCGCCCGAAACCTGGAGCTGGCTCTTCATTTCCTCGGAGAGCAGCGCCTGCGCGCCGACCAGCACGATCTCGGTGCCCCCGGGCAGGTCCTCGACCACGTAGGAATCCGCCGACATCGGCGGATCGGCTTTCAGCCGGTGGCGCGCGAAGGCGTCGGGCCCGACGCCGCGATAGACCCAGGCCCCCCCCTGCCAGTGCACCACCGCGTCCTCGGGCACGCTCAGGCCGGTGACGCTGCGATCGGCGGCGAGGAAGGCCAGCATGCTCATGCCGGGCAGGAAGCCGCTGTCGCCCGAGACCGTGTAGAAGAAGCTCAGGCCCTGGATGCGCGGGTCGGTGCGGGTGGCGGGCGAGACGTAAGCCAGGGCGACCCGCGCGCTCTGGGGCGGCACCTCGGCGAAGGCCGCCGCTGGCGGGCCCTTCAGGCTTTCGCCCGGAGGCAGGGTGACTTGCACGAGGAAATCCGTGCGCTCGATCAGCCGGGTGATGACGGGCGAGCGCTCGACGATGGCCCGGCCGATCACCGGCCCCCATTCCTGCTGGGCGGTGGCCGAGAGGGTGCGGACCTGCGATTCCGCCGCCGCGAGCGCCGCCTGGTCGGTCTGGAACGTGCCCTCGGCGGCTTCGACCTGCACGGTGGTGGCGTATTGGCCGAGCGTCCTGGCCCGGAGGAGGGCGCTGCGCGAGACCTCGGCCCGCGCCTGCGCGGTCTGGAGCGCCGCGCGGGCGCCCGCATGGGCGTTCGTCAGGTCGGTGACCCGGGCGAGATCGAGGACGCTGCCATAGGCCTGCAGTTCCTCCCTGTGCGCGGCGGAGGGCCGGGCCTCGGTACGGATGCCGATGCGGGCGCGCTCCTGCGCGGAGAGGCGCACCACGGTGCGGCCCTCCTCGATCGCCGTACGCTGGGCCGGCAGATGTGCGGGTTTGGTCTGCGCAGGCTTTGGTTTCGCGGCCTCGAGGTGCTCGCGCAGCTCGTCGAGGAGGGCGGCGCCCTGCGGGGACACGGCGAGGACGCCGAGGCCGGCCGCGACGACGCCGACGAGAGGAAAGCGCCACGTCACCGGATGTCTCGCCCCCCCCCGTCCGCGCGGCCGTGCAGCGGAATTTCGATGTCGCGGATCTTGGTGCCGCCGATCGACCTGCCCCGGCATAAGACCTCGCCGCGAGATCCGATACCGGGCGGGCGGCCTGTCCCTGGCTTTTGCCGCCCGCGGAACGAGCGGTGCGGCCGACCGGACGCCTTTCGATGGCCGCCTTGCGCCGGACGGACTGTCCCGGCGAAGCGCCACGGGATATCCCGCTGACGCTTCCGGCGCACGCCGTCCACCTTGAGGGAGATCCGCCCCATGCGCGTCCCGCAGACGCCGACCGGACGCGCGCCCGAGCCGGCGGCGGCGGCCTATCCGCTCCTCGTGTTCACGATGCTGCTCTGGGGCGGCAACGTGGTGGCGAGCAAGTGGGCGGCCGGCGAGGTCTCGCCCCAGGTGCTCACCTGCCTGCGCTGGGCCTTCGCCTGCCTTGCGCTCGCCCTGCCGGCGCGGGCCGGCCTCGTCGCGGAATGGGACCGGCTGCGGCGCCACTGGCGCTACGTCCTGCTGATGGGGGCTTGCGGCTACACCCTCTATGCCAGCCTGTTCTACGCCGCCGGCCTGTTCACCAGCGGCATCAACATCGCCCTGTTCCAGGGGGCGATCCCCGTCCTCGTCATCCTCATCAACTACGTCGTCCACCGGGTCGCGGTGACGGGCGCCCAGATCCTCGGTGTCGCCGTGACCCTGGCGGGCGCCGTGGTGGCGGCCAGCCACGGGGATTGGCGGGTGCTGGCCCACTTCGCCTTCAACCGGGGCGACGTGCTGATGCTCGCCGCCTGCGCGCTCTATGCCGGCTACACCGTGGCGCTCTCCGCCCGGCCCAAGGTCTCGGGCCTGAGCTTCTTCACCGCCGTGGCGGTCTCGGCGCTCCTCACCTCGCTGCCGCCGCTCGCCGCGGAATGGACCCTCGGCCACACGATCTGGCCGACCCCGAAGGGCTGGGCCATCGTGCTCTTCGTGGCCCTCGGGCCCTCGCTCGTTGCGCAACTCGCCTTCATGCGCGGCGTCGAACTGATCGGCCCGAACCGGGCGGGCCTCTTCGTCAACCTCGTGCCGATCTTCGGGGCCGGGCTCGCTATCCTGCTCGTCGGCGAGCCGTTCCGCTGGCACGACGCCCTGGCCCTGGCGCTGGTCGTCGGCGGCATCGCCATCGCGGAGCGGTTGGGGCGTCGGGCGGTTCCCTAACCGCCCGCACCCGGCGGGCGGCGCAGCTCGAACCGGGTCTCGGGCTCGGCGGTGAAGTAATCGAAATATCCGCCGCGCAGGATCGGCCGCATGGCGCCGGTGTCGACGAGGCCGTCCCGGATGAAGCGGTCGTCGATGTAGATCGAGACCACCTGCCCGATCACCAGGAAGTGCGAGGCGTCGCTGCCGTCCAGCGGGGTCAGCGGCACCGTCTGGAGCCACTTGCATTCGAGGGCGGCGGGGGATTCGGCCACGCGCGGCGGGCGCACCTTGCGTGAGGGCGCCGGGGTCAGGCCCGCATGGGCGAACTCGCTCGTTCCCCGCGGCAGCGGCGCCGAGGTGGCGTTCATGGCCTCCCGCAAGTCGAAGGTCGCGAGATTGCAGACGAACTCGCCGCCCTCCTCCGCGAAGGTCATCGCGTCCTTGCGCCCGGCCGAGGAGAACATGACCATGTCGGGGCCGGACGCCACCGCGTTGAAGTAGGAATAGGGGGCGAGGTTGACCGCGCCCGCCCGGTCCATGGCGCTGATCCAGCCGATCGGGCGGGGCGCGACCAGGGCCTTGAGGGGGTTGTGGGGCAGCCCCTTGGTCTCGGAATCGTAATGCATGGGAGCCTCAGAGCCGGGTGACGATGTCGGCGAGATCCGGCCGGGGCCGGTCGGGCGGCACCTCCTGCGCGCGCCCGACATGGATGAAGCCCGCGAGCCGCTCACGCGGGTCGAGGCCGAGCGCGTCGAGGATGCGCCGGTCGTAGGCGAACCACTCGGTGAGCCAGGCGGTGGCGAAGCCCGAGGCGTTGGCCGCGATCACGAGGTTCATCGCCACGGCGCCCGCCGAGAGCACCTGCTCCCATTCCGGAATTTTCACGTGCGGGCCGGCGCGGGAGACCACCGCCACCACGAGGGGCGCCAGCGCCAAGCGGTTGCGCTCGAGGTCGAGACGGGCGGCGTCCGCCTCCGGATGGTCGGCGCCGTAGGCCTCACCGATGCGGGCGCCGATGCGGGCGCGGGCCTCGCCCTCGATCACCAGGAAGCGCCAGGGCGCCAGCTTGCCGTGGTCCGGCACCCGCGCCGCGAGGGTCAGGATCGCGTCGAGCTCGGCCGGGTCCGGCCCCGGTCCTTCCAGGCGGAGCGGCGGGACCGAGCGGCGGGTGCGCAGGAGGTCGAGGGTGGCGTTCATGGAACCTTTGAGACGAAACGGACGAGCGGCGCAGCGACGCCATCGGGGTCTTGCCGGTGCGGCTTTGCCAGTCAGGCACTTGCCAGTGCGGCCTTGCCGCCGCCATGGTCCGGTTCCAGAGGCCTGGGGCCGGGGCGTCGCGGTCGTTTCGAGAGATGGCGCGCCGGGACCGGCTTGGCAACGCCGGACGGGATGCGGGAGGATCGGGGATGGCACGGGCTGGGCACGGATTGGGCATCCTCGGTTGCGCCCTCCTCCTCGTGGCGCCGCCGGCCATCGCCCAGGACGGCAACGCCTTCCAGAACCGGATCGGGCCCAACCTCCCCTCCCCGTCGATGTCCGGACCGTCCGTGCCACCCCTGCCCAGCGCGGTGAGCGCGGCCCTGAACCTCACGGCGGTGTTCGCGGGCGGCGACAAGCCCCTGCGTTCGGGCCTGGCCTGGCGCATCTACGAAGACCGGCCGGACGGAGCCAAGCCCGGCATCGTCGCCCGCTCCGAGGCCGCCGAGCCGAGCTTCACCCTGGCTCCGGGCAGTTACGTCGCCACCGTCACCTACGGCTTCGCCAGCGCCTCGCGCCGCGTCGTGATGGCGGGCCAGCCGGTGGCCGAGCAGCTCAAGGTCAGCGCCGGGGCGCTCAGGCTCTCGGGCGCCATCGGCGACGTGAAGCTCAGCCCCGACGAACTCGCCTTTTCGGTCTTCGTGCCGATCGGGACGAATTCCGAGGGCCGCCTCGTGCGCAGCGGCGTCAAGGCCGGCGAACTCCTGCGCCTGCCCGAGGGCACCTACCACGTGGTCTCGACCTATGGCGGCTCGAACGCGATCCAGCGCGCCGACCTCAAGGTGGAGAACGGCAAGGTCACGGACGCCACCCTCAACCACCGGGCCGCGACCCTGACCCTGAAGCTGGTCGCCGCCGAAGGTGCGGAAGCCTTCGCCGGCACCGCCTTCAGCGTGCTGACCCCGGGCGGCGACACCATCCGGGAAGCGATCGGCGCTTTCCCGCAGGTGACCCTGGCGGAGGGCGACTACGTCCTCATCGCCCGCCACGACGGGCAGGTCTACACCCGCGAGTTCAAGGTCGAGAGCGGCATGAACCGGGACATCGAGGTCAAGGCCACGGCGGGGTGACCGAAGGCCCGGCGAAGGGCAGAGGGCCTGAAGCCCCCTCCCCGCCCGCGACCGGGCAGCGGTAACGCATCGCCTACGGCGTCGGCGCCTCGCCGTGCTGCGCGTCGAGGGTGACGCCCGCGCTCGGCACGGTCTCGGCCACGGAATCCGCCCGGATGCGGTCTGGCGCCGTCGCCTCCGCCACCAGGGCGGCCAGGGTCTCGACGAGACCCCCGGTGCGGGTCTGCTGGCTGCCCAGACGCCGCACCGAGACCGTGCGCTCCTCGCCCTCCTTGCGGCCGACCACGAGCATCACCGGCACCTTGGCCAGCGAGTGCTCGCGCACCTTGTAGTTGATCTTTTCGTTGCGCAGATCGGCTTCCACCCTGAGACCCAGGCGGGTCGCGGCGGCGACCACCTCGCGGGCGTAGGGGTCGGCGTCGCCCGTGATGGTCGCCACCACGACCTGCACGGGCGCCAGCCAGAGCGGGAAGTGCCCCGCGAAATGCTCGATCAGGATGCCGGTGAACCGCTCCAGCGAGCCGCAGATGGCGCGGTGGACCATCACCGGGGGCTTCTTGCCGCTCTCGGCATCGACGTAGAAGGCACCGAAGCGCTCCGGCAGGTTGAAATCCACCTGCGTCGTGCCGCATTGCCAGTCGCGCCCGATGGCGTCGCGCAGCACGTACTCGAATTTCGGGCCGTAGAACGCGCCCTCCCCCGGGTTGATCGCGGTTTTGATCCGGCCGCCCGACTGCTCCTCGATCTGGGCGAGCACCCGGGTCATGACCTCCTCGGCATGGTCCCAGAGCGCGTCCGAGCCGACCCGCTTCTCGGGCCGTGTCGAGAGCTTCACCACGATCTCGCCGAAGCCGAAATCGGCGTAGGTGGAGAGGATGAGGTCGTTGATCTTCAGGCACTCGTCGGCGAGCTGGTCCTCGGTGCAGAAGATGTGCGCGTCGTCCTGGGTGAAGCCGCGCACGCGCATCAGGCCGTGCATGGCCCCCGACGGCTCGTAGCGGTGGACTACGCCGAACTCGGCCATGCGCAGGGGGAGGTCGCGGTAGGATTTCAAGCCGTGCTTGAAGATCATCACGTGGCCGGGGCAGTTCATGGGCTTGAGCGCGAACCAGCGCTTGTCCTCGGCCTCGTCCCCGGCGGATTGGGCGGCGAACATGTTCTCTCGGTACCAGCCCCAGTGGCCGGAGGTCTCCCACAGCGCCTTGTCGAGGATCTGGGGGGCGTTGACCTCCTGGTAGTCGCCGCGCAGGCGCCGGCGCATGTAGGCGATCAGCTCCTGGAACACCGTCCAGCCCTTGGCGTGCCAGAACACGACGCCCGGCCCCTCCTCCTGGAAGTGGAACAGGTCCATCTCCCTCCCGAGGCGCCGGTGGTCGCGGCGCTCGGCCTCCTCCAGGCGGTGCAGGTAGGCGTCGAGATCCGCCTGCGTGGCCCAGGCGGTGCCGTAGATGCGGGTCAGCATCGGGTTGTTGGAATCGCCCCGCCAATAGGCGCCCGCCACCTTCATCAGCTTGAAGGCGGTGCCGACCTTGGCGGTCGAGGTCATGTGCGGGCCGCGGCAGAGGTCGAACCACTCGCCCTGACGGTAGACCTTGAGGTCCTCCCCGGGCGGGATCGCATCCACCAGCTCGACCTTGTAGGCCTCGCCCTTGCCCGCGAACAGCGCGCGGATGTCGTCGCGCTTCCAGACCTCCTTGGTGAAGGGCGCGTCGCGCGCGATGATCTCGCGCATCTTCGCCTCGATCTTCGGGAAGTCCTCCGGCGTGAACGGCTCGTCACGGGCAAAATCGTAGTAGAAGCCGTTCTCGATCACCGGCCCGATGGTGACCTGCGTGCCCGGCCACAGGGCCTGCACGGCTTCCGCCAGCACGTGGGCGCAGTCGTGCCGGATCAGCTCGAGGCTGCGCGGGTCGGTGCGGTCGAGGAACTCGATGCGGGCATCGTGCTCGACGAGGTCGTCGAGGTCGCGGACCGTGCCGTCGAGCGCCATCGCGACGGTGCGCTTGGCCAGCGACTTGGCGATGCCCTCGACGATGGCGCGGCCGGTGATCGCGGTCTCGAAGCTGCGGGTGTTGCCGTCGGGGAAGGTCAGGATCGGCATGGCCGAGGGGCTCCTTGGGGCTCACTCCTGCGTACGCGGCAGGTAAGCGGGTCACGATTGTCGAGCGGGATCACGAATCGGGGCGCGTGCCGAGATGCACCGCGCCGCGCCGTTTAGACCCATTCGCCGCGCGAAGGAACGCGAAAACCCGACGGCGTGCCGGAGCGCTTCGCGGATCGGCCTCCGACACCGGACCTGACAATCCCGACCGATCCTCAATCCCTACGTCTGTTGGTGGCGCGCGATCAATTGACAACGGGGACGCGAGGCGACTGAAGCTGGTCCCGATTGTGCCTCTGCACGGTCGAGACCCAGAAAAAATCCACGCCGCAGAACAAGAGTCCGGCCCATCGGGCACAAGGGCTTACGCCGGGAGAGACATCATGCCGAGCCCCGCACCGACGGTTCACCCCGAGGGCATCGCCATCACCACGACGGCGCATGTGCCGGGGGCGCAGGCCCGGACCCGACGATTCTGGCCGCAGGGCTGGTGGCGGCTCGTCGACATCCAGATCGGCATCATCCCGCTGCCGGTCTACCTGATCCTGGTGGGGCTGCTCTGGGTGCTGACCTCGGAGGGCGAGATCCGCTCGGACGCGCCGACGATGATCGCCGTCCTGGTGCTCGGCGGCTTCACCTGCGCGGAGATCGGCAAGCGCCTGCCGGTCCTGCGCCAGATCGGGGCGGGAGCGATCTTCGCCACCTTCATCCCCTCGGCCCTGGTCTACTACGCGCTGATCCCGGGCCCGATCGTCAAGGCGATCACGGACTTCACCAAGTTCACCAACTTCCTCTATCTCTACATCGCGGCGATCATCGTCGGCAGCATCCTGGGCATGGACCGGGCGGTGCTGATCAAGGGCTTCCTCAAGATCTTCGTCCCCCTCGGCCTCGGCTCGCTCGCGGCGGGCTGCGTCGGCACCCTGGTGGGCACGCTCCTCGGACTGGGAGCCCATCACACCTTCTTCTTCATCGTGGTGCCGATCATGGCCGGGGGCGTCGGCGAGGGCGCGATCCCGCTCTCCATCGGCTACGGGACGATCCTCGGACTGCCCCAGGGGGACGTCTTCGCGCAGGTGCTGCCGCCCGTGATGCTCGGCAGCCTGACGGCGATCATCCTGGCCGGCACCCTCAACGCGGTCGGCAAGCGAAAGCCCCATCTCACCGGCGAGGGCCGCCTGCAGCCCGGTACCGAGAACAACATGGAGGCGGGCGCGCCCGTGGAGACCGGCCCGATCGACGCCGCCACCGTGGCGGCGGCCGGACTCACGGCGGTGACGCTCTACCTGCTCGGCGTGATGTGCCACCACCTCACCGGCCTGCCCGCCCCCGTGGCGATGCTGTTCCTGGCCGTGATCGCCAAGCTCGCCAGCGCGGTCTCGCCCCGGCTCCAGGCCGGCGGCTTCATCGTCTACAAGTTCGTGCAGGTGGGCATGACCTACCCGCTGCTCTTCGCCATCGGCGTCTCGCTGACCCCCTGGGACAAGCTGGTGGCGGCCTTCACGATTCCGAACCTCATCACCATCGTGGCCACCGTCGTCACCCTGATGGCGACGGGCTACGTGGTGGGGCGCCGGCTCGGCATGTACCCGATCGAGGCGGCCATCGTGAACGCCTGCCACAGCGGCCAGGGCGGCACCGGCGACGTCGCGATCCTCACCGCCGCCAACCGGATGTCGCTGATGCCGTTCGCCCAGATCGCCACCCGCATCGGCGGCGCCCTCACGGTGACGGGGACGCTGGTGTTCCTGAAATGGATCTCGGCGGCGCCGGTCTAGGCTCGGCCACTGCGGTTCCCTCGACCGCCTCGCACGCGAAGGGCGAGGGCGGTGCGTTGACGCCGCGCCAGCGCCCGTAGCGCCAGGGGGCGAACCAGGCGGCCCGGGGCGGCAGCGTCTCGGGCACGAGGTCGATGCCGTGGGTCCCGAAGGGCCCGCAGCGGCAGATCCGCGAAACGCCGATCCAGCCGCCGGCCCAGAGCCCGTGCCGCTGGATCGCCGCGTCGGTATAGGTCGAGCAGGAGGGCCAGTGCCGGCACTGCCGGCCGATCAGGCTCGACAGGGTGATCTGGTAGCCCCGGATCGCCCCATGGGCGATGCGGCGGAGCATCGGCCCTACGCGGCCGCCACCGCGCCGGCCTCGATGCGGTCGAGGGCCTCCACCACCGCATCGAATGTCAGCAGCGTCGAGGCGTGGCGGGCCTTGAAGTCGCGCACCGGCTCCAGCACGGCGAGGCCCGCCCATTTGCCGGCGGGGGCCGGTCCGTTCTCCTTGAGCATCCGCCGCATCTCGGCGCGCACGTTGCGCAACTCCTCGGGCGTGGCGCCGACCACGTGGCGGGCCATGAGCGAGGACGAAGCCTGGCCCAGCGCGCAGGCCTTCACCGTGTGGGCGAAATCGGTGACCGCGCCGTCCGCCACCGCGAGGTCCACCGTGACGGTGGAGCCGCAGAGCTTGGAATGCGCCGTGGCGCTGGCATCTGGCGCCGGCAGCCGGCCGAGGCGCGGGATGTCGGCGGCGAGTTCGAGGATGCGACGGTTGTAGATGTCGTCGAGCATGGAATTCCGTTCCACTTGCCGTCCGTCGAGGGTTGCCCGGCGAGGCGCCGGCTTCCGATCCCGATGGTCTGATCCGCTCGGGCCGCATTGCGCGGCGGCGCGATTACGACGATATAGGCGCCAACGCACCGTTTCGCGAGGAGGCGGCTCGTCGACCCGGGCCGCGCCCACGGCCAGGGTTGCGCCACGGCAGACGGCACCGTCCGGGCATCGGCCGCGCTCCGGCCCCATGGTTCGACGATGTACGCAAAGCCCGACAGCAACCCGATGACGACCCGGATCGCCCGGGCGGAAGATGCCATGGATGCCGCGCTCAAGTCCCTTTCCTACCGCCTGACCGAGACGGAGGATTCAGGGATGGAACCGACCCGACAGACCGGCGCCCTCGGCGCGATGCGCAACGACAACGCGCGGGCCGCCGAATTGCCGGCGGGCGCCGACGCCGTACCCGAGACCGTTCCGGAGATCGCCCCCCTCCCCGCCTCCGCCCAGCGGGTGCCCGAGGCCATCGCGACAGGGCGCCCGAGCCGCGAGGAGGCCGAGGCCGCCGTGCGCACGCTCCTGCGCTGGGCCGGCGACGACCCGAACCGGGAGGGCCTGCGCGATACGCCGGCCCGCGTGGTCAAGGCCTACGGTCAGATCTACGGCGGCTACGGCCAGGATGCCGACGTGCTGCTCGAGCGGGTGTTCGAGGAGGTCGAGGGCTATTCGGACATCGTGCTCGTGCGCGACATCCCGTTCTATTCCCATTGCGAGCACCACATGGTGCCCTTCATGGGGCTGGCCCACATCGCCTATTACCCGACCAAGGGCGTGGTCGGCCTCTCCAAGCTCGCCCGCGTGGTCGACACCTTCGCCCGCCGCCTCCAGACCCAGGAGACCATGACGGCGCAGATCGCCGACGTGATCGAGAGCATCCTGAAGCCCCGCGGCATCGCCGTGATGGTCGAGGCCGAGCATCTCTGCATGGCGATGCGCGGGGTCCAGAAGGCCGGCGTCTCCACCATCACCACCCAGTTCCGGGGCGCTTTCCGGAACGACGCCAACGAGCAGGTCCGCTTCCTCACCCTCGTGCGCAACAAGTCCTGAGGCGGTCCGGGTGACGCGCGCGTTTCCGCAGCCGGGCAGCCGGGCCGAGGTCGAGGAGGGGGCGGTCTTCACTCCCCGCTTCGACGCCCACGGCCTCGTCTCCTGCATCGCGGTCGACGCGACCGACGGGCGCGTCCTCATGCTCGCCCACATGAATGCCGAATCCCTCGCGCGAACGCTCGAGACCGGCGAGGCCTGGTACTGGTCACGTTCGCGCGGCGAACTCTGGCACAAGGGCGCCACCAGTGGGCAGGTCCAGCGCGTGGTCGAGATGCGGGTCGATTGCGACCAGGACGCCATGCTGATCCGCGTCGCGGTGGGCGGGGATGGCGGCTGCTGCCACACCGGACGGCGGGCCTGCTTCTACCGCCGCGTCGAGACCGATCCGGCGACCGGGCGCGCCGTCCTGCGACCCGCCGAAGCCTGACTTCGGCGCGATGACGCGGTCCTTTCGACGAGGTTTTCGCGTCCCATGACCCCACTTCGTACAAGCCGCACGCCCCGTCTCTGCCCGTGTCCATGATGTGGGACGCCGCGTCGCCGGGACGCCCCTCTCCGGTGGAGATCCAGCGGATCGCGCCCTCGCGCGCACGGTTCCCCGCGGGCGCCGTCGAGCCCGTGGCGGCGGCGCCCGTCCCCGGTCCCCGCATCGGCCTCGCCCTCGGGGGCGGCTCGGCCCGGGGCTGGTCGCAGATCGGGGTGATCGAGGTGCTGGAGGAGGCGGGCATCCATCCCGCCGTCGTGGCGGGCTGCTCCATCGGCGCGGTGGTGGGCGGCTGCTACGCGGCGGGCCAGCTCGGTCTGCTCAAGGGCTTCGCCCTGTCGCTGACCCGGCGCAGCGTGATGGGGCTCCTCGACCTCAGGCTCCGCTCCGGCCTCATCGCCGGCGACCGCCTTCGCCACCGCCTCCAGCGCGATCTGGCCGACCGCCGCATCGAGGGTCTGCCCATCCGCTTCGCCAGCGTCGCCACCGACCTTCACGGCGGCGAGGAGGTCTGGCTGACCCGGGGCAGCTTGGTGGAAGCCCTGCGGGCCTCCTACGCCCTGCCGGGTATCTTCCCGCCGGTGCGCTGCGGCGGGCGGCTCCTCCTCGACGGGACCCTGGTCAACCCGGTCCCGGTGAGCATCGCGCGGGCGCTGGGGGCCGACCTCGTGATCTGCGTCAACCTCAACGGCGATCCCGGCGCCTGCGGTCCGCGGGAGCCCGCGCGGATGACGGCCGAGTCGGTGAGTGCGCCGAGCCCGCGCCGGCCCCGGCGCTGGATCCTGCGCCGCCCGGGCTCGCGCGCCGCGCCGGAGGCGGACGTGGCCAACGGCCTTGCCACCCCCGGCATGGCGCGGGTCATGCTCGATGCCTTCAACATCACGCAGGACCGGATCTCGCGGGCGCGCCTCGCCGCCGACCCGCCTGACATCGCCATCGTGCCGCGTCTCTCCGGCATGGGCCTGTTCGAGTTCCACCGGGCGGCGGAGGGCATCGCCCTCGGCCGCGAGGCGGCGCGTGCCGCCCTGCCGCAGATCCGCGGCCTCGTGGCGGCGGCCGCCGCGCGGACGTGATCCGTCGGATCAGGCCATGGTGATGTAGTCGCGCATCGCCTGATGCTCTGCCTCGACCGCCTCGATCCGGCGCTTGACCACGTCGCCGATGGAGATGAGGCCGGCGAGCCGGCCCTCCTCGACCACCGGCACGTGGCGGAAGCGGCCTTCGGTCATCAGGTGCATCACCTCCTCGATGCTGCAGGCGCGGGTGCAGGTGGTGACCTCGGCGGTCATGTGCTCGGAGACCCGGGCGTCGAGGGCGTTGCCGCCCTTGGCGGCGAGCGCCCGCATGATGTCGCGCTCGGAGAGGATGCCGAGGACCGCACCGTCCGCGTCGCTGACGACGACGGCGCCGATGCGCTTCTCGGCCAGGATGTGGATGGCCTCGTCGAGGGTGCGCTGCGGCTCCACCGTGACGACGGAGCGGCCTTTCTCGGCGAGGATGCGAGCAACGGTCATGGGCGTGTCCTTTCCCAGGAATCGGCGGATGGTGCGATCGGCCGGGGCTTTGCGGGTTCCGCACGGCGCCCGGCGCGTCCTGCGCCGATACTGTGGCCGCGGCGGACACATGGCAAGATCCCGCCGGATCGGAAAGGACGAATGGCACGATAATTCAGGGATTTGGCCCCTGTTCGGGCCGGAGTCTCAGCGCCGGTGGCGATCGATCAGCGGCAGCAGGAAGAAGCCCGCGACGAAACCGCCGAGATGCGCGTCCCACGCCACCGAGGTCGCCTCGGCGCCGAGCGGCAGGGCGATGATCCCGAACAGGAAGTTCGTGACGAGCCAGATCGCCAGGAACACCACCGCCGTGCGGTTGCGCAGCAGTTCCGGAATCGTCTGGAGGGCCGGCGGGGCGACCACCTGCCAGGGCTGGCCGCCGGCATGGACGAGCGGCGGCCGGAACACGAAGCGCGCGGCGGCCGCCATCAGGGCCGAGACCCCGGCCGAGGCCCCGATCAGGGGGGCTGTGCTCAAGGGGTCGAGGACGACGTGCAGGATGCCGCCCGCCACCGCGCCGGCCAGGGCCAAGAGGCCGAAGCGCCAGGGGCCGTAGCGCCGGGCCACCGGCGATCCGAAGGCGGCGAGCCAGACGGTGTTGAAGATGACGTGCATCCACGAGCCGTGCAGCAGCGCGTAGGTCGCAAAGGTCCAGGGCATCGCGGCGGGCTCGGCCGCGATGTAGCGGGCGAAGGCCTGGCGGGCCTGGACCATATCGGGATCGCCGGTCAGGGCCGCCGCGGCCGCGAGCAGGTCCCCGGCGCGGGCGGGGTCCACGGCCACGCTCCAGCGCCCGGGGATCAGCGCGAGTTCGATCAGTGCGGTGATGTCCCAGCGATCCGGCAGCACGAATTCCCGCAGCGCGTGGATGCCCACGAGCACCCCGATCGATGCGGTGACCACGCCCGGCATGTTGAAGACCGGAACGCGGTTCTGGGGGGGCAGGTCGGGGGTGGCATCCATGGGGCCACCATGTCGGCGCTTGGCGCGGGGCGGCAACCCCCGGGATCACGAAAGATCGGCGCTTGCGGACAGGCCTGCGCGGCAGCTCGCCTGTCGGGAGCCCTCGCAGACAGCGTTTTCGGGGATTTGGCGGTGGACAACCCCACCGTCGCGTTAACCTTGATGAACACTGAACGGCGCTGAGGAAGCCCGGACGGCATAGGCTGTGCGCGGACCCGGTCCAAATCCTCCGTGCAGGCCCAAGTCCGCGCCGGAGACTCCGAATTCGAGACGGTTCGCCGCCGGGCCGTGCCAGTGTGGGACACCATGAAGCATCCGACCAGCCGCATGCTCCACAGCTACTGGTACCGCCTGCGCCGCGAGCGTGCCGCGCCCGAGCGCAGCGAGATCGAGCCCGGCGAGATCCGCAACCTCCTGGCCGACAGCCTGATCATCGAGGTCGACATGCCCCGGGCGGCGTCGTCGATCAGGCTCGCGGGAACCCATGTCTGCGCCCTGTTCGGGCGCGAACTCAGGGGGCGGCCCTTCGGCGAGATCTGGGGCGGCCAGGACGCCGATCCGTGGCGCCTGATCGAGGCTGTGGCGCTGGACACGGTCGGACTGGTGGCGGGCCTTCGGGGCACCACCGAGCGCGGGGAGGCCATCGACCTCGAATTGCTGCTGCTGCCTCTGCGCCATCACGGCGAGACCCAGTCGCGTATCCTCGGCGCCCTCAGCCCGGCCTGCGTGCCGCACTGGCTCGGCCTCCGGCCGGTCACGGGCCTGCGGATGACATCCATGCGCATCCTCGGACACGAAACTCCGGGGCACGAATCGGAACCTGCGCCGGCTCACCTCGACGCGGAAGCGACCCTGCGCAACTTGCCCGAGCCCGCCAACGACACCGTGCCGCTGCGGCGCGGCCACCTCCTCGTCCACCGGGGCGGCCGGGCCTGATCCGGCGCGGTATCCAAGCGGCACCGATCGTCGCACGGCCGTGCCGATGGGCGAAGACGGAGGTGCAGCGTTTTCGAGAGATCGCGAGGAGGTTGTGCAAAGCTTTCGTAACCTGCGGCAAATAACGTGGCGGGAGTGACACCTCGAAACGAGATCCCCCTCCCCCATGATCGAGGCCGCCGCACGACTGCCCGCGAAGCCGAGCCGTGAGGTCCGGGTTTCGGATCTGCGCCGGCACCAGCGCGTCAAGGTCTCTCTGCTCGGGCGCTACATGCTCTCGGACCGCCGGGAATATCCCTGCCAGACCGTGGATATGTCTCCGGGCGGCGTCCGGCTCACCTGCGCGGTCCTCGGCGAGGTCCAGGAGCGCGTCGTGCTCTATCTCGAACATATCGGCCGGATCGAGGGGACCATCGCGCGCCTGCTGCCCGGGGGCTTCGCGGTCCAGCTCAGCGCCACGCTGCGCAAGCGCGACAAGATCGCCTCGCAGCTCACCTGGCTCGCCAACCGCGACAATCTCGGTCTCCCAGAGGGCCGCACCCACGAACGCCTCACGCCCCGCGTCGCCGGCGTCGTCCTTCGCCTGGAGAGCGGTCGCGAGGTCGCCGCCCGCATCGTCGACATCTCGATGTCCGGCGTCGCCCTCGCGACCGCGACCACGCCGCCCATCGGCGCCAGCCTGATGGTCGGGCGCACCCCGGGCCGGGTCGTGCGCTACTTCGAGGGCGGCATCGGCGTGCATTTCATGCTGCCGATCTCCCCAGACCTGTTCCACGAGGGATTGATCCTCTGAGCCGGCGACCGGCTCACGGCTCCGTCAGGGGCAGGCCCCGGCTGTTCGGGCTCCAGTGCAGGTCCGGCGTCGCGGCAAACACGCCCTTGTGCGCGAGGACCGCGTAGGTGTCGGTCATGCCCGCGATGTAATCCGCGACCCGGCGGGCGACGCGCCCGGGCTCCGCGCCCTCCAGACCCGCCGACCACTCCGCCGGCATCGCCCCGGGTTCGGCGGTGAAGCGCGCGAACAGGTCGGCGACGATGATGTCCGCCTTGGCCCGCACCGCGAGCACGCCGGGATGGCGGTACATCCGGGCGAACAGGAAGGTCTTGATCTCGGCATCCGCCCGGGCGATCGCCTCCGAGAAGGCGATGACCGGCGCCCCCGCCCCCCGGATGTCGGCCACCGAGCCGGGGTCGAGGGCGGCGATGCGCCGGCCGCTCTCCGCGATCACGTCCTCCACGAACCGCGTGATGACGCGCCGCGCCAGCTCGTGGATCTTGCGCGATGCCTCGAGGTTCGGATGGAGGTGGTCGATCTCGTCGAGCACCTCGCCCAGGAACGGCACCGTGGAGAGATCGGCGAGATCGAACAGGCCGGCGCGCAGGCCGTCGTCGAGGTCGTGGCTGTCGTAGGCGATGTCGTCGGCCAGGGCCGCCGCCTGCGCCTCCGGCCCGGCGAAGCGCGCGAGTTCGAGGTCGTTGAGGGCGTCGTATTCAAGGATGGCCGCCGGGATGCCGCGCTCCGCCCAGCGCTCGGTCGGGTGGCCATCCGCCCCCAGCAGCGGTCCGTTGTGCTTGACGAGGCCCTCCAGGGTCTCCCAGGCGAGGTTGAGCCCGTCGAAGCCGGCGTAGCGCCGCTCCAGGCGGGTGACGATGCGCAGGGCCTGGGCGTTGTGGTCGAAGCCGCCATGGGCTGCCATGCAGGCATCGAGGGTGTCCTCCCCCGTATGCCCGAAGCAGGTGTGGCCGAGGTCGTGGCTGAGCGCCAGCGCCTCCGCCAGGTCCTCGTCGAGGCCGAGCGCGCGGGCCAGCGCCCGGGCGATCTGGCTCACCTCCAGGGTGTGGGTGAGCCGGGTCCGGTAATGGTCGCCCTCGTGGTGGACGAAGACCTGGGTCTTGTGCTTGAGGCGCCGGAAGGCCGAGGAGTGGATGATGCGGTCGCGGTCGCGCTGGAAGTCGCTGCGCGTCGGCGAGATCGCCTCCGGGATCAGGCGCCCGCGCGCGGCGGCGGGATCGGTGGCGTAGGCCGCGCGCCAGCGCTCGCCGCGCGCCCGCGCGCCGATTCCCTGTCCTGTCCCCGCCATCGACCCCCGTCCCACCTGCCCGTGCCCCGCCGCGTTGCGGCATGCCCCCGCGAGGCATATCTTGTGTTTCACCGCAGTCCTGGCAATCGAAGATCCCCGGCAATCGAAGATCCGACGTGATCCAGATTTCCCGGGCGATCGACGGATCTCATGAGCATCACGATGGCCGACATCACCCTGACGCCCCGCGCCGCCAAGCGCATCAACGAGATCATGGGGGCGGAATCCCCCGGCGCCTCCCTGCGGATCAGCGTGAACGGCGGTGGCTGCTCGGGCTTCTCCTATGCCTTCGACATCGAGCGCGCCCGGGCCGCCGACGACATCGCGATCGAGCGCGACGGCGCCACCGTCCTCGTCGATCCGATGTCGCTCGAATACATGAGCGGCGCGACCATCGATTTCGTGAACGACCTGATCGGGCAGTCCTTCAAGATCGAGAACCCCCAGGCCACCGCGTCCTGTGGCTGCGGAACCTCGTTCTCCCTGTGAGTCCCCAGCGCCCACGACCGCAGATTGCCTCGCGGGGGAAACTGCGGCACGGATGAGCCCCTCGCCCCGACGGCGCCTTGAAGCCAGCGATCCCGGATAAGCCCATGACCTGCTCGAAAGGCCGCCCCCTCCGCGCGTGGGCGACCGGCGCCTCGGCCTGCGTCCTCGTCCTCCTCGGCGCGGGCCTCGCCGCGCAGCCGCGCCCGGTGCGCGCCCAGGAGGCGGCCTCGGCGCTGCAGGACGTGACCCTGCAGGACGTGACCCTGGCCTTCGGCGAGACCGTGCTGCGGATGCCGCGCCTCACGGCGAGCGGCACCCGCCTCTCGAAGGATGAGCTCACCGCCCTGTTCAAGGCCGACCCCGGCGGTGCCAATCCCGGCCAGACCTGGCCGGCGCGCCTCGTCCGGTTGGATGCCGCGAGCCTCGTGATCCCCGAATTGCGGGTGGAGCGTACCGGCCCGGCGGCATCGAGCCCGGTGGTGACCTATCGCGACGTGACGGCCCGGGATGTCCGCGCCGGGCGCATCGCCGAACTGACCTCCGCCGGTGCCTCGATCCTCGTCGAGGGCGGCCCGCAGAAGGGCACCGGCACCTATGGCCGCCTGCGGGCGACGGATCTCGATCTCGCCGTGCTGGCGCGCCTCTACGGCGAGCCCGGCGACGGCAGGAGCGCCCTGCAGCGGGTCTACGCCACGTTCTCGGTGGAGGATGTCGCCTATGTCGATGCGCGCGGTACCGCCGTGACCATCGCGCGGGTCGAGGGCCGCGATCTCAGCGGCCGCCAGATCCCCGCGACCTGGACCGGCGCGCTCCAGGCCTTCACGGGCGTCGACTACGAGAAGCTCGCCCCCGCCGAGCGTTCCCGCCTGATGAGCCTCGGCGCCGATCTCGCCGAGGCCTTCGCCGTCGGCACCCTGGAGGCCACCGGCCTCAGCGTGCAGGAGGCCAAGCCCCGCGATGCGTTCCGCCTCGCCGTCGCGCGCCTCTCGATGACGGGGGCCGGCGGCGCCCTGGAAGACATCACCTTCTCGGGGGTCGACGGCGCCAAGGCCCGCCTCGGCCGCCTCTCGCTCGACGGCTTCTCGCTCAGCCCCACCATCGCGGCCCTGCGCAAGCTCGCCGCCCTGACCGCGGAGCCCTCCGACGCCGACCTGCGCCTGCTGACGCCGGCCATCGGCGCCCTGGCCCTGAAGGATCTCAGCCTCGACCTGCCCGCCGAGCCGCAACGCCCGCGCGACCCGGCCGACAAGGCGGCCGCACCGATGCACGTGACCCTGCGCGACGGCGCGATGACCCTCGCCTCCCCGCGGGACGGGGTGCCGACCGCCGGGCGCGTCAGCCTGTCGGGCCTGACCCTGCCCGCCTCGGCGGTGGAGGGCGTGCCCGGCCTCGGCTCGCTCGGCCTCTACGGCTACAGCGACCTCGACCTGACCCTGGTGGCGGACACCGCGTGGGACGAGGCGTCCAAGGAGCTGAAGCTGGGCGAGGTCTCCGTCTCGGGCAAGGACCTCGGCCGCGTGCGCATCAACGGCCTGCTCGGCGGCATCGGCCCGGAGGTGTTCAACCCGGATGTCGCCGTGTCGAGCTTCGCCATGCTGTCGGCCACCGCCAAGGCGATGGATCTCACCATCGAGAATGCCGGCCTGTTCGACCGCTTCATCGCCGCGCAATCGAAGGTGCTCAGCCTCAAGCCCGAGGAACTGAAGCAGGAATACGTCACCGCGAGCGTGTTCGGCGTACCCGCGATTCTCGGCAACTCGGCGGGCGCCAAGGCGATCGGCGCGGCCATGGGGCAGTTCGTCACGAAGCCCGGCACGCTGTCGGTGAGCCTGCGCCCCAAGAACGGCACCGGCATCGGCATGCTGGAATTCGGCGCGGCCCCGACCCCGGCGGCCCTGTTCGAGCGGCTCGAGGTCAACGCCAAGGCCAACTAAGACCCGGGCGACCGATCACGCAGCCCGGCGGGCCGGCTCGGCGGCGGCCGCGACGCAGGCCCGCGCCAGGGCCTCGGTCGCGTCGAGGAGCATCGGACGGAGCGCTGCGACCCGCCCGGCGAGGGCGACCGGGATCTCGGTGCAGGCGAGCACCACCTGTCGGCACCCGGACGCGACGAGGGCCTCGGCCTGCGCCTGCAGCAGGCCTCTCGCCGCCCCGACGTCACCCGCCTTCACGAGGCGGATCGCCCGCATCACCGCCGCCTGGTCCTCCGGCGCCCGGCAGGTGAAGCCATGGGCCGCGAGGCGCTGCGGATAGATCCCCGCCCGCAGGGTTCCGTCCGTGGCGAGGAGGCCGATCGGCCCGCCCGCGATCCCCTTCATGGCCAAGGCCCCCGCCACCGCATCGACGATGTGCAGGATCGGTACGCCGGTCAGCGCCTGGAGCGCGCCGTGCCAGTGATGGGCGGTGTTGCAGGCAATCGCGATGCGGGTGACCCCCGCCGCCTCCAGCCGGCGCAGGGCGACCGTCAGGGCCGGCAGCGGGTCGGGACCCAGTCCGAGGATCGCCTGCGTGCGGTCGGGAATGCCGGGGGCCTGGGCCACCATCACGCCGAGATGATCCTGGTCGCGCGCGGCGGGCGTCGCCTCCACGAGCTTCCTCAGGAAGTCCACCGTCGCCATCGGCCCCATGCCGCCGAGCACGCCCAGCACCTCGGTCCCCGTCATCACGCCTGCTCCGCTTCTGCTGAGCGCAGGGATGCGCCGAGCCGCCGGGCAAGGCCAATGCCGTGTCGGAACGCCCTATGCGGGTTCGGAATACCTGTGTTCCGCCGCCGACCAGATCGCCGCGACGGCCGCGCACGCCCTCGGGCCGTGCGCCTTGGCGCCGTTGCGATAGAGCCGGATCTCCAGGGGCAGGTCCGGTCCGGCGCCGACGAGGCGGCCCTCGGCGAGTTCGCGGGCGACGAGGCTGCGCGGCACGAAGGCGAGGCCGTGACCTTCGAGCGCCATGCATTTCAGCGCCTCCGCCATCGGGTTGGCATGGGCCACCGGCCCCGCGGCCAAGCCGTGCTCCCCTTGCGCGAACAGGCTGACGCGCCCGAGGAAGGAATCGCGTCCGTAGGCCAGTCGCGGCAGCGGCCGTCCGTCCTCCGGAGGGACGAGGTCCGGGCTGTGGACCGGCACCAGCGCATCCGTGCCCACCGTGCGATGCGGATAGAGGTCCGGATCGAGGGGAATGGGCACGCTGGGGTGATGGAAGGTCAGCAGGAAGTCGGATCCGCCCTCCACCAAAGCCTGCAGGCAATCGTGGAAATCGTCGGGCAGAAGCCGCGTGCTGATCGGTCCGGTGCGCCTGGCGATGTCTCGGAACCAGCCCGGAAAGAACGTCAGCGCCAGGGTGTGCAGCCCGGCGATGCGCACCAGGGGTTCGGCGGATTCGAGCCCCGAGCGCAGGTCGGCCCGGGCGCCGAGCAGGACGCGCACGCTCTCCTCGGCGGTGTCGCGGAAGCGGCGGCCTTCCGGGGTCAGGGTGGTGGGGTAGGTGCTGCGGTCGACGAGGTCGACGCCGAGCCAGAGTTCCAGCGCGCGGATGCGCCGGCTGAAGGCCGATTGGGTGACGTGGCGCGCCTCCGCCGAGCGGGAGAAGCTGCGGGTGCGGGCCAGGCTGAGGAAATCCTCCAGCCACTTCAGTTCCACGGCCGTCCTCCGCGCCGGATCAGGCCAGTTCGCGCACCACCACCCGGCCGCGCTCGGCCGAGAGCGCCAGGCGGCCGCTCTTCAGGGCCAGCGCCTTCTCGCCGAACAGGGCCCGGCGCCAGCCGTGCAGCACGGCCACGTCGGCGTCGTCGTCCTCCGCGATGGCTTCGAGGTCGTCCACCGTGGCGATGATCTTCGGGGCCACCCCTTCGGTCTCGCAGACCGCTTTCAGCAAGACCTTGAGAAGTTCGACCAGCGCCCCGTTGCCGCCCCGGCTGCGGGCGCGCTCCGGCAGCGCGATGTCGGAGAGGTCGCGGGCAAAGCCCCGCTCCACCGCCGCCAGGATGTCGGTGCCCGTGCGCGAGCGCTCGAACCCGGCCGGGATCGAGCGCAGGCGGCCCAGGGCCTCGACGTTGCGCGGGGCCGAGGTCGCGACGTCGATCACCGCCTCGTCCTTGAGGATGCGCCCGCGCGGGACGTTGCGGCTCTGCGCCTCGCGCTCGCGCCAGGCGGCGACCTCCATCAGCACGGCGATCTCGCGGGGCTTCCTCATCCGCCCCGACAGGCGCCGCCAGGCCGAGCCCGGATCGGCCTTGTAGGTCTCCGGCGAGGTGAGCACGCTCATCTCCTCGTCGAGCCACTCGCCGCGATCGGTGGCGAGGAGCTGGCCCGCCAGGACCTCGTAGACCTTCACGAGGTGCGTCACGTCGGACAGTGCGTAGGTCAGCTGCGCATCCGAGAGGGGGCGGCGCGACCAATCGGTAAAGCGCGAGGACTTGTCGACCTTGGCCTTGGCGACATCGTTGACTAGCTGCTCGTAGGAGACCGAGTCGCCGTAGCCGCAGACCATGGCGGCGACCTGGGTGTCGAAGAACGGCTGCGGCAGCAGGCCGCCGAGGAGCCAGATGATCTCCAGGTCCTGGCGGGCCGAATGGAACACCTTAACCACGCCCTCGTCGGCCATCAGCGCGAAGAACGGCGCGAGGTCGAGGCCCGGCGCCAGGGGGTCGACGAGCACGCCCGACCCGTCCGGCGCCGCCATCTGGATGAGGCAGAGCTTGGGATAATAGGTCGTCTCGCGCATGAACTCCGTGTCGACGGTCACGAAGGGATGCGCGGAGAGGTGGGTGCAGGCCTCGGCCAAGCCCGCTGTGGTGGTGATCAGATCCATGAATCGGCTATACCGAAGGTTCTCGCCTCAGGCGAGGGACGCAGCCGTACCTTGCGAGAAAACTCGGTCCGGGATTTCGCACCTGTGCCGAAAACTCCACGGACACTGGCGTAACCTTCAGGCCGCCACCGGGCCCGGATTCAGCGGCCGCTTGCGGGCGGTCTGAACCAGTGACCGTCGCAGGGCGACGCGCTCCCGGCGCTGGACCTGCGCGCGGGCGAGCAGCCAGTCGAGAATTCCGGCCTCGATCCGCGTGGCGCTGGCCGGATCGGTGAGCCGGCGGATGCGGTCGGCGCGAAAGCCCCGGTAGCCGCTGCGGTTCCGGTCGATGCCCCCGAGCAGGGTGCGGCCCGGGCCGAGCTTCAGTTCGCGCGCCTCCACCCGCCGGGTGCTCCAGATCCCGCGCGAATCCTCGTAGACGATCTCGAACGTGCCCTCGAGGGGCAGGACGTGCCATTGGCCCTCCTGCCGCTCGCTCGCCTCGGGCGCGCCGGCGGGCATGGCAGCCTCCTGCCCCGCCTGCCTCAGAATCTCGAAAAACGCGTTGGAATTCATAGACCTGATATGGGGATGCGCGGGCGATTCCGAAAGGGTTTCGGGGCCGTTCGAGGAGGCTCGGACCGCCTGCCCCACGCCCTTTCCGCTCCCTTCCCCACGGCCATCCAGCTTGACTTCGCACCCCCCGCGTGAATGGTGCGCCGCTCAATCCCAAGAGCCCATGATGCACCAGCCCGCCATGCACCGTTATCGGACCCATACCTGCGGGGCGCTCCGCCCGTCCGATGTCGGCGAGAGCGTCCGCCTCTCCGGCTGGTGCCACCGCATCCGCGACCATGGCGGCGTGCTGTTCATCGACCTGCGCGACCATTACGGCCTGACGCAATGCGTGGTGGATTCGGATTCCAAGGCCTTCCAGGCCGCCAACGCGGCGCGCTCGGAATGGGTCATCCGCATCGATGGCCGGGTGCGCACGCGCCCCGCCGGCACCGAGAACCCGGACCTGCCCACCGGCACCCTGGAGGTCTATATCGACGACCTCGAAGTGCTGGGCCCGGCCGGCGAATTGCCGATGCCGGTCTTCGGCGACCACGATTACCCGGAAGAGACGCGCCTCAAGTACCGCTTCCTCGACCTGCGTCGCGAGAAGCTGCACGCCAACATCATGAAGCGCGGCGCGATCATCGACAGCCTGCGTCGGCGCATGCGCGACGGCGGCTTCTTCGAGTTCCAGACGCCGATCCTCACCGCCTCCTCGCCGGAGGGCGCGCGCGACTATCTGGTGCCGTCCCGCGTGCATCCGGGGAAATTCTACGCGCTGCCGCAGGCGCCCCAGCAGTTCAAGCAGCTCACCATGATCGCGGGCTTCGACCGCTACTTCCAGATCGCGCCGTGTTTTCGCGACGAGGATGCGCGGGCCGACCGCTCCCCGGGCGAGTTCTACCAACTCGACATCGAGATGAGCTTCGTCACCCAGGAGGACGTGTTCCAGGCGGTGGAGCCGGTGCTGCGCTCGGTCTTCGAGGAATTCGCCGAGGGCAAGCGCGTCACCGGCACCTTCCCGCGCATCCCCTATGCCGAGGCGATGCTGAAATACGGCGTCGACAAGCCGGACCTGCGCAACCCGCTCGTCATCGCGGACGTGACGCAGGAATTCGCCCGCGAGGACGTGGCGTTCAAGGCCTTCAAGGGCGTGATCGCGTCCGGCGGCGTGGTCCGGGCGATTCCCGCCACGGGGGCGGCGACCCAGCCGCGCTCGTTCTTCGACAAGCTCAACGATTTCGCCCGCTCCGAGGGCGCGCCGGGCCTCGGCTACATCATCTTCGAGGACGATGCCGGCACGCTCACCGGCAAGGGTCCGATCGCCAAGTTCATCCCGGCCGAGGTCCAGGCCGCGATCGCCGCCAAGACCGGCACCAAGGCGGGCGACGCCGTGTTCTTCTCCGCCGGCACCGAGGCCAAGGCGGCGGCGCTCGCCGGCAAGGCCCGCATCCGCATCGGCGACGAGCTGAACCTGTCGGACAAGGACCAGTACGCCTTCTGCTGGATCACCGACTTCCCGATGTACGAGTGGAACGAGGACGAGAAGCGGATCGACTTCTCGCACAACCCGTTCTCGATGCCGAACTTCGACCGCGAGGCGTTCCTCGCCCTCGATCCCGCGGACGCCGAGACCATCCTGAACATCAAGGCGTTCCAGTACGACATCGTCTGCAACGGCACCGAACTGTCCTCGGGCGCGATCCGCAACCATCGCCCCGACGTGATGGAGAAGGCCTTCGGCATCGCCGGCTACGGCGTCGAGGTGCTGGAGGAGAAGTTCGGCGGCATGCTGAACGCCCTCAAGCTCGGCGCCCCCCCGCACGGCGGCATCGCGCCGGGCATCGACCGCATCGTCATGCTGCTCTGCGGCGAGCAGAACCTGCGCGAGGTGGTGCTGTTCCCCATGAACCAGCGCGCCGAGGACCTGATGATGGGCGCGCCCGCCGAGGCGACGCCGAAGCAGTTGCGCGAGCTCCACATCCGCCTCAACCTGCCCGAGAAGGGCGCCTGAGCGGCGCCCTCCGCCCCGCCGAGGCCCTGGCCCGCGCCGTCGCGATCCTGACGGCGCAGGGCTTCGCGGTGGTCGCTCGCAACACGCGGGGCGACAGCGTCTACCTGAAGCCAGAGGGCTGCGCCTTCGCCCTGCGGGTCTCCAACCACGCCCGCACCCCGAAGCAGCGCAAGAACCACCCCGACGCCATCACCAGCCTCGTCCTGCGCGATCCGACTTCGGAGACGGCGTTGGCGGAGGCGGTCGCCGTGGCGCTGCGGAATTTTTCCGGCGAGCGGGTGAAGCGGGAGCGCGGGGCCGATGGAGGCGTGGCGGGAGGCAGGGACCCGGGGCTCTGAATATCGAGCACCATTGGGTTTTTATTGATATGTTCGAGGTTCCGCGGAAGACATAGGCCGGGCGCTCGATCCGCAAGGAGGCCTGCCCATGTCGCCCTCAGGCCGCCAGAGCGCGAAGTTCCTCATGGCCAGCGTTTCATCATCATGGGCATGAGATCGAACCCATGACGACCGCCCGCCAGGCGCGAACAATCTTCCGTCCCCTGGACGGCCGCCAAGCCGACTTCGCTTATACCGGCGGGCGCGAACTCTGGCTCACGCCAGTTCATCACACGGTGTCGCGCGTCTTCGTGGATCGCTCGTACGAGCGGGACGTCTTCCGGATCGGGTGGGCGATCCTGCCGACCTCCGTGTCGGCGTGAGCCTTCAGCTCTCGGCCGGAGCGTCGTCGCGAAAGTAGGGCTCCACGGGGCCCTTGAGCTTCACGGTCATCGGGTTGCCGGCGCGGTCCAGGGTCTTGCCGGCCGAGAGGCGGACCCAGCCTTCGCTGACGCAGTATTCCTCGACATTGGTCTTCTCGACGCCCTTGAAGCGGATGCCGATGCCGCGCTCCAGCATCTTCTCGTCGTAGAACGGACTGCCGGGATTCACGGCGAGGCGGTCGGGGGGCGTGTCGGACATCGTCGCGGACCTTGGATCGTGTCAAGTCGTGCGGGTGGGGTTTCGAGCAGAAGCCGGTACGGGATTCGGCGCGAGGCCGCAACGCCGGCTCAGCGCTACGGGGTTTTCAGGAACGCAATCCGGCCCGCGATGGAACAAAACCCCCCGATCGTCAGCGTCGGGCCGGGGTCGGGGCGCGACAGCGGCGGCGAGCCGTAGGAGTTTGTGCCGATGGGGAAACCGGCCCGGAGAGCGGGCGGGCGCGGTCGATCCGGGTCTCTGCGCGGGTTTCCGCGCGCGGGTTGCGCCCATGGGGCAGCCGGTGCAACAGGGGCCCCCACAAACATCCCGCCGATGATGGGAGACGTGCTCCGCGGCCCGGACGCGCGCAATCCTGAGGAGGACGACCATGGGCGACAACATGTCCGACGATCTCAAGTCGGGAGCGCTCGTCTATCACCGGCTGCCGCGCCCCGGGAAGCTGGAGATCCAGGCGACGAAGCCCCTGGGCAACCAGCGCGACCTGGCGCTCGCCTACTCGCCGGGTGTGGCCGCCGCCTGCATGGCGATCCACGAGGATTCGCAGGAGGCCGCCACCCTCACCATCCGCCAGAACCTCGTGGCGGTGCTCACCAACGGCACCGCCGTGCTGGGTCTGGGCAATATCGGGCCCCTCGCCTCGAAGCCCGTGATGGAGGGCAAGGCCGTCCTCTTCAAGAAGTTCGCCGGCATCGACGTGTTCGACATCGAGGTCGCCCAGAACGACGTGTCCAAGCTCGTCGACGTGGTCTGCGCCCTGGAACCGACCTTCGGGGGCATCAACCTCGAGGACATCAAGGCGCCGGAGTGCTTCGAGGTCGAGGAGCAGTGCCGGGCCCGGATGAACATCCCGGTCTTCCACGACGACCAGCACGGCACCGCGATCATCGTGGCGGCCGCCGTCCTCAACGCCCTCGAACTCGCCGGCAAGCAGCTCGGCGACGTCCGCATCGTCACCTCGGGCGCGGGGGCCGCGGCGCTCGCCTGCCTCAACCTGCTGGTGTCCCTCGGCGCCCGGGTCGAGAACATCACGGTCACCGACATCAAGGGCGTGGTCTACAAGGGCCGGGCCGAACTGATGGACCGCTGGAAGGACATCTACGCGCAGGAAACCGAGGCCCGGACGCTGGCCGAGGTCATCCCCGGCGCCGACGTCTTCATCGGCCTCTCGGCCGGCGGCGTCCTGAAGCCCGAATACCTGGAGAAGATGGCCGAGAAGCCGCTGATCATGGCGCTGGCCAACCCCTATCCCGAGATCATGCCGGATCTCGCCCAGGAGAAGCGCCCCGACGCGATGATCTGCACCGGGCGCTCCGACTTCCCCAACCAAGTCAACAACGTCCTCTGCTTTCCTTACATCTTCCGCGGCGCGCTCGATGTTGGCGCCACATCGATCAACGAGGAGATGAAGCAGGCCGCCGTGAAGGCGATCGCGGCGCTCGCCCGCGAGACGCCCTCCGACGTCGTCGCCCGCGCCTATGGCGGCGAGGCCCGGCCCTTCGGCCCGCGCTCGCTGATCCCGAGCCCGTTCGACCCGCGCCTGATCCTGCGCATCGCCCCCTCAGTGGCCCAGGCCGCGATGGATTCGGGCGTCGCCGGCCGGCCGCTGGAGAACCTCCAGGCCTACACCGACAGCCTCGACCGCTTCGTGCACCGCTCGGGCTTCATCATGAAGCCGATCTTCTCCAAGGCGAAGGAGGACCCCAAGCGGGTCATCTACACCGAGGGCGAGGACGAGCGCGTGCTGCGCGCCGCGCAGGCGATCGTCGAGGACAAGGTCGCCCGCCCCATCCTGGTCGGTCGTCCGCGGGTCATCGAGACGCGGATCAAGCGCTTCGGCCTCTCGCTCAAGCAGGGCGTCGATTTCGACTTGATCGATCCCGAGGACGATCCGCGCTATCGCGACTACGTCGCCACCTACCTGGAGGCCGCCGGCCGGCGCGGCATCACGCCGGACGCCGCCCGCACCCTGGTGCGCACCAACAACACCGTGATCGGCGCCATCGCGGTGCGTCGCGGCGAGGCGGACGCGCTGATCTGCGGACTCGAGG
>NZ_JAQGKL010000164.1 GCF_028290105.1 Methylobacterium sp.
TCGGGTCGCGTACGGGAGTGGACGCCTTGGACTGGGACAAGATCCGCATCTTCCTCAACGTCGCGGAAGCGGGCAGCTTCACGCGGGCCGGCGACGACATCGGCCTCAGCCAGTCGGCGGTGAGCCGGCAGATCAGCGCCCTGGAGCGCGAGCTGAAGGCGCCGCTGTTCCACCGTCACGCGCGCGGGTTGATCCTGACGGAACAGGGCGACCTGCTGTTTCGGGCCGCCCGCGACATGAAGCTGCGCCTGGAGAACACGAAGGCCCGCCTCGTCGAGACGAGCGAGCGCCCCACCGGCGACCTCAAGGTGACAACGACGGTGGGCCTCGGCACGGCCTGGCTCGCGCAGCGGGTGGCCGAGTTCCTCGACCTCTACCCCGATGTCCGCGTCGAGCTCATCCTCACCAACGAGGAGCTCGATCTGGCCATGCGCGAGGCGGATGTCGCCATCCGCATGCGACGCCCGGCCCAGCCCGACCTGATCCAGCGCCGCCTGTTCACGGTGCATTACCACGCCTTCGCCTCGCAGGATTACGTGAAGCGTTTCGGCGAGCCGAAATCCATCGCCGACCTCGACAACCACCGGCTCGTCTCGTTCGGCGGCAACGAGCCGTCCTACCTGCTGGCCACCCACTGGCTTTCCACCGTGGGCCGCGAGGGCCAGGAGCGGCGGACGATCCATTTCACCGTCAACAACATCACGGCGCTCCAGCACGCGATCGAGACGGGGGCCGGCATCGGCATCCTGCCCGACTACGCGGCGGAGGGTCAGGCCGGGCTGGTGCAGGTCATGCGCGAGACCGAGATGCCCCACATGGAGAGCTACCTCGTCTACGCCGAGGAGATGCGCACCGTGGCCCGCGTCCAGGCGTTTCGCGACTTCCTCGTGGCGAAGGCCCAGCGCTGGACCTACTGACCGGAGCGATTTCAACGCTCCGCGTCGGTCCGGAGCCTGCCGCGTGGACCGGGCTCAGGCGCCGTGCTCGATCTCGGCGGTCATGCGCAGCCGCAGCGCCTCGACGTCGGCATGGTTGCCCGACAGCAGGTCGGTGATGTCGCCGGCCAGCAGTGATTTCACGTGGCGGCACAGGGTTCCGTAGCGGCCCGCCATGCAGGTGCAGCGCAGGTGCGGACCGGCGTGGCGATCCTCCAGGGTGACGGCGTAGCGGTTGCCGCTGCTGCCGCGCATCGCGAAGTGCAGCCCGGGCAACGCCGAGGGGCGTCCCCCCGCCGCCAGGCGGGCGCGCTCGGTCAGTGAGCCCGGCCGGCTCTGCGGCCGCTGCGCCAGATCGGGACCCGCCGGCACCGTAGTGATGGGCAGGTGGATCGACCGCGACAGGTCCGGGATGCTCGGCACGCCCCGCTCCCGCGCGGCGGCGAGCGCGATCTCGGCGCAGGCATAGGCGTCCTCGCCCGCGTCGTGGTGCTCGAAGCGGATGCCGAGGCGGGCCGCGACCTTGCCGAGACCGCAGCCCTCCGCCGCCGGAAACACCTTTCGGGCGATCTGGAGGGTGCAGAGATAGGAGAAGGCCGGCGGCGCCAACCCATAGGCGGCGAGCGAGGCGCGCAGCACGCCGAGATCGAAGCCGGCATTGTGGGCGAGGATCAGGCCGCCCGCGAGGTCGGGCAGGAACTCGGCCATCACGGCGGGGAATTCCGGCCGGTGCCGGACATCGGCCGGCAGGATGCCGTGGACGCGGATGTTCCCCGGCGAAAAGCGCAGTTCGGGGGGCCGGATCAGCCGGGTCTCGCGACGCACCACCGCCCCGCCGGCGATCCATGCGAGGCCGACGGCGCAGGCGCTGTCGCGCCGCTCGTTGGCGGTCTCGAAGTCGATGGCGATGACGGTCATGGCTCTCGGGGACGGCTCGGCCCTGGCCGAACATGGCCTCCGCCGAGTCTAGGGCCGCCCGATTCCCCGCTCAAGCGCCGGCGACGCGCGCGAGCCATGTCTCCTCGCTGATGACCTCGACGCCGTGCTTCTCGGCGTCCTTCAGCTTGGACCCGGCCCCGGGCCCCGCCACCACCAGGTCGGTCTTGGCCGAGACCGACCCCGACACCTTGGCGCCCAGGCGCTCGGCGGTGGCCTTGGCCTCGGAGCGGGTCATCCGCTCCAGGCTGCCGGTGAACACGACGGTCTTGCCCGCGAAGGCCGTGGCGGTGGCGGGAACGGCCATGGGCTCGGTCCTCACCTCCGCCAGCAGCGCGCGAACCGCCGCGTCGTTGTGCGGCTCGGAGAAGAAGGCGATCAGCGAATCCGTCGCCACCGGGCCGATCTCGCCGTCATCGGCGAAGTGCCGGTAGGCGTCGCCCGGACGCTGCGCGGCCGCCCGCGCGATCCCAGCCGCGATGGCCTCCGCGTCCCCGTAATGCCCGAGGAGACTCGCGCGCTGCGGTGCCGACAGGCGCACGCGACCGGCCGGTTGCGCCTCCGTCTCCTCGCCCTCGGCGGCATCCGCCTCCCCCGTCTCGCGCGGATAGCCGAATTCCAGCAGGCGGTCGCGGGTGGTGGGGCCGATGCGCGCCAGGGCCGAGAATTTGATCCAGTCGGGCCCGGCCTGGTCTCGGGCTGCGGCGGCGACCCCTTCCATCAGTGCCGCCATGTCGGGAAAGCGCTTGGCCAAGGCCTTGGCGGTGGATTCCCCGATGTCGGGGATGCCCAGCGCGAAGAGGAAGCGGTTCAGAGGCAGGCTGCGCCGGTCCTCCACCGAGGCGAGGAGGTTCTTGATCGCCTTGTCCTCGTCGTCGCCCTTCTTCTTGGTGGGTTTCTTCGGGGCGGGCACGCCCTCGGCCCGGCGCTCGGCCGAGAGGGCCTCGCGCCGCGCCACGATGGCGGCCTTCAGGGGCTCGAAGTCGAGGCGGAACAGGTCGGCGGGCTGGCGCACCAGCCCGGCCTCGAACAGCACCTCGATATAGGTCTGGCCGAACCCCTCGAGGTCGAAGCCGTTGCGCGAGACGAAGTGCTTCAGGCGCTCCACCCCTTGCGCGGGGCAGATCAGGCCGCCGGTGCAGCGGCGCACGGCATCGGGTTTGCCGGTGCGCGGGTTGATCTCGCGGACCGCGCGGCTGCCGCAGGCGGGGCATTGGTCCGGAAAGGCGAAGGGCTTCGAATCCGCCGGGCGCTTGTCCAGCACCACGTCCATGACCTTCGGAATCACGTCGCCGGCCCGCTGCACCACCACCGTGTCGCCGACGCGGATGTCGCGTCCCTCGCGGATCGGCTCGCCGTCGCCGCCGACACCCTGGACGTAGCCCTCGTTGTGCAGGGTGGCGTTCGAGACCACGACCCCGCCCACCGTGACCGGCCGGAGCTTGGCCAGCGGGTTCAGCGAGCCCGTGCGCCCGACATTGATCTCGATGTCCTCGACCACGGTGAGCGCCTTCTGCGCCGCGAACTTGTGCGCCAGCGCCCAGCGCGGCGAGCGCGAGACGAAGCCGAGACGGCGCTGCAGGGCGAGCGCGTCGACCTTGTAGACGACACCGTCGATGTCGTAGCCGAGATCGGCGCGTTCCGCCTCGATGCTCCGGTAATGCGCGATCATGGCCTGCGCGTCGGCGCAGAGCTTCGTTCGGTCGTTGACCGGCAGGCCCCAGGCGGCGAAGCGCTCCAGCACCCCATGCTGCGTGCCCTCGAACGCCGGCACCACCTCGCCCCAGGCATAGGCGAAGAATTTCAGCGGGCGCGAGCGGGTGATCTCGGGATCGAGCTGGCGCAGGGAACCCGCCGCCGCATTGCGCGGGTTGGCGAAGAGCGGCTTGCCCGCCGCCTCCTGGCGCGCGTTGATCGCGGCGAAATCCGCGTGCGACAGGTAGACCTCGCCGCGCACCTCGCAGATGCGCGGCACGTCCTCGCCGGCGAGCACCTGGGGAATGTCCGACACCGTGCGGGCATTGGCGGTGACATCCTCGCCAAGCTCGCCGTCGCCGCGCGTCGCGGCGGTGACGAGGCGGCCGTCCTCGTAGCGCAGCGCCAGCGAGAGGCCGTCGATCTTCGGCTCGGCGGTAAAGCCCAGGGGCTCGGCCTCCGGCCAGTTCAGGAAGCGGCGGACCCGGGCGACGAACTCCTCGACTTCCGCGTCGGCAAACGCGTTGCCGAGCGAGAGCATCGGCACGGCGTGGCGGACCTTGGCGAACTTCTCCGAGGGCTTGGCGCCCACCGAGGCGCTGGCGGCCCCCGTCCCGGCGAGATCCGGGAACCGTCCCTCGATGGTCTCCAGACGCCTGCGCAGGGCGTCGTACTCGGCATCCGTGATCTCGGGCGCATCCTCCTGGTGATAGAGCCGGTCGGCCTCCGCGATCCGCGCGGAGAGATCCGCGTGCTCCGCCCGCGCCGTCTCGGGCGTCAAGGCGTCGAGGCTGTCGTCGAAGGTGGCTGCCATCGGGGTGCTTCGCGGGATTCTTCGGATGGGGCTGAGGCTCGGCGCCGGCTTATAGCAATCGCGAGCCATCGTCGCATCGGCCGGGGCTTGGGCCTGTCCCTCGTTCTCAGGACTCTGCACAGGCCTGTAACCCGGTCGCGTGTCCGGCGAACTGGCTCGGTGACGGGTACGTCACGATACGCTTTCCGGACGGATGCGACCCCGCGCCGCCGCACGGATCGCGCGCCGTTCCTATCTGTCTCCTCGACACGCCACCGCCTTCGGATTCCCATGCCCGCCCAGCCCATCGTCTCCGCGCCCTGGCGCGACCGCGCCGGCCGCGTCTCCGGCCTGAAGCTCGCCACCTTCCTATTCGCCCTGGCGCCGGGTCTGTGGCTGGCGGGCGCCTACGCGGCCGATGCCCTCGGCGCCAAGCCCATCACCGCGCTTCTGCACGGCACCGGCGAGTGGGCCGTGCGCTTCCTGCTGCTGTCGCTGGCCGTGACGCCCCTGCGGCGGATCGCGAACGCGCCCAAGCTCATCCTGGTGCGCCGCATGCTCGGGCTGACGGTGCTGGCCTACGCGCTGATCCACCTCACGCTCTACGTCGTCGACCAGAACTTCGTGCTGACCAAGGTCGTCACCGAGATCGCGACGCGCATCTACCTCACCATCGGCTTCGTGGCGCTGCTCGGGCTCGTCGTGCTCGGCGTCACCTCCACGGACGGG
Organism: Methylobacterium sp.; assembly: GCF_028290105.1. Lineage (GTDB taxonomy): Bacteria > Pseudomonadota > Alphaproteobacteria > Rhizobiales > Beijerinckiaceae > Methylobacterium. The sequence continues at coordinate 5,089 of NZ_JAQGKL010000164.1, forward strand.
ATGATCCGCCGCCTCGGCAAGGCGTGGCCCCGCCTGCACAAGCTCGTCTACGCCATCACGGTGCTGGG
>NZ_JAQGKL010000171.1 GCF_028290105.1 Methylobacterium sp.
TTCGGGTCCTTCACCTCGGCCGCCTGCGCCGCGATCTCGTCCGGGGTCTGCACATAGGGGCGCTTGTCGTGCAGTGCCAGAAGGGAGCGCCCATAGCCCTTGGGCAGGGCGGAATCGGCTTTGGCCGCGAACATCACCCGGCGGGCGGCGTCGTGCTCCTCCACGGTGCGGCGGGTGTGGTTGGAGACCTGGACGATGAGCACGTTGCGGACGGCGAGCTCCGAGCACATGCCCACCAGGAGCGCGGTGACCCCGAGGCTGTCCGCCTCGGTGAGCTCGGTGAGGTTGCCGGTGCCCATCATCATCTCGATGCCGGGCCAGCGCCGCCGGATCTCGTGATAGCGGGTGATCGATTCGACGAAGCCGAAATGGATCGGCTCCAGGATCGGATCGGCCATGTAGGGACGGCCCGCCTTTTCCATGCGCTCGATGGCGCGGTCGAGGGAGGGCAGGTCGTCGGGGCGCACCGGCACCAGCACCGGGACGGCGTCGGTCTCGAAGGCCAGGTCCAGGGTCTGCTCGTTGAGACTGAGCAGGAAGTCGGCGCTGGCCCTGGCTCCGCGGGTCAGCTCGTCGAGGGAGAACGAATCGACGCTGACCTTGAGCCCGGCGCCCTTCAGGAGGCGCACGCAGTCCTCCAGATGCGGAAAATCCGTGTCCGGCAGGCCGCCGAGGTCGATCACATCGGCGCCGCGCCGGGCAAGATCGAGGCCCTTGGCCAGGATCTGGTCGGGCGTCATCTTCGAGGCGTCGACGATCTCCGAGAAGATGCGCAGGTCGTGGCGCGAGAGGTCCACCGTCCGGCCGGCGAGCCCGAGATAGGCCGGCAGGTCGACGATCTCGTCAGGGCCGCGCTCCACCGGCAGGCCGAAATGCCGGGCGAGTGCCTCTGGGTTGGCCCGGCAGCGCCCCGGCAAGACGATGCGGGTGGCGCCCTCCGGGATCGTCACCCGGCGGCGGATGATCTCCTCCGTCATCAGGGCGGCGACCTTCACGCCCGCATCCGCGATGCTCCAGGCAAAGCGCTCCGGCGGCAGGCTGGCCGCGACCTTCTCCAGGCGCGCCTTGGCCATGCGGCCGGTGATGAAGACGAGGTGCTCTGGGGCGCTCACGCGGCGGCCCTCGCCAGGTCCGCGCCGGGGCCGAGGATCTCAATGCGGCCGGAATAGCGTGCCGCGAAAGCCGGGAAGGCCGCATCGACGAGGCCGGTCCGGGCAAGGTCCAGCCAGGTCGCACCCGCTGGGGCGTCGGCGGATTTCACCAGGCGGCAGACCGGGGCGCCGAGGGTGGTGGCCAGCCAGAGCGCGAGGCTGTCGGCGGTGACGTCCCAGGTCTCCGCGATGTCCGGGTGCCCATCCTTCAGGCCGGCCGGGTCCCAGACCGGGATGCGTCCCGCCGCGAGGCTTTTCGCGATCGCGGCCTCATCTTCGGCCACATCGAGCCGAGGCTCCAGCGCACCAAGAATCTCGGCCATGCGGCCCATGGCGTCGAGGGCGAGGCGGTGGGCGAGGGCATCGGAAAAGCCGAGCGAAGCCTGCGTGGTGCGCACCGCCTCGGCGAAGGGGCCACCGCCGGGAACGACGATGGACGGACCCATGCCGCCTGCCACGAGCCGCGTGAGCAGCGCCTGCAGGCGGCCGGGCTCGGCGACGAGGCTGCCGCCGACCTTCACCACGCTGGCGGCGAGGGGCGCCCGCATCAGGCGGCGTCCCGCGCCGGCTTGGCCGGACGGGCACGCAAGCTGCGCACCGCCTCCGCCACGCGGGTGGGATCGAGGCCGCGCGTGCGGTCGCTCCCGTGGCAGAGGCCGCCGCGAAAGCCGAGGTAATCCGCGCGGAGGGGCGCCAGCGAAGCGATGTCGGAGAGTGCCAGCGAACCGGCAAGGCCCGAGACCAGGCCATGCGCCCGGCAGGCCTCGGTGAACGCGCCGAGCACCGGCAGCGACAGGTGATCGGTCAGCCGGCGGCCGTCCTTGCCGGCGGTGTCGATCATGGCCCCGAGGAAGCCGGCCTCGGCGAGGCGCGCAACGAGGTCGACGGCGCCGCCCGCCTCGGCGAACAGGACGGCGATCAGGCGCCCGGGCGCGGCGTCCGCCACGCGCGCGAGGTCATCGGCCGACCAGGCGGCCCGCACGGCCACCTTCACGAATCCGACCCCCGTTCCGGACAGGGCCCGGATGGAGGGCACCAGCGCGGCCACGGCCTCCGCCTCGCCCGCCACCGCGCTGGTCAGCGCGCGGCCCTCCACCCGCGCCGCGATGGCGCGGACGAGATCCGGGTCCAGGGCGCCGAGCGCCCCGCGCGCGGGGTCCTTGGCATCGACGAGGTCGGCGCCGGCCTCGGCGGCGACACCCGCCTCGGCGGCATCGCGCACGCTGACCAACAGGCGCGGAGCGCTGGCGGCGGTGTCGAAGGGTGGGGCAACGCGAGGCACGGACATCAGCGCGGATTTCGGTTGTTCCGGGTCTCGGGGAGACCTTCTACGACGCCCGGGTCGGAAAGCGCCGCGCCTGGGGTGGCGCGGCCGGGGCAAGTTCGGATCGGTTACGGCCGTCTGGCCTGTGGAGCCTCGGCCTAGAGTATGCACGCGGTCAGGGATATCCCCGCTCGCCTAACGCCCCGCCGTCAGGACCGGTTCGGCAGGGGTTCGGCGAGGAGGCGGTTCTTCACCACCCAGCGCATGGCGTGGGCCCAGGTGTCGTCTGTGTCGGCCCGGATCACCACGCGGCCGCCCCGGATGAGCTTGCCGGTGCCGGCCTCCGCGATGGTGACGGTGAGGTTGAAGATCTGGTTGGAGCCCTTCTCGACGAAGCCGCTCACCGCCAACTCAGCCCCGAGAGTCTTGGCGATGGCGGCCGCGCAGCCGTCGCACTTGTAGAGCGGCGCCTGCTTGGCGATCTCGGCGGCCTGGGGGGCCACATCCACGGCCTCGACGGTGTCGCCTAGCGCCTTGCGCAACTCGTCGGTGACGAGGCCGAGGCGCCGGACCTCGTCCGGCCGGGCCTTGCGCCCGCCGACCACGCCGGGGTCGAGGAGTTCGATGCCGAAGATCGCGGCCTTCTCCGGAGCGGCCCGAGCCGGCCCGGCGAGGGCGCTCGCGGCGAGCGCGGCGGCGAAGGCGAACCCGAGACGGGAGCGGACCGGAGACGGGGCCATGGGAAGAGATCTCCGCAGGAGGCCTGAGACGCAGGAGGCCTGAAACGAATGGGACCATGGGAACGCACCAGCGGGTCTCACGATCCCACGGGCTCCCCCGGATCGGTGAGATCCGCAGGCCGGCGAGATCTGCCCGGAAACCGCGCCGCGCGCAAATCACAGTGCGTGGTGCGAGACAGGCCCGGGTTTCAGCGGCGCCCTTAGGAACCCCTTATCACTCCGCGATTGAGCGCGGCTCCGCAATGTTGTTAGCCTCACTCCCACATGCCCATCCCCGCACGCTTCCTCTTCGCCCTTCTCGCCCTCAGCCTCGGGCTCTGCGGTCCTGGTCTTCGCGCGGCCTCGGCCCAGGACACCGCGCCGGCGTCCACCGCGATTCCCCCGAGCGAGACGCATATCGGGCTGATCTACCGGCCGGAGCCCGCACCCTCCTCGTACGACGCGGAGGCCGTGCCCGAGGACGAGGGCGTCGCCGGCGCCCGGATGGCGATCAAGGACAACAACAACACCGGCCGCTTCACCAAGCAGACCTACGTGCTGGACGAGATCGCCCTCGACGCGGAGAAGACCGCCGTGGCGGCGGCGGGCGACCTGGCGGGGCGGGGCATCCGCTACCTCATCGTGGCGCTGCCAGCGGCCGAACTGCTCGCCGTCGCGGATGCGGTGAAGGGGCAGGGCGTCACGGTCTTCAACATCGCCGCCCCCGACGACCGCCTGCGCGGGGCCGATTGCCGGCGCAACGTGTTCCACGTCGTGCCCAGCCGGGCGATGCAGACGGACGCGCTGGCGCAGTTCTTCACCCTGATGCGCTGGCGCAAGATGTTCCTCATCGTCGGGCCGCAGGAGAACGACCGGCTCTACGCGGACGCGTTCAGGAATTCGGCGAAAAAATTCGCCCTGAAACTCAACGCCGAGAAGGCCTGGACCTTCGGGCCGCTCGCGAAAGCGCGCGGCGACACCCCCACCCGCTCCGAGGCGATGGTCTTCACCCGGGGGCTCGACTACGACATCGCGGTGGTGGCCGACGAGGCCGGCGATTGGGGCGACTACGTCCCCTTCCGCACCGTCGACCCGCGGCCCGTGGCCGGAACGCAGGGGCTGATCGCCACCACGTGGCACCCGATGCTGGAGACCTGGGGCGCGGCGCAGGCACAAAACCGGTTCCGGCGCCAAGCCGGCCGGCTGATGCGGCCCCTCGATTACCAGGCCTGGGCGGCGGTGCGCTCGGTGGGCGAGGCGGCCACGCAGCGCAAGACCGCCGACCCGGCGGTGCTCACCCCCTACTTCGCCGATCCGGCCTTCAGCCTGCCCGCCTACAAGGGCGTCTCGCTGACCTACCGCCCCTGGGACCACCAGCTGCGCCAGCCTCTCATCGTGGTGCAGCCCAAGGCCCTGGTCTCGGTGGCACCCGAGCAGGGCTTCACCCACCAGCGCACGCCCCTCGACACCCTCGGCATCGACCTGCCGGAGACCGCCTGCAAGTTCGCCGACTGACCCCGCTCGCGCCGCGAAGGGAACCGGGCGCCCCTGCGGCAACAGGTATCCGCCCCGCTTGCAGTCGCGCGCTCCCCGTGAGACGGGGCTGCACTATAGTAACGCCCAATCAATCGCGCACGAGCCATCTATCGCGCGCGAAACAGCGATGGTCCCGAGGAGGAACCCCATGAGCCACGGCTTCAGGGCAGGCGCGTCCGCAACGGTGCCGGGTCCGGCACTGCTCGGGCTGGCGATGCTCGTCGGCACCGCGCTCGCCGGCATCGCCCCGGCGCGGGCCTACACGGTCTACGTCACCAACGAGAAGGGCAATTCGGTCAGCGTCATCGACACCGAGACGATGGCCGTCACCGGCACCTGGAAGGTCGGCCGGCGCCCGCGCGGCGTCACCACCAGCAAGGATGGCAAGGAACTCTTCGTCTGCGCCAGCGACGACGACCGCATCGACGTGCTCGATACCGCCACCGGCAAGGTCGTGCGCTCGCTCCGCTCCGGCCCCGACCCGGAGCAGTTCATCCTCGGCCCCCAGGGCAACCTGCTCTACGTGGCCAACGAGGACGACAGCCAGGTCACGGTCATCGACGTCGAGAAGAACAAGGTCATGGCCGAGGTGCCGGTGGGCGTCGAGCCCGAGGGCATGGGCCTGTCGCCGGACGGCAAGGTCTTGGTGAACACCTCCGAGACCACCAACATGGCCCACTTCATCGACACCACGACCTTCGCGGTGATCGACAACGTGCTCGTCGACGCGCGCCCGCGCTTTGCCGAGTTCACGGCGGACGGGAAGTACCTCTGGGTCTCGGCCGAGGTCGGCGGCACGGTCAGCATCATCGATGTCGCCGCGCGCCGCGTGATCAAGAAGATCACCTTCAAGATCCCGAGCGTGAACGACGAGGCGATCCAGCCCGTCGGCATCCGCATCACCAAGGACGGCACCAAGGCCTTCGTGGCGCTGGGGCCGGCCAACCGCATCGCGGTGATCGACGCGAAATCCTACGCCGTGGAGAAGTACCTGCCCGTGGGCCAGCGCGTCTGGCAGCTCGCCTTCACGCCGGACCAGAAGCTGCTGTTCTCCACCAACGGCTCCTCCAACGACATCTCGGTGGTGGACGTGGCGGCCGAGAAGGTGGTGAAGAGCATCCCGGTCGGACTGCTGCCCTGGGGCGTCGCGATCTCGCCAAACTGAGTTTCGAACGCAGCCCCGACCGTGCGCCGGGGCTGCGACAGGGCGACCGCCACAAGGCGGCGAACGGGAGGATGACGACATGAAGCGGACGATGCGGCTCACCGCGCTGAGTCTGGCGGCCCTGCTCGCCGCCGGGCCGACGCTCGCCCTCGACCTGACGAAGAAGCGCGCCAACCTGCCGGACCTCGTGCTCGGCAATGAGGAGGGCAACGATTTCGTGGTCGAGAACCGGGAGATCGAACTCGAATCCGGCAAGGCCTACCGGCTGCGCATCGTCGCCAAGGGGCGGCAGGAGTACAAGTTCTACGCCACCGAGTTCTTCCGCAACATCTGGTTCAACCAGATCGTGATCCAGCACCTGGAGATCCACGGCAGCGGCCCGCCGGACCATTTCGAGTTCGACGATCCGGGCGAGATCGCCATCGAGTTCGTGACGATCAAGCCCGGCGAGTATCCCTGGTCCGTCCATGGCCTCGAAACCAGGGGCATGACCGGCAAGTTCATCGTGAAGTAGGAGCGGTTCGATGCGCCTCACCTCCCTCACGCTTGCCGCATTGCTGACGACGGCGCCCGCCTTCGCGGACGACAGGGGCGCCTGCATCGAGGGCATCGCCATGATCAAGGCCGAACTCGCCAGACCGGCCCCGGAAGCGCTGCTCCCGAAGTTGAAGAAGGCCCTTCGGGTGGCCGAGCGCGAACTGGGCGAGGGCGAGTTCGGCGAGTGCCTCGACGCGGTCGGCGACGCCAAGCGGGCGTTGAAGCCATGAGTGCGGGCCTCGGCAGCGGCGCCGCCCTCGAGGTCGCGAATGTCAGCCATCGCTTCGGCACGCGGGCCGCGCTGTCGGACGTCTCGCTCAGCGTGGCGCGGGGGCGCTTCACCGCCCTGCTCGGACCGAACGGCGCCGGCAAGACCACCCTGTTCTCGGTGATCACCCGGCTCTATTCGAACCAGGACGGACGGGTCTCGATCCTCGGCCACGCCCTCGACCGAGAGCCGAGCCGGGCGCTGGCGCGCCTCGGCGTGGTGTTCCAGGCCCGAACGCTGGATACCGATCTCACCGTGGAGCAGAACCTTCTCTACCACGCCAGCCTGCACGGCATCACCCGCAAGGTCGCCAAGGCGCGGATCGCCGTGCTGCTCGCCCGCGTGGGGTTGAGCGACCGGCGCGACGACAAGGTGCGCACCCTCTCGGGCGGCCAGTCCCGGCGCATCGAGATCGCCCGCTCCCTGGTGCACGAGCCCCGCCTCCTCCTCCTCGACGAGCCCACCGTGGGCCTCGACCTCGAATCGCGCGCCGACATCGTCGCCATCGTGCGCGCCCTGGTGCGCGAAGAGGGATTGTCGGTGCTCTGGGCCACCCACATCTTCGAGGAGATCGACGCGGGCGACGATGCCGTCGTGCTGCACCGCGGCCGCATCGTGGCGCGCGGCACCGCCGGCTCGATCGCGCAGGGCGACGAGACCCTGGAAGCCGCCTTCCGGCGCCTCGTCGCCGAACCCGCGCGGCAGGCCGCATGAAGACGCCCACAGAATCGATCACCATGAGCACAATCACACGCCCGATCGCGGCCGCCCCGGCGGAAGCGCCGGTGCCCCATCTCGGGCGCCTCGACACGGTCGGCTACCTGATCTGCCTCGGCGGCATCGTGCGGCGCGAGCTCCTGCGCTTCTTCAACCAGAAGGAGCGCTTCTTCTCGGCCCTGGTGCGGCCCCTCGTCTGGCTGTTCATTTTCGCGGCGGGCTTTCGCAACACGCTGGGCGTCTCCATCGAGCCGCCCTACCAGACCTACGTGCTCTACGAGGTCTACGTGGTGCCCGGCCTCGCCGTGATGATCCAGCTCTTCAACGGCATGCAATCCTCGCTCTCGATGGTCTACGACCGCGAGGTCGGCTCGATGAAGGTGCTGCTCACCAGCCCCTATCCGCGCTGGCTGCTGCTGCTCGCCAAGCTGATTGCGGGCGTCACCGTCTCGGTGGTGCAGGCCTACGCGTTCCTGTGCATCGCCTGGTTCTGGGAACTAGACATCCCGGCCATCGGCTACGTCGCGGCTCTACCGGCCTTCATCGCCTCCGGGTTGATGCTCGGCGCCATCGGCCTGCTACTGTCCTCGATGGTCAAGCAGCTGGAGAACTTCGCCAGCGTGATGAACTTCGTGATCTTCCCGATGTTCTTCGCCTCCTCGGCGCTCTACCCGCTCTGGCGCATCCGCGAATCCTCCGAAACCCTGTACTGGATCTGCCAAGCAAACCCCTTCTCCCACGCGGTGCAGCTCGTGCGATTTGCCCTCTACGGGCAGTTCGAGCCGATCGCCTGCGCGGTCGTCGTGGGCACCACGCTCGCCTTCTTCACCCTCGCCGTCGTCGCCTACGATCCCGGCCGTGGCATCATGGCCCGGCGCGGCGGCCCGGCCGGAGACAATTCCTGATGTTTTTTCGCCTGATCACCCCGACCCGCGCCCTCGCGGGCATCGCACTCCTCGGCCTCGGCGCCGGTCCGGTCCTCGCCCAGCCGAAGGGCGATCCCGACTGGCCCTGCGTCCAGCGCAAGGTCTCGACGCTCAGCCCCGGCTCGGTCTGGACCGGGCCGGACCTCGAGGCCGCCGGTCCGTGGGGCGACGATTTCGAGGCCGCGGCGCTCGCCCAGAAGATCGCCTCACGCCGCACCGCGCTACCCGAGGTCGATCCGCTCCTCGACGACTTCGTGGCGAAGGCGGGCGCCGACAAGGAGAAGCGACTCACCCGCGTCTTCTCCGGCGTGTTCGAGGTCATCAACGGCGAGCGCAACAAGGTCATCTCCGGCATCGGCCGCTACGCGCAGGGCCAGCGCCGCATGGCCGAGCGCATCCGCGACGAGGCCGACCAGATCAGCGCCACCAAGGATGCCCCGAGCGCGCAGGACGCCCGCGACATCCCGAAGGACGCCTCGGAACTGGAGACCAAGTTCACCTGGGACCGGCGCATCTTCCAGGAGCGCAGCCAGTCGCTGACCTATGTCTGCGAGGTGCCCACCCTGCTGGAGCAGCGCCTCGGCGAGATCGCCCGAAAGATCCAGGCGCGCCTCTAGGAAGGCGTCGCCCCGCGCAATGCCGGCCATGCGGTCCGGCATTGCCACTTTATCCCGGGCGACTTGCTGGAAGCTCCCTAAAGCGTTGAAATCAGACGCAAAAATGTGGCCGCAGCGCCACGCAACACGACGAACACCGGGCTTGTCCGCGCAAAAGCGTTGAATCGCCCCGGCGCGCGATTGTCCTGGCCCCCGTCTCCTCACAAGACTGTGCGCGAAGCCCCGGCCAAGGGGCAGAGACACGAAGACGTTGTGAGGGGTCGGGGATGACGAAGCGGACACTGCGGGGCAGCCTGCTGCTGTCGGTGGCGCTGCTGCCGGGTGCGGTCCACGCGCAGGGCGCGGCGGGCGCCCAGCAATCGGTGACGCTGGCGGAACTCGACGTGGTCGCGACCACGCCGGTGGGCGCCTCGGGCGGCGGCGGCGGGCAGTCGCTCTACAAGATCCCCAACACCGTCGAGACCGTGACGGCGGCCGACTTCGCGCAGGATCGCGCGACCCTCGACCCGACCTTCACCCTGGCGCGCAAGACGCCGGGCGTGAACCTGTCGGACGGGCAGGGCAACGGCTTCCGCCAGACCCTGACCTATCGCGGCTTCGACGCCTCGCCGCTCCAGGGCGCGCCGCAGGGCCTCGCCGTCTACCAGAACGGCGTGCGCATCAACGAAGCCTTCGGCGACGTGGTGAACTGGGACCTGATCCCCTCGGTGGCGATCAACCGGATCGACATCGTCACCGGCAACCCGGTCTTCGGCCTCAACGCCCTTGGCGGTGCGGTCAACATCGAGATGAAGAACGGCTTCACCTGGCAGGGCAAGGAGATCACCGTCAGCGGCGGCTCCAACGGGCGCATCCTCGGTTCGCTGCAATACGGCGAGGTCGTCGGCCCCTGGAGCTTCTACTTCGCCGGCGAGGGCCTGCGCGACGAAGGCTGGCGCATCAGGTCGCCCTCCGAGATCGGGCGCGTCTATGCCGACCTCGGCCACAAGACCCTGGATTCCGAATTTCACATCATCGCCTCGGGCGCCAAGACCTTCTTCGGCGCGGCGGCCGCCACCCCGGTCGACTTCACCCACGTGAACGAGCGGGCGATCTTCACCTCGCCCCAGACCATCGCCACCGAGCAGGGCCAGATCCAGGTCACCGGCAAGGTCGCGGTCTCGCCCACCTGGGACCTCCAGGGCAATGCCTACGTGCGGCGCCTGAGCCAGTTCACCGTCGACGGCAACGACGGCAATTTCGAGCAGTGCAGCGCGCGCTCCAGCAATCGCGGCTTCCTCTGCTTCGAGGATGACGGCTTCAGCCGCGCCCCGGGCCAGACCGACCTCGCCTTTCGCAACCAGTTCACGATTCTGGGCCGCCAGGGACAGCGCATCCCGTTCACCACCGGCGTGCCCTACGGAACCCTCGACACCATTCGCACGGAGGCGACCGGGTACGGCGGCACGCTCCAGGCGACGAACCGCGACCAGGTCTTCGGCCACACCAACAACTTCGTGGTCGGCGGCAGCATCGATGCGGCCAACTACACCTACAAGTCCTCGAGCACGCTCGGCGTGATCAACCCCGACCTCACCGTCAGCACCAACCCGTTCAACCCGAACTACGGCACGATCCCGGGGCTCGGCACCGAGGCGATCCGCACGGCGGCGGCACTCGGCATCGCGCCGAGCAACGTCACGGGCTCCAACCTCTACATGGGCCTCTACGCGCTCGACACCTTCGACGTCACCGACGCTCTCTCGCTCACCGCCGGCGCCCGGCTGAACTTCGCCCGCATCTCGACGCAAGACCAGACCGGCTTCTCGCCGGACGTGACCGGCACGCACTACTTCACCAAGGTCAACCCGGTGGTGGGCGCCACCTACCGCTTCTTCCCCTGGCTCAACCTCTACGGCGGCTACTCGGAATCCAACCGCGCGCCGACGCCCCTCGAACTCGCCTGCGCCAACCCCGACCGCCCCTGCCTGCTGCCGAACTCCCTCGTGGCGGATCCGCCGCTCAAGCAGGTCACCGGCCAGACCTACGAGGTGGGCTTCCGCGGCAGCGTGCCGAACTTCTACGAGGACGGCCTGCTGAGCTACAAGCTGGGCGCCTTCCGCACCGACCTGCGCAACGACATCCTGCAGGTCGCGGTGCCGGGCAACGCCGCGCGCGGATACTTCGTCAACGTGCCCGCCACCCAGCGCCAGGGCATCGAGGTCTCGGGCGAGTACGCGACCAAGACCCTCAGCCTCTACGCCAACTACGCGCTGATCGACGCGACCTTCCAGTTCAACGGCGAACTCTCCTCGCCCAACAACCCGCTCGCCGACGACGGGCTGATCAACGTGCGGCGTGGCAACAACGTACCGCTGGTGCCGAACCACCAGTTCAAGGCCGGCTTCAACTACATGATCACGCCGATCTGGACCTTCGGCATGAACATGCAGGCCTTCTCCTCGTCCTACTACCGGGGCGACGAGTCGAACATCAACCGCAAGCTCCCGGCCTACTTCACCGCCAACCTGAACACGAGCGTCCAAGTCTCGGAGAACGTGCAGGTCTTCGCCCTGGTCACCAACCTGTTCAACAACCGCTACGCCAATTTCGGCACGTTCGCCGAGACCGGCGCGGTGGCGGGCAACTTCGTGATCAACGATCCCCGCACCACCACCCTGGTGCAGCCGCTCTCGGCCTATGGCGGCGTGCGGGTGACCTGGTAGCCTGACCGTAAGGCGGGGGCCGGCGACGCCCCGGCCCCTCCATCACGATGGGAAGAACGGCGCGGATCGCGAGATCCGCGCCGTTCTTCGTTATGAGATCGTGTCGTCACCCCATTGGCGTGGCGGCGGCGCGCTGCAAAGCCGCAGACCCGGATGGCGGGAGAGGGGCAACCCGGCGGAACTCCCGTCGCCGGCGGGCGCTTCCCTCGCGACCCTGCCGAAAAGGCTGCCCATCAAGGGCGGCCCCCCATCCGGAGAGCCTGTCCCATGCGGATCACCCTCGTTTTGCCAGCCGCCCTCGTCATGCTGGGCGCCGCCGGCCCTGTCCTCGCCTCGTCCTGCTCCGAGCAGATCGCCACCATCGAACGCCGCCTCGACAGCGCGGGCGCCGAGCAGGTGACGGGCAAGGAGCCGCCCGGCGGCCCGACCTCGTCGCACTCGCCGAAGGCCCTCGACAAGGCCCCCGACGTGAAGCCCACCGACCCGGCGACCACCGCGAGCGCGGGCGGCGTCGCGCAGG
>NZ_JAQGKL010000172.1 GCF_028290105.1 Methylobacterium sp.
CGATGTAGGAATGGCCCGTCACCCAGCCGACATCGGCGGTGCACCAATAGACCTCGCCCTCGCGGTAATCGAAGACGTATTGATGCGTCATCGACGCGTAGACGAGGTAGCCGCCGGTGGTGTGGACCACGCCCTTCGGCTGCCCGGTCGAACCGGAGGTGTAGAGGATGAAGAGCGGATGCTCGGCCTCCACCGGCTCGGCGGGGCATTCGTCGGTGACCTGGGCGGCGGCCTCGTCGTAGTAGACGTCGCGGCCGGCTTCCATCGCGATGGGGGAGCCCGTGCGGCGCACCACCACCACGTGATCGACGCTGTCCTTCGGCAGACGCGCGATGGCCGCGTCGACATTGGCCTTGAGCGGAACCTTGCGGCCACCGCGCAGGCCCTCATCGGCGGTGATGACCATCTTGGAGGCGCAGCCCTCGATGCGCCCGGCCAGCGAATCCGGCGAAAAGCCACCGAAGACGATGGAGTGGACCGCCCCGAGGCGCGCGCAGGCGAGCATCGCGTAGGCGGCTTCGGGGATCATCGGCAGGTAGATGGTGACCCGGTCGCCCTTGGACACGCCGCGATTGCGCAGGACGTTGGCCATCCGGCCGACTTCGGCATGAAGCTGACGGTAGGTGATGTGCTTCGAGTCGTTCGGGTCGTCGCCTTCCCAGATGATCGCGACCTGGTCGCCGCGGGTCTCGAGGTGACGGTCGATGCAGTTATAGGCGACGTTGGTGCGGCCGTCCTCGAACCACTTGATCGAGATGCGGCCTGCCTCGAAGCTGGTATTCTTCACCTTCGTGAAAGGCGTCATCCAGTCGATGCGCTTGCCGTGCTCGCCCCAGAAAGCCTCCGGATCGTTCACGGAGGCCCGATACATGGCCAGATACTTGGCGTCGTCGACGTGCGCGCCCTCGCTCCATGCCGAACGGACTTCGACCACCTTCTCGTCCATCGCTTCTTCCCTGTCGGCGCCCGATCGTATCGTGACGGTTCACGCAGCCGGGTCTTCCAAATACCGTCTTAGGCGCAAGGACATACCGGCCGCAAGCGTCGATGCGCGAAGTTCCGGGACAGAGGCGAAATTATGTTTGCGCGCTCTTCAATTGCACCCAATGCAGATGCCCGTCTCGATCTTGCGATCGATCGAACGCTGCTTGCGCACCGCCTCCGACGGGCGGTTCTCGGACACCCCGTCGACGCCGCCCGGCGGCTTCGTCACGCCGGTCGACGTGATGTTGCGAAACTGACCCGCCGATTCAGCGTTCGGCTCATTGGCCACTGGACCGGATTGCTGCGCCTGGGCGCCGGCAGGCAGCATCAATCCGATGGTGAGGAGGAGGGCTGTACGACGCATTGGAATCTCCATGATTGTCGATCCAACGCCGATTGCCCGCAGAAGTTACCGGCGTGCGCGCGCCCGCAGGTCAGGCGCGTTTCGTCGCCGCGTTCGCGGGAAACAGCATCTCCACGAGCGTTCCCTCGTCCTTGCGGCTGACGATACGGAAACGCCCGTGATTTGCCTCCACCAAGGCCTTTGTCAGCGGCAAACCGAGACCGGTGCCCTTGCGCGGGCCGATCGGTCCGGCCTGCCGAAACGGCTGGAGCGCGACCTCGACTTCGTCCGACGTCATGCCCGTCCCGGTGTCCCGGACCCGCAACGCGATCTCGCCCCGATCCGCCATCGAGGTCGAGACGATGACCTGTCCGCCCGCTTCCGTGAATGCGATGGCGTTGGCGATCACGTTCAGCGCCGCCTGATGCACGCAGCGCGCATCGGCGACAAAAGTCGCGAGATCCGACGAGAAACTGGTGCGCAGAACGATGCGCTCGCGGGACGCCTGCGGCTGTAGGAGCGCGACGCAGCGGGCGACCACGTCGTTCAGCGGGATCTCCGTTACGGTCAGGTCGAGCTGGCCGGCCTCGATGCGCGCGAGTTCCAGGAGATCGTTGAGGAGGTCGAGGACCTGTGTTCCGGAGGCATGGATGTCCTGCAGGGACGCGCGATAGCGATCGGGCCCGAGGGGTCCGAGCCGCTCTTGGAGCATGAGGTCGGCCGCCGCGAGAATTCTGTCGATCGGGCTGCGGATCTCCTGGCTGACCTTGGTCAGGACGTTCGCTGCCTGCAACCTTTCCGCCCCGGCTGTGTCCGAGGGACCGGCCTCACGTCCGCTCGGCGCGGCCGCGGGATTGATCACCGCGCAGAGGCCGTTCTGGGGATCGTCGCGCAGGGGTAGAACCTTGACCTCCAGAACCGCACCCGAGCCGCGAACCGTGACCCGGGCATGCGCGTGTGAAGCTGCGCCGGGCTCGGCATGCAGGTGCGCCAGCAGCAGCACGGCATTCTCGGGCGCGAACAGGCCGAGGAAGCTCGCGCCGACGACTTCGCGGGGATCAAGGTCGAAGGTCGCCGCCGCACTCCGGTTGAGAGAGAGAAGGCGCCCCTGGCTGTCGAGGGTGGCGATCCCCTCCTCGAGGGTTTCGAGGACGTTCAGGGCCTGAGCATCCCGGCGACCGGCGAAATCCTGGGCGAGGGCGCTGGCCGTATGGGCCCGCGCCGCTTCGCTCGATTCGGCATCGCGCGCCAGCAACAGGTCGGCCGGCCGCCCGGCCCAATCGAGGACCGAGTGCTCGACGAGCACGCCGATGCGTCCGCCGTCCCGGGCCGCCAGGACGATTGGCGTGTCGCTGGCCTCGCGTGCATGGGGCAGGAGCCCGCGAAACAGACCAGCGATGCCGCCGCCGGCGTCGAGCGTCTCGACATCGGGATACCCGGTCAGGTCGAGCAGCCGCCGGTTGGCGAACAGGACGGCGTTCTCGCGATAGACGATCACGCCGACGGGCAGGCGCTCGAGGGTGGCCACCATGGCGGTATCCGGGATCGAGTTCGCCGGATCGGCAATTCGCGCCGGTGAGGTCGGAAACGGCATGACCGCGCACGGCAGGCCTCGCTCCGGAACGGGTCCGTGCACATCGTCACCCGCGAACCGTGCCCCAAGCGCGCGGGCGATCTCACGAAAGGCCGCGTGCTCGTTGCTCGAGAGGCTCGGATCGGTCGGGACGCCCGGCGACGCACGATCGGCGTCCTGTGCTTCCGATACCGAAGTGGCCGCGTCCGATGCTTTTGAAGTCGGTACGACCTCATCCCCCATCGGGGCGGCCTGCGGCAGGTCGCCCGTTGCCTCCGGCGAAACCGGAGGGCTCACAGCCGGCCCCTCGACGGACCGGATCTGCCCAAAACCGCGAAATTCCGGCCGGGCACGTGAGACTGGCGCCCCCGAGAGGTCGAGTTCGAACACCCGCCCATCCGTAGCGATCAGCGCGACCGGAATGGTCCGAAAAGTCTGGCTGTGAGCGAGGGCGGCGATCAGGCCTTCCGCATCGCGCAAGGTCCCGGATTCCGAAAGGGCCCGCCAGGTTCGGCCCAGCATCCCCACCCGCAGAGGGTCGCCGGGAGGGCGCGAGAGCTCTGTCACGGTGCCGTCCGCGTCGCTGCTCCAAGTGAACCGCCGCAGCTCGAGCATGGATGGCGTCGGATTTCCGATGGCTGTCGGTTCCTCGCTCGGCGTCGGCGGCGCGGTCTCGAGCGTCGAAGCCACGTCAGGCTCGGAAGATGCCTTTTCGGGCGACGCAACCGGTAAAGCCCGCAGCTTGGGGAGCGGCCCAGTGGCGAGCAGGATCACAAATCCGCGACCCTCGCGGTCCTCTGCACGAAGCAGCGTCATCAGCACGGGCGGCGCGATCCGGCGCGCATCGAGGTGCAGGCGTATCAGGACTGGCGCATCAAACGACAACCCGATGCGGGCGATCTGCGCGCCGATCCGCAAGCCCGGATCGAGCCGTCCGTCCGGCTCCGCTAGCGCGTCTCGCAGCGTCCTCGCGGCACCGGAAGCATACAGCACCCGCTCTCCGCCCGCGTCGAGAACCAGCAGTGCGTTTGCGGGATCGGACAACCGCCGGGCGAGCGCCGAATCAACGTTGCACGCGCGCAGAAGATTCTGCGCCGCGTCGGCGTCGAGCTCCGGTCCTGAACCTCCGTGGTCGAACATCCGCACCTGTTTCGCGTGACGATTTCTAGAACGTGACAGCCTTTTTACCGGGTTGCCGCCATCCCGGAAGCCTTAGTCGGGCGGGACGCGCGTTTACCTGTTGTCAACCTTAATGCGCCCCAGCAGGGTGGCATAGGGCTGGCGCTGTGCTATTGTGCAGCGCACAACAAGCCATCAACAAGTCGACCTGAGGAGAGGATAATGACCAGCACCCCGAACTACGAGGTTCCCGCCGAGATGCGCGATTTCGCCGAGAAGAGCGTCGATCAGGCTCGCAAGGCATTCGATTCGTTCATCAGCGCCGCCCGCCGCACCGCCGACACCGTCCAGGGTTCCGCTGAGATGGCGCGCACCAATGCCCATGACGTCTCGGCGCGTGGTTTCGAATTCGCCGAGCAGAACGTGACCGCCGCCTTCGACCTCGCCCAGAAGCTCGTGCGCTCGCGCGACCTGCAGGAGGCGATGCAGCATCAGGCCGAGTTCGTCCGCAGCCAGTTCGCCGCGATCCAGGCCCAGGCCAAGGAGTTCGGCGGCCTCGCCCAGACGGCGATCCAGCAGAGCGCCGAGAAGGCAAAGGGCGCCATGCAGGAGAGCGCCGAGCACGCCCGCAAGGCGATGGAGCAGGGCACCGAAGCTGCTCGCAAGGCCGGCAGCGACGCCGAGCAGGCCATGCGCAACGCCACCAACTCCTGATCTGTCGGATCGGCGCCGCGTTTTGCGGCGCCGCTGACGGCGACAGCCCGTTCCGCTCCACGCGGAGCGGGCTTTTTCATGTGTCGCGCCGCGCTTGCGGTGCGCGCGCGTGCCTTCTAACCCTGGCCGCGACCAGACCGAGCCGCCCGTGCGGGGATCGGCGACCGGGAGAAAGGCAAACCGCCATGCGACCCATTTCACGACTCAGCTTTTCACTGACGCTGCTCGCGACTCTGCTCGGCGCGCAGGGCGCGAGCGCGCAATACTACGACGACGGTTACGATCGCCCGCCGCCGCGTCGTGCCTACGAGGAGCGTCGTCTGCCGCCCCGTCCGGAATACGGGGGCGAGCGCTATGCCCGTCCCGCGCCCGGCCGCTCGGTGGGGCTCAATTGCGACGCGGTACAATCCGGCCTGACAGGCTTCCAGCCCTATTCCTGTCCGCTGCCAAGCCCACGTCCCTTGGGCGCCCGCTGCTTCTGCGACATGCCGGTGGCGTCCTTCAGCACGCCGCAGACGGCCGTCGGCCGCGTGGTTCCCTGACGTCTCGGGATCTCGAAAACGCGAAAGCCGCACCGACCATCGGGTCGGTGCGGCTTCCAAATGCCGGATTATTCGTCGTGCGGCTGACTAGTTCAGGACAACGACCTTGGCACCGACCTTCACGCGCTCGTAGAGATCGGTGACATCCTCGTTGGTCATTCGGATGCAGCCCGAGGAGACCGCCTGTCCGATCGTGTCAGGCTCGTTCGAACCGTGGATCCGATACTCGGTGCTGCCGATATACATGGCACGCGCGCCGAGGGGATTCTCGACACCGCCGGCCATGTAGCGCGGCAGGTCGGGGCGGCGGGCGATCATCGCGGCCGGAGGCGTCCAGGACGGCCACTCTTTCTTGGCGGTCACCGTCTTGACGCCGGACCATGTGAAGCCCGGGCGGCCGACGCCAACGCCGTAACGGATGGCCTCGCCATTCGGCAGCACGAAGTAGAGGCGGCGCTCGGCGGTGGAGACCACGATCGTACCGGGCTTGTAGCTCTCGCTGAAGCCGACGATCTCGCGTGGGATCGGAGCAACCTGGGCCTGGGGTGCCGCCTGCACGCCCTGACCGACGGTGCCCTGGTAGCCGTAGGGGTCATCGCTGGCGCGGCCATAGGCATAAGCCGGGTCGCCGTAAGTCTCTTCGCCGGCACGTGTGCCGAACGGATCGTAGGGGTTTGCCAGAGCCGGGCCCGTCGAGAGCGCGCAAACACCGAGTAAGCCCGCGAGGGCAGTCGCCAAGGTCTTCATCGTGGAACCCTTACCTATGCCGTAACCTTCGCTGTACAAGCGTAAGCGTGGGCATGTGGTTCCACGGGACCTTGACGAATTCGTCCACTTCGTGACGGCGCAGGTTTCGGCACCGCCATCGGGCCCGAGCGCTAGGGTCAGAAGACCTCGTCGGTGTGCACGTCGAAGCGAGCGAGGTGCGAGTAGCCGAAGTTCGTCGTGATCGCGACATCGGTGGCGTCACGCCCGCGCGCCATCACGATACGCCCGATGCGGGGCGTGTTGTGGCGGGCATCGAAGGTGTACCAGATGCCGTCGAGATACACCTCGAACCAGGCCGAGAAATCCATCGGATCGGGGACGGGCGGAATGCCGATGTCGCCGAGATATCCGGTGCAGTAACGCGCGGGAATGTTCATGCAGCGGCAGAACGCGACGGCGAGATGCGCAAAATCGCGGCAGACACCCTGACGCTGCATGAAGCCGTCCCAGGCGGTTCGCGTCGCGTCGGCGCACATGTAGTCGAAGCGAATCCGGTCATGCACGTAGTCGCAGATCGCCTGCACGCGGGCCCAGCCCAGCGGCGTCCCGCCGAACAGCGACCACGCGGTCTCGGAGAGCTTGTCGGTGTCGCAGTAGCGGCTTCCGAGGAGATACACGAGGACTTCGTTCGGAAGGTACTGCACATCGACCTGCTGCGCATACGGCGCGTAGGCGTCCGGCAAGCCGGAATCCTGAACGACGAAGTCGGCGGAGATGGTCAGGCGGCCCGGCGGCGTGACGATGCGTGTGCAGATATTGTCGAAGCTGTCGCGGTAATCCTGGCAAGGGATCGGCGGGTCGAAGCTGATCACATGGGGCGTCAACACGTCCGGCATCCGGGAGGGATGCACGCTCAGCGCGAGGATCATGGGCGTCGGCTGAACCGATTCGAAGGCGATGTCGAACCCAGTCCTGATCTTCATGACAATCACCCGATCCTATCGAAAAAACACACGCTCTGGTTCCGCATCCGGGCCGGACTGGACCGGATCGCTCGGTCAACGCACCAGGTTCGGCTCGGTCGCGGACCCGCTTTCGGAAACGGTCTCGACTTCGTCGACCTGGACATTGACCGTCATGCCAAGGTCGTCCGCGGGGAACCCGAAGAACGACCCATGGAGCGGCACGGCCTGACGGGGGTCGCGCGCGACCGCGACGCGGATCAGATCGCGATTCCCGACGATTCCGTTCGTCGGATCGAACTCGATCCAGCCCGCGCCTGGCAGGTAGACCTGCACCCAAGCATGAGTCGAGCCACCGCCGACATGGCGGTTGCGATCCCCGCGTGGGTTGTAGAGGTAGCCCGAGACGAAGCGCGCCGCCATGCCCAGCGCCCGCACGGCCTCGATCATCAACACCGCGAAATCGCGGCAACTGCCGCGCTTGAGTCTCAGTGTCGTGACGGGATCCTGGACGCCCTTTTCGGAGCGGGCGAGATACGCGAAGTTGCGGCGGACGCTGCGGGTCATTTCCGCCAGAAGGTCCTGCGTGCCAACCCGCCCTTCCGCCGGCACGAAGCTGCGCGCCCATGCGTCGACTTCGTTGCGCGGGTCGGAATACTGCCGCTCCATCGCGCGGCTGAGGTCGGGAATGTCTTCGGCGCTGTAACCGAACGGATAGAAGGCTGCGTGCGCCGAGATCGGGAAGACGGGGGCCGATTCCGGCGTGTGATCGAGGGTGATCGCGCATTCGAAGGTCAACAGAGCAGCACGGCCCGTGAAGGAGGCCACCGCGACGCAATTGCCGAACACATCGTGCAGCCAACGCAGGCCGCTCGGCTCCGGCGTGATCTTCAGGGTCGCCGAGATCAGGCGCTGATCGTAGCTGTCGCGCGGCCGGAAAAGGATGCGGTGCTCGCCGAAGCCCACCGGCTGGCGGTAGCGATAGGTCGTGACGTGACGGACGGTGAGGATCGGCAAGGGGAGGGGCTCCACCACGCCTCGGGCGCGGGTGTGGCGACGCGGACGCTTGAACACCGAAGAAGCAAGAGGTGCGCCGCCCTCGCTTCGTTCACGGTCCGGTTGGCCTGTGCCGCGCTATCGCGGCAGGCCTGAGGGTTCAGGGAACGATCGGCTGCCGCTCGGTCGTGGCGCGCTCGGCCTCGACCAAAAGGTCGAAGGGACGCCAAGGCTTCGGGATGAAGATCGCCTGGGGCGGCAGATCCGGTGGCCGTTCCGCGCGACGGCCGGAGGTCACGACCACCCGTGCCGTAGGCCAGAGCAGCGCGATGGCCGACGCGAGTTGCAGGCCATCCATCGGACCCGCGAGCCGGACGTCCGAGAACACCAGCGCCACGCGCCCGCCCTGGTCGCGCATGATCGCCAGGGCCGCCTCGGCGCTGTCGCAGCCGATGACGCCGAGATCCGTATCGCCGAGCAGGGCTTCGGCGAGGTGCCGGGTCGCCTCGTCGTCCTCGACCACGAGGGCGAGCCTGTCGGATTTCGGCTTGGCTCCCGGCTCGGGCTGAACCTGACGCACCAGCGTGGCGAGATGCTCCGGCACGCCCTCCGCGATCAGGTCGTCGTAGAAGGCCGCGAGTGCCTGACCGATCCGGTCGAGGGACAATCCGGGGCTCAGACTGTCCCCCAGGAGCGCCGGGCGGGCAGGCGGGGATCGATCCGGCGTTGGGCCTTTCGGGTCCGACAAGCGGGGCCTCCGACATCTGTGTCTCGAAACGCACCCGAAATGGGCAGCGCGGACATTAAAGCCGGGACGTGACGGTCAGTTGCCGGAAATAATCCCGTCCATCGATTGAATCGTCCGGTTTTTCAATCCACGGCCGCATCGGCATAGGCCATCACGCCGGCCACGGAGCGGACATCACGGTAACGGGCGCCGCGGGCGCTCATCATGGTCTCGAACTTTTCATGCACCTCAGCGACCGAGAGGCTGGCGGCCTTGCGACGCCCGCGCTGGGCGGCAAAGAAAATCGAGCGGTTGGCACGCGCCGGGCCCGGCAGCATCTGCGCGGCGGCCGCCTTCGGCTTGTCGGCGACGGTGGCGAGGAAATCCTCGGCGTCGTCAGGGCCGAGGAAGTGCGCGAGATAGACCTCGCCGAGGCTCAGTTCGCGGCCGATCCGGAGCGCGATGCGGGCGGCGTCGCGCTTGAGCATCTCGCCGGCCATCAGCGCCGAAAGGTAGGGGTCGCGGCGCATCTCGAGGATGCGCACGCGCTCGGCGGCGTCGGTCACGGAAGGACGGCCGTTTTCGCCCGTCACTACGAGGGCCGCGTCGGCGGCCATCCCGTAGCGCGGCCCGAAATCGCGCACGACGCCGAGCCAGGTCCGCTCGATGAACTGGAACAGGCCGGTGGCCGAGGAGGTCTGCGCCTGGACCTCGGTCTTGAAGCTCGATTCCTTGTCAGCGACCGCCATGAGGAGGACGGGGTCGGTCTGCACGGCCTGCGCCGCCCGGATGATCTTCTGCACCAGGTGGCGCCGGATCTTCATCGGGCCAAACTCGAGCACGTCGTTGGGGTCGCCGACGGCGCTCTCGTTCAGGAGATAATCGTAGGAGACCCGGTCGACCGCGTTGGAGCCGAGTTCGGTGTCGAGGTCATGAACCGCCGCGAAGGCGGAGGAGGCGGTGATCACCGCAGGGCTCGACGGCACCGTCGGGCTCGCCTGGAGGACGATCGACACCGGCTGGACGCGCGGCTTCGGCATGGTGATCTCGGTCATCGCCTGCGCCGACTGCACCACACCCGCCTCTGGGCCGATGCCGTAGGACAGGGCGGCCCCGAGACCGCCGGCGAGAAGCAGCATGGAGAGCACGGAGCGGGTCAGCGCCGGGCGGCTGCCATGCGCGCGGCCGACATGGCCGCCGAGGGTCAGGGCATCCGACGTCGTGGCGGCGCGCGATCCGGTACGGGGCGTGAGCGGGCCCTTGGCGAAGACGGTTCGTGACGATCCGACATACCGACCCTGCATCTGCTCAATCCAACCCCGTCTCGTGGCGACGGATTGAGATTAGCTTGACGGATGTGGCGACAACACGGCCCAGTTTGGGGCAATCCCGTGGCAATTGCGGCACGGTGTCGAGAGCGTTCTCGCACATCGCTGGACATGTCGCCCAACGCGAAAAACGGTCACGCCATGCATGACCGCTCGAACTCACATCTGCGATGGAATGGTACCACTGCCCCGGCTCGAACGGGGGACCTCTTGATCCACAATCAAGCGCTCTAACCAACTGAGCTACAGCGGCACTGCGGGTGACCTATCCCGAGCCGCGCCGCATTTCAAGCCGCCTTCGCGGGATCACCGGCAAAAGTGTGGACCGGGCCGCTGGAGGACGGTCGACGGCGGCGGCGAGCGCACGCTAAGCAGGGCTCGCGACGCACCTCCTACGTCAGATCCCGTCCAATCGCCGCCCCACGGGCCGATCTCAACCGCTCCATGCCACCGCATAGCCTGCGCTCCCGCACTCCCGTCGCCGCCAGGGCCGTCGTCCATGCGCCAGGGGGCGTGCGCGCCCTCGTGCGCGGCAGCGAGATGGGTCTCGTCGTCCTCGCCGCCCTCGTCGGATGCGGCGGTGGCATCGCGGTCGCGGTGATGAATCACGCGACGCAGGCCATGCGCGAGGCGCTGTACGCGCTGGCGCCCGGCATGCGCCTCAGCGCCGCCACGGACCTGTCGGCCATCGCGGTGCTGCTCGCACCGGCGTTCGGCGGTGTCCTTCTGGGCCTCCTGACGCTTGCCCTGCGCTGGCGGCGCCGGCCGCGCCGGGCGGTGGTGGACCCGATCGAGGCGAATGCCCTGCATGGCGGGCGCATGTCGATCCGGGACTCAAGTGTGCTCGCCCTCCAGAATACGATCTCGAACGGCAGCGGCCTCTCGGTGGGGATGGAGGCGGCCTACACGCAATTCTGCGCCGGCTTCGCCTCGCGTCTCGGCCTCTCCTTCGAGTTGCGGCGTGCCGATCAGCGCACGCTCGTCGGCTGCGGCGCGGCGGCCGCCATCGCCGCCGCCTTCGGGGCCCCGCTGACGGGGTCATTCTACGCGTTCGAACTCATCATCGGCACCTATTCCATCGCCACCCTGACGCCCGTGGTCGTGGCGGCCCTGTGTGGCAGCGTCGTCGCGCGGGCGCTGGTGGCGCAGACCTCCCTCGTCACCCTCGACCGCGCGGACGCGGTCACCACGACGGCACTCACCAGCCTCGATACCGCGCCCAGCCTCGTTCTCGGCCTCATGTGCGCGGGGCTCGGCATCCTCATCATGCGCGGCGTCACGCTGATCGAGTCGGGATTCCGCGCGAGCCGCCTGCCGGCCCTCCTCGCGCCACCGATCGGCGGGCTCTGCGTCGGCGCCCTGGCGCTCGGCGTCTCGCCCCAGGTGCTTTCCGGAGGCCACGGCGCGTTGCATCTCCACCTGGAGGCGCACGGCACCGGCATGGGCCTCGCGGCACTGATGCTGCTCTTCGTCGCCAAGGCCACCGCCTCGGCGATCTCGATCGGCTCCGGGTTCCGGGGCGGGCTGTTCTTCGCCTCGCTATTTCTCGGGGCGATCGCGGGCGAGATCTTCGCCGCCGGCATGCCGCTGATCCTGCCCGGCATGGCCGCCTTCGGGCTGACCCCGCTCGCCTACGCGGTGATCGGCATGAGTTCGCTCGCGGTCGCGGTGATCGGCGGCCCACTGACGATGACCTTCCTGGCGCTGGAACTCACCGGCAGCTTTCCCATCACGGGCCTCGTGCTGGTGGCCGTCATTGCTTCGTCGCTGACCGTCCGAAAGACCTTCGGATACTCCTTCGCCACCTGGCGCTTCCACCTGCGCGGCGAGAGTATCCGCAGTGCGCACGACGTCGGTTGGATCCGGACCCTCACGGTCGGCAAGCTCATGCGCCGCGAGGTGCCGACGGCCCCCCTCGACCAGACCCTGGCGAGCTTCCTGCGCAAGCATCCCCTCGGCTCACCCTCGCGGGTGGTGATGGTGGACGGCGAGGGCCGCTACGCTGGCATCGTCCTGGTGCCCGAAGCCCACGCGGCGTTGCGCGAGGCGGAAGACGGCTCGCCCGTCCTGTCCGACCTCCTGCGCCAGACGGACGACGTCCTGACCGCCGACATGAACGCCAAGGTCGCCACCGCGCTTTTCGACCGCACGGAGAGCGAGGCCCTGGCGGTGGTCGAGGACCTGCGCAGCCGCAAGGTCATCGGGCTGCTCACCGAGAGCCATACGCTCAAGCGCTACAGCGAGGAGCTGGACCGCCAGCGCCGCGCAGTCCTGGGCGAGGCGAGTTGAGGCAGGCCACGCGACAGCGGAGTTTCGCGCTTCGCGCCGTGAAAAAGCCCGCGGCGCGCGTCCACTGCGGGCTTCTCCATTCTTCGAGAGGCACAATCGGTTCGAGATCCGAGACCTTCAGGCCGCCGAGAGCCGGGTCTTGCGCATCAGCGCCTCCTCGACGGTGCCGTCGCCGTCGAGATAACCGTGGCGCTTCGGGTTCGGCATGATCAGAGAGCCGATGAAGGCGATACCGAGCATAACGGTGACGTACCAGAAGAAGGTGCTCTCGGAACCGACCTGCTTGAGGTAGAGAGCCACTGCCTCGGCGGTGCCGCCGAACAGCGAGTTGGCGATGGCGTAGGAGAGGCCGACACCGAGGGCCCGCACCTGCGTGGGGAACAACTCCGCTTTCACGATGCCGCTGATGCCCGTGTAGAAGCTGATCACGATCAGCCCCACCATGATCAGCGCGAAGGCGAGGTACGGGTTCTGGGTCGCGCCGATGGCGGTCATCAGCGGAACCACCATCAGGGTGCCGAGGCCGCTGTAGAGCAGCATGTTGGCCTTGCGCCCGATCCGGTCCGAGAGCCAGCCAAAGATGGGCTGGATGATCATGTAGACGAAGAGGGCAGCGGTGGAGATCTGCGAGGCGGTGACCTTGTCGATATGCGCCGTGTTGAAGAGGTACTTCGGCATGTAGGTGGTGAAGGTGTAGAAGCTCAGCGAGCCGCCGGCGGTGTAGGCGAGCACCACGCAGAAGGCGCGCCAGTGCTTGAACAACGCGGCGAAGGTGCCGGAATCCTTGTTCGCGAGGTCTTCCTTGGTGGCGGTCTCGTCCAGCGACGAGCGCAGATAGAGCGCCACCACGGCCGCGATGGCGCCGATGACGAACGGGATGCGCCAGCCCCAGGCGGTGAGTTGCTGGGCGGTGAGGAAGCTCTGCAGGATGATCAGCACCAGTGAGGCGAGCAGCTGGCCGCCGATCAGCGTGACGTACTGGAAAGAGGCGAAGAAACCGCGCCGGCCCTTCAGGGCGATCTCGCTCATGTAGGTGGCGCTGGTTCCGTACTCGCCGCCCACGGACAGGCCCTGGATCATCCGGGCCAGAAGAAGCAGCGCGGGCGCGAGATACCCGACCGTGGCGTAAGTCGGCAGGATCGCGATCATCAGCGAGCCGGCGCACATCATCAGCACCGAGATCAGCATGGAGGTCTTGCGGCCGAGCCGGTCGGCGATGCGGCCGAACAGCCAGCCGCCGATCGGGCGCATGAAGAAGCCCACCGCGAAGACGGCCGCCGATTTCAGAAGCTGGCTTGTGTCGTCCCCCTCGGGGAAGAAGACCGGCGCGAAGTAGAGTGCGAAGAACGCGTAGCAGTAGAAATCGAACCACTCGACGAGGTTGCCCGACGAGGAGGCGACAATCGCCTTGATCCGGCGTCGGCTGTCGGCGGCCTCGGCCGCCGCGTGTGAGATGGTCCCGGCGCCACCTGTCATCCGTCTCGTCCCTGTGCTCTGGCCGTTTCTCGGCTTGCCTTGAAAAGACGTTACCGCCTGAGACGAATTTCACAAGGGCCGCCAGCGAGTTGCGGGCGGGGTTCGAGAACATCTTGAAACGTGGCTGTGGAGGAGCGGCGCTTGAGCTTGGCCTTCGGCCTCGAATAGGCTGCCCGGCAGTTCTTCGAAGATTAACGCAAGATAATCGGGAACGGTTTTTCGACGTTCTTCGTTGCGGGTGGCGTCGGCGTCGAGCGGCGCCCCAGATCAACGAGAATGGAAACGACCCCATGAGCAAGCTCTTTCGGAGTACGGTGACGGCGGCAGCCCTGGTGCTCGGCGCGGCGACGGCCCTGGCCCAGGGCGGACCGGGCGGTGGTGCCGGAGCCGGTGCAGGCGGCGCCGGTGGCGCGGGTGGAGGCGCCGGCATGGGCGCTGGCGGGGGTGCAGGTGGGAATGCCGGCGGTGCGGCTGG
>NZ_JAQGKL010000212.1 GCF_028290105.1 Methylobacterium sp.
CGCCGCAAAGAGCAGGGGCGCGGCCCGCTGGAGGCTGTTCTGCAGGGCGAAGGCCGAGCCGAAGCCGCCCCGGTAGACGAGGTCGAGGAAGGCGGCCGGCGATTTGCCCAGGCTCAGGAGGAAGAGGCTGAACAGGCCGAGCCCGAGGGCCAGCGCCCCGAGGGGGATCGCCAGCGCCTCCGCGCGCCGCGCCACCCAGGCGCGGACCCGCAGGCCCGCCGGGGCGCCGGGCGTCGCCACGGCCATCGGAGACGGAGCGGTCTCGGCAACCACGCAGGGGTCCTCCTCGGTCGCGATGGTCTCGGGGCGGGCGCGGCTCAGGCCGAGCCCTTCACGCCCTCGACGAGGTAGCTCGTGCTCTCGAGTTCGGGGGCGTTCTCGGCGAACCCCTTGCCGGCGGCGGCGATCTCGTTGCCCTTGTTGTCCTTGAGCGGGCCCTTGATGATGGAAAATCCGCCCTTCATCATCTCGGCCTTGACGGCATCGGCGTTCCGGCGCCCCGCCTCGGAAACGGCTGGGCCGTAGGCGCTCATCTTCACGAAACCGTCGGCGAGACCGCCGCGCAGGAAGTTCGGCGGAGCCTTGCCGGCCTGCATCCCGGTGACGAACCCCTTGTAGATCGGGCCCCAATCCCATTCGGCGCCGGTGAGGTAGCGGTCCTTGGCCAGGGCCGACTGGTCGGCGTGATAGCCGCAGACGAAGGCGCCGCGCCGGCTGGCGGTCTCCACCGTCACCTTGGGGCTGTCGACATGGCAGGTGATGACGTCGGCGCCGCCGTCGATGAGCGCGTTGGTGGCCTCGGCCTCCTTGACGGCCAGCGACCACTCGCCGGTGAAGATGACCTGGCAGGTGATCGACGGGTCCACGCTGCGGGCGCCCATCAGGAAGCCGTTGATGTTGTTGAGCACCTGCGGGATCGGCTTGGCCGCCACGAAGCCGAGCTTCTTCGACTTGGTGGCGTGCGCCGCCACGATGCCGTTGAGGTACTGCCCCTGCGCGATGTAGCCGAAATACGAACCGGCATTCTTCGGGTTCGCCTCGGTCCAGAGGCCGCCGCAATGGCGGAACTGGACCTTCGGGTTCTTCTTCGCCTCGATGAGGACGTGGGGATCGAAGTAGCCGAAGGAGGTGGGCAGGATCAGGCCCGCCCCGTCCATGTTGATCATGCTCTCCATGGTCTTCTGGACGTCGGCGGTCTCGCGGACGTTCTCCTCCTCCACGACCTCGACGCCGGAGAGGCCCTTCAGCGCGGCGGCGCCCTTGGCGTGGGCCTGGTTGTAACCGTAATCGTCCTTGGGCCCGACATAGATGACGCCGACGGTCATCGTTCCGGCCGCGCGCGCGCGGCCCGGCGCCAGGGCCCCGAGCCCGAGGGCGGCCGTGCCGCCGAGGAGGGTTCTGCGCGAGATCGGATGGTGAGCCACGGTGCCTCGTTCTGTCGTTCGGCGGAGCGATGGCGCCGGCATTGCAAGGTCCAGGCCGCCGGGCCTCGCGCCCGCGCATCACGCGCGGTCCGTCACGCGAAAGGTGCCGCGCCCGAGCATGCGGTCCGTCGGCGCCGAACCGATCCGCGCGCCCGCATGTTGGCGAGACGGCTCAGCAGTGCCCGATGTGGGAGGGCTTGCCGATGTCGAGGAGCCTGGCCGGATGTGGGAGGGCGTACCTTTGCCGATGTCGACGGTGTTCCTGGATTGCGACGGCGTGCTCGCGGATTTCGATGCGGGTGCGGAGCGGGCCTTCGGGATGCCGCCGAAGGCGTTCGAGCGGCGCTTCGGCCTGAAGCGGTTCTGGGACAGGCTCGCGGCGCAGGACGACTTTTTCGGTGAGCTTCCGCTGCTGCCTGATGCCATGGCGCTGTACGAGGCCGTTCGCCACCTGACGCCGATCATCCTGACCGGGCTGCCGCGCGGGGCCTGGGCCGAGCCGCAGAAGCGCCGGTGGGCGGCGCGGCACTTTCCGGATGTCGAGGTGATCACCACCAGCGCGGCCCTGAAGCGGGAGCATTGCCGCCCGGGCGACGTGCTGGTCGATGATCGAGAGAAGTACCGGTCCCTTTGGGAACAGGCCGGCGGACGCTTCATCCATCATCGCGACGCGGCGTCGTCGATACAGCAGTTGCGCACACACGGCTTCTTGTGAAGGCAAAACTAAACATGCCCCACGATCGTTCTGGACACTGACGGAACGTTCTCCATATGATATTGTCTGGTGTCAGCGCATTTCGTCTCGCTGAACCGACGTCTTTAGGATTTTTACGCCGATGAAGCGCCGCAGCGCGCGACCGTTTACGGTCGAGATCAAGCACACCCGTACCTCTCGCGTCTCTCTCTCCGAATCCCCCGCACGCTCGCCGACCAGCCAGACGCTCTGGCACGACGTGCCTCTGGTCCTGTCCGAGGCGCCCCTGGCCAAAGCGAGCGCGCCCGTCATCCGCGCAGAGCCGACAATGCCGGAGGCACCCGCCCGGCGCATCCTGCCGAGCCTCGTTCCCATGTTCGCGCCCCAGAGCGAGCCCGAGGTGCAGGAGGCGCCCGCGGAGGAGCGCCTCGCGCGCGTGCGTCGCCCCAAGCCCTCCCCGGTGCGCAGGCCGAAAGCCGCCGATGTCGAGATTTCGGTCGAGGCCGACACGGTCCAGGCGGCCAACACTGCAAGTAAGATCGCAATTAAGACCGCAAGTACGGCCGGCGCATCACCAGCCGGCCCCGTCGTCGAAGCCTTGTCGCCGGTGCCGCGCACGACACGACTTTCCCGGAAACTGACGGCCCTGGCGCCCGGGCAGCGCTGGAAGCGGCGCCTGCCGCGCGTCCTCTGGTGAGGTGATCCGCCCGGTCGGCCTCCAGGGGTGATCGACATTTCCTCGAACGGGCCCGCACCCAGGGCGCGGACATGAGCCGGCGCCCCCTGGATCGCCAGCGGTTCGCGAAATGCCGGGCGCTGATGGATCGCGGCGCCACATCGGGCGAGCGGGCGGCCGGGGAAGCCGCGGCAGCCCGGGTCGCCGCCGCTGCCGGCCTGAGCCTAACTGACGCCATCGGCCTCGTGGATGCGCAGCGGCATCGATCCGATCCCGGTGCGGCAGTTGAAGCCGATCGTACCGGGCGAACCCCGGCGCGCCCGACCTATGCCTGGGCGCAGCCGAAGCAGAAGGCGGAGCCGGTCACCGTCGAAGAATTGCTGAGGCAGAAAGAGGCGGACATCGCCCGGAAGAAGAAGGCCGCTGCGCGCGACGCGAAGCGGGCGCCGAAGGATGACGGCGACCTCACGGACTGGGTTTCCGAAGCCCGCGAGGCTCAGGCTCGGCGGGATCGCGAATGGGCGGACCAGCGCAAGCGCCGTGAGGCGGCGCCACGATGACGGGCGCCGAACGCGCGCAGGCTCTTGTTCGAAGCGGATGGCCCAACCTCGAACTCAGAAGGGCCGGGCGGCGACCATCCGAGTGGCGATGCGGGATGTGAACAGCAGCCCGACCGCGACCATGACCACCGATGCGGGCGTGGACAGGTCCATGGCTCCCGAAAGTGGAAGGACGACAATCGCCATGCCCGCCATCATGAGACAGAGGCGCTGTAGTTGAATGGCGGTGGTCACGTCCGTCTCCCGGCGATCATCCAATGTACGCCGACTATTGCCGCACATGCCTTAGGAAGCGTGAGTCATTCCGTTTCGCAGCGTGAAGATTTGCTTGCGCGCGTTCGTGGCGTGGAGGAGCGCCGCCATGACTGATGCCACTTCCCAGAGTCTTCGGATAGACTTCGAGGACGGCGCGCCTGAAGGCCACTTCTTTGAGGACCGTGCCCTGCACGACGTGCGGCAAGGAGCGAGAATCGAAAATGGGGCACCTTGCGGCGCCCCAGCGAATTTCAGGACGCTTTGAGTTCAATCAGCTTTCGGCCGATGTTGTACAATCGCTTGTCGTCTTCCTGCGCGCAGCGCGTCAGATTCGCGATCTTGTGGTTGTCTCTCTGGCCCATTTTGTATGCCTCGATGAC
>NZ_JAQGKL010000219.1 GCF_028290105.1 Methylobacterium sp.
GAGGCCGCCGGCCGGCGCGGCATCACGCCGGACGCCGCCCGCACCCTGGTGCGCACCAACAACACCGTGATCGGCGCCATCGCGGTGCGTCGCGGCGAGGCGGACGCGCTGATCTGCGGACTCGAGGGCCGCTTCGAGACCCGCCTGCGGGTGATCCGCGACGTGATCGGCCTGGCCCCCGGCGTGCTCGATTTCGCCGCCATGAGCCTGATCGTCACCAAGGAGGGCGCCTACTTCCTCGCCGACACCCACGTGCGGCCGGATCCCAGCGCCGAGGAGATCGCCGACGTCGCCGTGGCCTGCGCCGAGCATGTCCGCCGCTTCGGCCTGACGCCGAAGATCGCGCTGCTCAGCCACTCGGATTTCGGGCAGTCGGATTCGCGCTCGGCGGTGAAGATGCGCACCGCGCTCGGCCTCATCCGCGAGCGCCGGCCGGATCTCGAAGTGGATGGCGAGATGCAGGCCGATTCCGCGCTGTCGGAGATGATCCGCGACCGGGTGATGCCGGCCTCGCGCCTCAAGGGCCCGGCCAACGTGCTGATCCTGCCCAACCTCGACGCGGCCAACATCGCGTTCCAGTTCGCCAAGGTGCTGGCCGACGCCCTGCCCGTGGGGCCGCTGCTCATCGGCCCGGCGAAACCCGCCCACATCCTGTCGCCCTCGGTCACTGCGCGCGGCATCGTCAACGTCACGGCCGCTGCCGTGGTCGAGGCCCAGGCGGCCGCGATCGGCGAGAACGCCCCGCTGGCCGAACCGGGCGTGGGCCCCACCTCGGCCTGAGGCGCAACCCACGCGTGGGACGCAGGGCGAGGCGGCCCAGCCGCCGCCTCGCCCTGGTGGGTCAAATGCGGTAGCCCTGCTTCGGAGAGGGCGTGCGAGGGCCTGGCGCCAAGTTCCCCCATGCCGCCAAGTCCGCCACGCCGTCGCGGGCACGGGAGACCACGGATGCAACTCGGCATGATCGGCCTCGGCCGGATGGGCGGCAACATCGTCCGCCGCCTGCTGCGGGACGGGCACGAGGCGGTCGTCTTCGACCAGAACCCGGAAGCCGTGGCCGCCCTGGTGGCGGAGGGCGCACTGGGGGCTTCGAGCCTGGAGGACTTCGTCGCGAAGCTCAGCCTCCCCCGCGCCGCATGGGTGATGCTCCCGGCCGGCACCATCACGGAGGCGACGGTCAAGACCCTCGCGGGCCTGATGGGCTCGGACGACATCGTCATCGACGGCGGCAACTCCTTCTACAAGGACGACATCCGCCGCGCCGCCGAGTTGAAGGCAGCCGGCATCCACTATGTCGATGTCGGCACCTCCGGCGGCGTCTGGGGCCTGGAGCGCGGCTACTGCATGATGATCGGCGGCGACACGGCCGCCATCGAGCGCCTCGACCCGATCTTCCGGACCCTGGCGCCGGGCATCGGCAGCATCCCGAAGACCCCCGGCCGCGAGGGCCGCGATCCGCGCGCGGAGGCCGGCTACATCCATGCGGGCCCGAGCGGGGCGGGCCACTTCGTCAAGATGATCCACAACGGCATCGAGTACGGCCTGATGCAGGCCTATGCCGAGGGCTTCGACATCCTCCGGCACGCCAATTCCCCGGACCTGCCCGAGACCCACCGCTTCGAACTCAACATCGGGGACATCGCCGAAGTCTGGCGGCGCGGCAGCGTGGTCTCGTCCTGGCTCCTCGACCTCACCGCCGGGGCGCTGGCGCGGGACGAGCACCTCACCGACTTCTCCGGCTTCGTCGCGGATTCCGGCGAGGGACGCTGGACCCTGAACGCGGCGATCGAGGAATCGGTCCCGGCCAACGTGCTCTCGGCCGCCCTCTACGCGCGCTTCCGCTCGCGCGAGGAGGCCTCCTACGCCGACAAGCTGCTCTCGGCGATGCGCAAGGGCTTCGGCGGCCACCAGGAGCCGAAGTAGCGCCGCAGGCCTGTCCGCCCCGTTCCCCTCCGCCACCGAGGTGCCGCGCCGATGATCCCCCTGCCCCCGAGCGCCGAGGTCCTGCCCGATGCCGAGGCGGTGGCGGCCGCCGCCGCGAAGCGCCTCGTCGCCCTCTGCCGAAGCGCGGCGCGCCACGACATCGCGGTCTGCCTCGCCGGCGGCTCGACCCCGAAGCGCCTCTACGCGCGGCTCTCCGGGCCGGATTACCGGGAGCAACTGCCCTGGGAGCGCCTGCACTGGTTCTTCGGCGACGACCGCCTGGTGCCGTGGACGGATGCGGCGAGCAACGTCCGCATGGCGCGCGACGCCTTCGGCGACGCGCCCATACCCGAAGGTCACCTGCACGGCATGGCGACGGACGGTACGCCGGAGGCGGGCGCGCGCGCCTATGCCGAGACCCTGCGGGCGTTCTACGGCGCGGCGGACCTCGACCCCGCGCGGCCCCTCTTCGACCTCGTCCTGCTCGGACTCGGCGAGGATGGGCACACCGCCTCGCTGTTTCCGGCAACGCCCGCTCTGGCCGAGCGCACCGCCTGGACGGCGCCGGTGCCGGAGGCGGGGCTGGCCCCCTTCGTGCCCCGAATCACCCTCACCTTTTCTGCCCTGGCCTCGGCCCGCGAGACCCTGTTCCTCGTGACCGGCGCGGGAAAGCAGGAACCCCTGCGCCGTCTCGCGCGCGGCGAGGACCTGCCGGCGCGCCACGTCCGCAGTGTCGGCCGGCTCGTCTGGCTGGTCGACCGGGACGCGGCCGGTGCCTGAACCGCGCGAAACCTGATGAACGCCGGACCCGTCCGGCATTCACTTGATAAAAGGTGTTGCTTTGCAAAAAATGTTGGGCGAACACTTGCCGATTGCCGGAATGTCCCGGCCTTCGTGACGCTGCGCCATGGACGGGGACCACTCCGACCGGGAATCCCTCACGGGATTGCCCCTTCGCTCCGCCGCGCGGCCGCACTGGCGCCGGGCCTCCCGGCACCGGATCGGACCCTTGCGCAGCGTGACGGACGTCGGCGATCATCCGGTCCTTCGCGGCATCCGTTCCGGTGCCGTCACCGGCCTCGTCATCGTGGCCGTGCTCAGTCTGCCTGTCCTGCTCGTCCTCGGCGCGAAGGCTCCTGCGCCCGCCCGATTCGAAGCGCCGGCCCGGGTCTGGGCCGCGACGCCTGAGGCTGACGCCACCGTCCGGGCCTGGGCGGAGCCATCGCCCGCGCCCGCGATCGCCCCGGTGACGACCGCCCTCGCCGCACCCGTGCCGGTCCGCGCCCCTTCGCCCGCGCCATCGCGCGACAGGGCGCGTGACGATCGCCCGACCCTCAGCGTCGATCTGATCCCGGTCCTCGACGACGAGAGCGGCGACCTCTCGGTGGAGGAGCCGCCGGTGCCTGTCGTGAAGCAGGCCCGCCCGGGTCGTGTCCCTCCTCCGTCACGGCCCGCGCGAAGCCCCTGATTCGGTCCTGGCGCTGATCCCAAGCGGAAGCCCGGCGCCTGGGCGACGCCGTCGGACGAAGGCCCGGTCGGACACCGATGCGGCCAGGTTGCCCGGACAAAGGTTCGAGGATCGGCCGCCTTGCATGAAAAAACCCGCCGCGGCGGAGCGGGGCGGGTCGAAACAGGGATGATCCCGGCGAAGCGGATCAGGCTGCGCGCCGGACCGTGTCCTCGGCGTTGTCGTTGAGCGCGACAAACATGCCGGCCGAGGCGGTGTCCGCCACGAACGAACCCGAGGCGGCATCGTCGGTGAGGAGGGCCAGCATCGGTCCGATGGCGACGGCGGCCAGACCGAGAACGAACAGCGCGATCATGGTGGGAACTCCGGTGACGTCGTGAAGCGTGGTTATCGCACTGCACAACGAGCCTTGGTATACCACATATCGCATCGAGCTCATGCAACCGGTGCGTGGCTCGATCGCCGGCGCTTCCGGCTTGCGCGGCCCCACCGCCCATCCGCAGTGTTCGCCCCGGCGCCGGAGCCCTGGCGTGATCGTCCGGTTCGCGAACGCTCCCTTCGCCTCAGCGATGGATGGGCTCTGGGACGATCGGCGGGAGCGGCAGCAGATAATACCCGCCCACGAGCAGGATGGCCGAGAGAACGAGTCCGAGGGAGGAGACGTACAGCACCGCGAAGACGTCCCGATTGAAATCCGCGTTTCGCAACACGATCGCCGCGAAGGGAATGCTCACCAGGGCGATGAGGATTGAGGTGACCATCTCGGAGCCTTCTGGCCGGAACCCGGTGCGCACGGAACCCGGACGAGCGTTTCTCACCCGCTGTCCGACCGATGTGTTCGGCCGGCGGTCTCGGGGCGGTCCACCGGATCTGGGATCACGAAAACGCCGCCCCGCCGCGATGCGCCGGGGCGGATGTCGCCGTCAGGCATGCGCCAGGGCGCCGGCCGGCTGGAGCGAGCCTTGCGCGGCGTGGTGCCGCTTCAGCATCGGCCGGAGCACGGCGATGGCGAGGAAGGCCGCGATCAGATCCATGACCGCCACGGTGTAGAGGACCGTCGCCCAGGTGCCGGTGGCCTGCATGAGCAGGTTGCCCAAGGGGACGAACAGGGCCGCGAAGCCTTTCGCGCAATAGAGCACGCCGTAGATCTTGCCGATGTGCTTGGAGCCGAAGGTGTCGGCGGCGGTGGCGCTGAACAGGGAGTAGACCTCGCCCCAGGCCAGGAACACGATGCCCGAGAGGATCACGAAGGCCCACGGGTTCGTGCCGAAGTAGCCGAGCGCCACGATGCCGATCCCCTCCATCGTGAAGGCGATGAACATCGTCTTTTCGCGCCCGATCCGGTCCGACACGTAGCCGAAGAGCGGACGCGAGATGCCGTTCATGACCCGATCGAGCATCAGCGCGAAGGGCAAGGCGGCCATGGCGAAGAAGTACAGGTTGACCTGGAATTCCTTGACGCCGAGGTCCTGAGCGATGACGCCGAGTTGGGCGACCGCCATCAATCCCCCGGTGACCGTGCAGGTGAACATCAGCAGCATCACCCAGAACACCGGTGTGCGCAGGGCTTCGCGCAGGGTGTAGTCGCGCCGCGTCTGCAGGACCTTGGTCGAGAAGACGACCTCGCCCTTGCCCGGCCCGCGCAGGCCGATGGCCGCCAGCATGATGATGCCGCCCTGGATCAGTCCGAAGGTGAAGAAGGCCTGGGCGTAGCTCCCCGCCGCGATCATGTTGGCGATCGGGATGATCGTCAGCGCCGAACCCGCGCCGTAGCCGCCCGCCGTCAGGCCGACCGCGAGGCCGCGCTTGTCGGGGAACCACTTCAGGGCATTGTTGATGCAGGTCGCGTAGACGCAGCCGACGCCGATGCCGCCGGCGACCGAGCCGGCATAGAATCCGGTGAGCGTGGTGGCGTACGAGTTGATGATCCAGGCCAGACCCGTCATCAGCCCGCCGAACATGACCACGCGGCTCGGGCCGTACTTGTCGATGAAGTAGCCCTCGATCGGGGTCAGCCAAGTCTGCACCACCACGAAGATCGTGAAGGCGACCTGGATGGCCGCGCGATCCCAGCCGAAGGTCTTCTGGATTTCCGGAACGAAGAGCGTCCAGGCATATTGGATGTTCGCCGCCGCGACCATGCAGGCCACGCCAAGCACGAGTTGTAGCCATCGGTTGGCGGTCGGTTTCGCCGTGGGGGGCGCGGCGGCGGACGAAGCCATGAGCTTTCTCCCTTATTCAACGTCGAGCTTGCGTGGGGTTATGCCTGATCTGAACTATCGTTCAAGATTTTGCTCTCCGTGCAGGAACGGATCCTTCCGCCCAGACTAACCAGTCGCGTGTATGTATTATTTGGTATGCAAGATGGCCGTACAAGCAAAATAATTCATGAATCGGCGACATTTTTTCGGATTAAACAGTGCTGACCGCTCGTTTGCCTTGCCTCTTTGTGCTGGATCCGATGGCGCGTGGGAGCAGCCGGTCTTCGCGGGGCGGCCACGTGACGGAGACCTCGGCCCGTGCGCCGAAACCTTGCGGCAGGCGACGCGAGGCGCGTCCGGACCCATGATCCTGGCGGACCCATCACCCCGGCGGACCTCGG
>NZ_JAQGKL010000259.1 GCF_028290105.1 Methylobacterium sp.
CCAGGAGTAGGATGAGGCTGGTCAGCCGGTTGGCCGTGGCGAGCGCCGTGTCGACCGGTTGGAGGGCGACCACGATCCATCCGAGCCCTGGATAGTCGCCACGCCCATGGGTGGCGGACGCGGTCGCGAGGCGGTCACCGTCGGCGCCGCGGGCGATGAAGTGCCCGGCCGCCAGGTCCTCGGCCGCGTAGGGGGACGCGCCGAGCTCCTGCCCGAGAAGAACGCGTCCGGCCTGATCGAGAACGACGATCTCCTCCTTCAGCTCCGGGCTGCGCGATGAGAGAACCTCGCGGCGGACCAGATCGGCCCAGCCCCAGCTAAGATGACTTCCGAGCACGCCGATGATCCGCCCCGACGCGTCGGTCACGGGCGCCGCGACATCGACGAACCGAAATGGGGTGCCGCCGGAGTTCGGCGCGAGCAGATATTGCAGGAGGGCGGCCGCATGCACGTCCTCGACGGCGGTGCCTTTCATGCCGTTGTTGAACCAGGGCCGTTGACCGACGCTCACGCCTTCAAGCGTGCCACCGGTCGCGGCGCGCACTTGGCCACTCGTATCGGCGAAACCGATCCAGGCGTAATCCGGCAGGGTCTTCTGCATCGTCTCGAGGACTTTACGCAGGCTGCCCGTGTTCTCCAGCCAGTGCGGCTGCAGAGGTTGAAGGGCGGCGACGTTGCGAATCTCGCGCAGACGCTCGGCCATATCCTGATCGAGGCGGTCGGCGACGGAGCGAGCCACCTGCAGGAGGGCGCTCCGAGCCATCTCGGTTGCCTGATTGCGGGCCAGCAGGGCGGAACCGATCGTCGTTGCGCCGACGATGAAAAGACCGATGGCCCCGGCAAACAGGGTGATCTGGCGTTGCAGTGAAAGCCTGTCTACCAACCGGCCGAGCGTCATGGTCCGTCCCCATTTGGCAAGGACTGTGAACCTTTAGACTTTCGGTCGCGTGAAAACACCGAGTCAATTTTTCGTATCTTTGCGCGTCTTGTAAGGTTGCTTTCAGAACGACGCCTCAACCTAAACGCGTTGGCCGAGCATCTCCATGGGGCGGGCGCTTCTTCAGGCAGTTCCGGCCTCGGAGGCGTGAGGCTCCGGGAGATCCGGCACGGGCCGTGCGTGGCGGCCTCCGGGTCGGTCCTTGCGTAGCGCTGCCCCCGGCGATCCATTTGTCGGATCGGTATGACGCGGTATCGTATCGCCCCAGGGAGATACGCCAATGACCGCCTCCACGACGGCCGATACGGCCGCATCGACGATCTACGATCGTGACCTCGACCGGAACCCGGCAAACTACCAGCCCCTGACGCCCTTGAGCTACCTCGACCGGGCGGCGCGGGTGTTCCCCGACCATGTCGCCATCATCCACGGGCCCCTGCGACGCAGCTACGCCGACCTCTACGCACGCTGCCGCCGCCTCGCCTCGGCGCTGGCGGCGCGGGGGATCGGGCGGGGCGACACCGTCGCGGTGATGCTCGCCAACACGCCGGAGATGATCGAAGTCCATTATGGGGTCCCGATGACGGGGGCCGTCCTCAACACCCTGAACACCCGCCTCGATTCCGCCGGCCTCGCCTTCTGCCTCGACCACGGCGAGGCCAAGGTGCTGATCACCGACCGCGAATTCGCGAAGGTGGCGGGGCCCGCCCTGGCCTCGGCCGGGGTCAAGCCCCTGGTGATCGACGTCGACGATCCGGAATTCGCAGGGCCCGGCGAGACCCTGGGCAGCCTCGGCTACGAGGCGCTACTGGCCGAGGGCGACCCGGACTGGGACTGGGCGATGCCGGGGGACGAGTGGGACGCCATCTCGCTCAACTACACCTCGGGCACCACCGGGGACCCGAAGGGCGTGGTCTATCACCATCGCGGGGCCGCCCTGCTGTGTCTGGGCAATGTCATCACGGGCGGGCTCGGGCAGCACCCGGTCTATCTCTGGACGCTGCCGATGTTCCACTGTAACGGCTGGTGCTTCGCCTGGACGCTCTCGGTGGTGGCCGGCACCCACGTCTGCCTGCGCCAGGTCCGGGCGGGCGCGCTCTATCGGGCACTGGCCGAGCATGGGGTCACGCATCTGTGCGGTGCACCGATCGTGATGCAGCTCCTGCTCAACGCCTCGGACTCTGAGCGCCGCCCCCTCCCCCGGCGCATCGCCTTCCTCACCGCGGCCGCCCCTCCGCCCCAGGCGGTGCTGGCCGCCATGGGCGGGTCCGGCTTCGACGTCACCCACCTGTACGGGCTGACCGAGACCTACGGCCCGGCGGTGGTCAATGCCTGGCACCGGGACTGGGACGCTCTCGACGACGAGACCCGCGCCGCCCGGATGGCGCGCCAGGGCGTGCGCTATCCCGTGCTGGAGGGCTTCGACATCCGCGATCCCGAGACCTGCGAAACCGTGCCCGCCGACGGGACGACCATGGGCGAAGCCATGTTTCGCGGCAACGTGGTGATGCGCGGCTACCTCAAGAACCGCTCAGCCACCGAGGCCGCCTTCGCGGGCGGCTGGTTCCGCTCCGGCGTCCTCGGGGTGAAGCATCCCGATGGCTACATCCTGCTGAAGGACCGCTCGAAGGACATCATCATCTCGGGTGGGGAGAACATCTCCTCCATCGAGGTCGAGGACGCGCTGTTCCGCCACCCGGCGGTCGCGGCCGCCGCCGTGGTGGCCAAGCCCGACGACAAGTGGGGTGAGACCCCGGTGGCTTTCGTGGAACTGCGGCCCGGCGCGAGCGTGGAGGCCGACGCCCTCATTGCCTGGTGCCGCGAGCGGCTCGCCGCCTACAAGCTCCCGCGCCAGATCGTGTTCGGAGAGTTACCGAAGACCTCCACGGGCAAGGTGCAGAAGTATCTGTTGCGCGAGCGCGCGAGGGAGGGGTGAAACGGGCCTCGTCCGTCCTCCGGGCCAGCCCAAAAGAAAAGGCCGGGCACTGAGCCCGGCCTTCCTGATAATCCTGCCGTGAGGCTTTGGTGGCCTACGCGGCGCCGCCCGAGCGCTCGAAGCGCTTGCGCTCGTTGGGGTCGAGGTAGGTCTTGCGCAGGCGGATGGACTTCGGCGTGACCTCCATCAGCTCGTCGTCCTGGATCCAGGCGAGCGAGCGCTCCAGGGTCATGCGGATCGGCGGCGTCAGGCGCACGGCCTCGTCCTTCGAGGTGGTGCGGATGTTGGTGAGCTTCTTGCCCTTGAGCACGTTCACCTCGAGATCGTTCTCGCGGTTGTGCTCGCCGATGATCATGCCCTGATAGACCTTGGCGCCGGGCTCGATCATCATCGGGCCGCGATCTTCCAGGTTCCACATGGCGTAGGCCACGGCCTCGCCCTTGTCGTTCGAGATCAGCACGCCGTTGCGGCGGCCGGGCATCTCGCCCTTGTAGGGCTCGTAGGCCTTGAACAGGCGGTTCATGATCGCGGTGCCGCGCGTGTCGGTCATGAGCTCGCCCTGGTAGCCGATGAGGCCACGGGTG
Organism: Methylobacterium sp.; assembly: GCF_028290105.1. Classification (GTDB taxonomy): domain Bacteria; phylum Pseudomonadota; class Alphaproteobacteria; order Rhizobiales; family Beijerinckiaceae; genus Methylobacterium. Next base: position 3,458 of record NZ_JAQGKL010000259.1, read on the forward strand.
GGCGCATGGAAGACGAGGCGCAGGCGGCTGCCGCCGGACGGCCGCATCTCGATCATCTCGGCCTTGCGCTCGGACATCTTCTGCACGACGACGCCGGAATACTCCTCGTCGACGTCGACCACGACCTCCTCGACCGGCTCGAGGACATTGTCGTTCTCGTCCTTGGAGAGCACCACGCGGGGACGCGAAACGGCGATCTCGAAGCCCTCGCGGCGCATGGTCTCGATCAGGATGGCGAGCTGCAGCTCGCCGCGGCCCGAGACGAAGAACGAATCCTTGTCGGCCGCCTCCTCGATCTTGAGCGTGACATTGCCCTCGGCCTCCTTGAACAGACGGTCGCGGATCATGCGGCTCGTGACCTTGTCGCCCTCGGTGCCGGCGAGCGGCGAATCGTTGACGATGAAGGACATGGTGACGGTGGGCGGATCGATCGGCTGGGCCTGGATCGGGGTCTCGACCTGCGGATCGCAGAAGGTGTCGGCGACGGTGCCCTTCACGAGGCCCGCGATGGAGACGATGTCACCGGCTTCACCGACATCGATAGGCGCGCGCTCCAGGCCGCGGAAGGCGAGGATCTTCGAGACGCGGCCGGTCTCCACGAGCTTGCCGGTGCGGTCCATGACCTTGATGGCCTGATTCGGCTTCACGGTGCCGGACGCGATGCGGCCGGTGATGATGCGACCAAGGAACGGGTTGGCCTCCAGCAGGGTGCCGAGCATCCGGAACGGACCCTCTTCGACCTTGGCCGGCGGCACGTGGGCGAGCACGAGGTCGAACAGGGGGGCGAGGCCATCCTCCTGCGAACCGTCGGGCGACGTCGCCATCCAGCCGGCGCGGCCCGAGCCGTACAGGATGGGGAAGTCGAGCTGGTCGTCGGTGGCGTCCAGCGCCGCGAAGAGGTCGAACACCTCGTTGACGACTTCGGTGATGCGGGCGTCCGGTCGGTCGACCTTGTTGATCGCCACGATGGGCTTCAGGCCGATCTTCAGGGCCTTGCCGACCACGAACTTGGTCTGGGGCATCGGGCCTTCGGCGGCGTCGACCAGCACGATCACGCCGTCCACCATCGAGAGGATGCGCTCCACCTCGCCGCCGAAATCGGCGTGGCCAGGTGTGTCGACGACGTTGACGCGGGTGTCCTTCCAGACGACCGAGGTCGCCTTGGCCAGGATGGTGATGCCGCGCTCCTTCTCGAGGTCGTTGGAATCCATGGCCCGCTCTTCGACGCGCTGGTTCTCGCGGAACGAGCCCGACTGCGACAGGAGCTTGTCGACGAGCGTCGTCTTGCCGTGGTCGACGTGGGCGATGATGGCGATGTTGCGAAGCTTCATAGGGTATCCGGAAGCGAGAAGAGCCCGTCACGCGACGGGCCGCAGGAATGCGGCCGGCTGCGCCGGGTCACGGGATCGAGCTATCGCGTCGCAATATAAGGTGTGGGCCTCCGGGGCAAGGGGCAGCAGGGCCGGACATACCCCTCCCCCGTCAGGCGCGGGCCGGTCTCAGGTGATCGGGGCCGGGTTGAACAGGGTGAGGTCGTTGAACAGGCCCCAGCGGTCCGACCAGGGCTGCGTCACGCCGCTCGCCACGTCGAGGATGAGGCGGAACAGGTCCCAGCCGGTCTCCTCGATGGTGGAATGGCCCGTGGCGATGCGTCCGGCGTCGAGGTCGATGAGGTCGGACCAGCGCTGCGCCAGTTCGGTGCGGGTCGCCACCTTGATCACGGGGGCGTGGGCGAGGCCGTAGGGCGTGCCCCGGCCGGTGGAGAAGACCTGAAGGGTGATGCCCGACGCGAGCTGGAGCGTGCCGCAGACGAAGTCGCTGGCCGGGGTGGCGGCGAAGATCAGGCCCTTGTCGCGCACCCGCTCGCCCGGCGCGAGCACCCCCGTGATGGCGGAGGTGCCGGATTTCGCCACCGACCCGAGGGCCTTCTCGACGATGTTGTTGAGCCCGCCCTTCTTGTTGCCGGGCGAGGGGTTCGCGCGCCGGTCGGCGCCGCCCTTGGCGAGGTAGGCGTCGTACCAGGCCATCTCGCGGATCAGCGCGTCGGCGACCTCCGGGGTCGCGGCGCGCGGGGTGAGGAGGTGGATCGCGTCGCGCACCTCCGTCACCTCCGAGAACAGCACGGTGGCGCCGCACCGCACCAGCAGATCGGCGGCGAAGCCGAGCGCCGGGTTGGCGGTGACACCCGAGAACGCGTCGCTGCCGCCGCATTGCAGGCCGACGACGAGGTCGGAGGCGGGACAGGTCTCGCGGGTGCGCCGGTTCAGGATTTCGAGGCGGGCTTGCGCCATGGCCAGGATGCTGTCGAGCATCATCCCGAAACCCGCGTGGCGCTCGTCCTGCAGGCGCACGACGCCGCTGTCCTCGCTGACGTCCCCGTCCGGCAGCAGGCGCTCGGAGACGAGCTTCTCGCAGCCCAGCCCCACGACCATGACGGCGCCGCCGAAATTCGGGTTGCGGGCGAGGTTCTGCAACGTGCGGATCGGGATCACCGCCTCGGGGGCGTTGATGGCGACGCCGCAGCCATAGGCGTGGGTGAGGCCGACCACGTCGTCGACATTGGGATAGCGCGGCAGCAGATCCTGCTTGATCCGCCGGATCGCGACGTCGAGGGTGCCGGCCACGCACTGGACGCTGATCGAGATCGCCAGGATGTTCTTGGTGCCCACCGACCCGTCCGGATTGCGGTAGCCCTGGAAGGTGTAGCCTTCGAGGGGTGGCAGGGGCGCGGGCACGCGGGTGGCCCGCTCCAGGGCGTCGAGGTCGGGCGCGACCGGCGTCTCGACGCTCGATTCCTCGACCCAGGACCCACGCGGCAGTGCGCGCAGGGCAATGCCCACCACCTCGCCGTAGCGCCGGACCGCGCCGCCTTCCGGGATGTCGACGAGCGCCACCTTGTGCCCCTGGGGCACGAACTCGACCAGCGTCAGCCCGTCGCCGAACACCGTGCCGGCGGGCAAGCCGAAGGCGTTGACCACGATGGCGACGTTGTCGTCGGCGTGCAGGCGCAGGGTGCGGGGCGTGTCGCCGGTTTTCTCGAGAGGCAGGGCCGGTTCACCGAGCATGATCTTGTCCTTGTCAGGCCTTGCGGAGTTCGACCCGCCGGATCTCGCCGACGATGACCAGATAGGCGGCCATCGCGATCAGCGCGTTGCAGCCGACGAAGACCAGGGCGCCGTTGAAGGAGCCGGAGGCCTGCACGAGATAGCCGATGACGATGGGCGTGGTGATGCCGGCGGTGTTGCCGAACATGTTGAAGATGGCGCCGCTGAGGCCCGCCGCCTCCTTGGGCGAGGTGTCGGAGATGACCGCCCAGCCGAGGGCCCCGATGCCCTTGCCGAAGAAGGCGAGTGCCATGAAGCCGATGACCAGGCTCGGCGAATCCACGTAGTTGCAGGCGATGATGCTCATCGAGAGCAGCATGCCGGCGACGATCGGGATCTTGCGGGCCCGGGTGAGGGAGCCGGTTCGCTTCAGGATCGCATCCGAGATGACGCCGCCGAGGATGCCACCGAGGAAGCCGCACAGCGCAGGCAGCGAGGCGACGAAGCCCGCCTGGAGCACGGTGAGCCCGCGCTGCTTGACGAGGTAGATCGGAAACCAGGTCAGGAAGAAGTAGGTCATCACGTTGATGCAGTGCTGCGCCACGTAGATGCCGATCAGCATGCGGTTGGTCAGCAACTGGCGCACTACGCCCCAGTCGAAGCTCTTTTTGTCGGCCGGCCGGGCGGCATCCAGTGCCAGCAGGGCGCCACCCGAGGCGATGTGGTCGAGCTCGGCGCGCGTCACGCCCGGATGGTCGGCGGGGTCGTGGATGACGCGGACCCAGATCAGGGCGAGCACGATGCCGATCACCCCCATGACGATGAAGGCGTAGCGCCAGCCGTAGGCGTGCGTGACCCAGGCGGTCAGGGGCGCGAACAGCACGGGAGCGAAGTACTGCGCCGAGTTGAAGATCGCGCTCGCCTTGCCGCGCTCCGCGCTCGGGAACCAGGCGGTGACGATCCGGGCGTTGCCGGGGAAGGACGGCGCCTCCGCGATGCCGACGAGGAAGCGCAGGGTAAACAGCATGGCCACCGCGCCGCCGCCGAAGAAGCCGACCCAGCCCTGGAGCAGCGTGAACAGCGACCAGAAGAAGATGCCGCCGGCATAGACCCACTTGGAGCCGTAGCGGTCGAGCATCCATCCGCCGGGAATCTGAGCGGCGACGTAGGACCAGGAGAAGGCGGAGAGGATGTAGCCCAGGGTGATGGGGGACAGGCCCAGTTCCTGAGACATCGGCGTGCCGGCGATCGAGATGATGGCGCGGTCGGCGTAGTTCACGACCGTGGTCGCGAACAGCATCAGCAGGATACCCCAGCGCACACGTCCGCGTGCACGCGCTTCCAGCGGCAGAGCCAGCGCCATCGTTCCCACCCAGACGGATCGTCATTTTGGTGCCGGATCGCGTCCGGCATTCCTTGGCATCCAGGGGTAGTGAGCGACTTATAGTTCGTCCAATGCGATCAACGGATCGATCGATGCAGAACGGGTATCGATGCCGCGGTCAAACGCGCGTTGGTCGAGGGCTGCCTGCCTCGACTGCCGCAAGGCTACGACGGTCATGCTGAAGGTGCCTGACATGCGGCACGGCGGCGATGGCGCTCGGAGGCCGGCGCATCATCCCAACCCGCCTACGAGGCGACCGGATGGGCGGGTGCCAGTTGCAAGCCGAGGGGAACCGGTCGTCCGGGTGGCGGCCGGTACACGCATTCCGCGAGATAGGACATCGTGTCGGAGATCACGGCCTCGGTGAAGGGCTTGGCGATCACGCCCGCGGCGCCTTCGAAATCGGGTGCGATGTGCTGGGCGTTGGCGGTGAGGAAGATCAGCGTCATCGCGCGCTCGCCGCGCAGGGCCCTCACGATGTCGATTCCGGACGAGCCGCCGCGCAGCTGGAGGTCGACGAACACGATGTCGGGCCGCGTCTCGCGGGCGACCCGGATCGCCTCCTCGGCGGTGGCGGCGCTGCCGACCACGCGATGCCCCGCATCCTCCACGAGGAATTCGAGCTGCATCAGGATGAGCGCTTCGTCTTCCGCGATCAGGACCCGAAGCGGCTCACTCACGGTCCGTCCTTACCCGTCGCCGAATCCGTGCCGCTCGCCATGTCCTTGCCCGCCGCCGAATCGCGCGGGAGCCGAATGTCGATCAGCGTGCCGGGCTTACCCGGCTGCCAAGCGATACTGGCATTCAGCTGGCGCGCCAAGCTCTCGATCAGGCGCTTGCCGAAGGAGCGGGCGCCGACGATCTCCTGGGGCATGCCGACCCCGTCGTCGAGGATCTTGATCCCGAAATAGCGCCCGTCCGGCTGGACGGTGACCGAGAGGCGGCCCGGCCGGTTGTCCGGGAATGCGTGCTTGAGCGCGTTGGTGATGAGCTCGTTCATCATCAGCGCCACGGGGGGCGCCTTCTCCACCGGCACCTCCACCGGCTCGAGGTCGAGATGCAGGCTGATTCCGGTGCGGCCGGAGCCCCGTACGAGGTCGGTGGCGAGCTCGCGGGCGAATTCGGCGACATCGAAGCGCTCGACGTCGTTCGACTGGTAGAGCCGCTTGTGCACGGTCCCCAGGGCCTCGACCCGGGTCAGCATCGATTTCATCGCGTCGCGCGCGCTCGGATCGACGATGCTGCGGGTCTGCATGGAGAGGAGGGATGCCACCATCTGCAGGTTGTTCTTCACCCGGTGGTCGACCTCGTGGACGAGCATGGTCTTGGCCGCGAGCGCCTCGGACAGTTCCCGGGTGCGCTTGGCGACCTCGCGCTCGAAATGCTCCTTCTCGTTCTGCGTCCGCGCCTGGGCGTCGACCCGGTCGGTCACGTCGAGCTGCGAGGCGAAGAAATAGTGCAGGTCGCCCGCCTTGGTGAAGACCGGGCTCATGTACAGCGCGTTCCAGAACGGGCTGCCGTCCTTGCGGTAGTTCTGGATATCGAGGGCGATGTCACGGCGGGCGCTCACCGCGTCGCGGAGCTGGGCGATCGCGTTCGGGTCGGTGTCCGGCCCCTGCAGGAAGCGGCAGTTGCGCCCCATGACCTCGGCGCGCTCGTAGCCGCTGAGGCGCAGGAAGGCGTCGTTGACGAAGACGATCGGGTTGTCGTCCCGGCGCGGATCCGTGACGATCATGGGCATGCGGGTCGCCCGGATGGCGGCGGCGAAGGGATCGCCCTTGCCGTCCTCGACCATCAGGTCGTCCGTCATGTGCCAAGCGTCGTCTCGTTCCATCGTCTCGTGCCTTCTCCTCGTACCGCCGCCATGCGGAACCTCAAGGTCCGGCGCCACGTCCGTCGGCGCGCGCCGACGGTGCGGCCGGCGCCGCATGTGAGCGGTGGCCGGTCGGCGCGCGGGCTTTGCGGGAAGAAGCAGGGGTGCCGGAGGATGCCAGCGACGGGCAACCGTCGCGATATGGTGCCCCAACGAACTTAACCTTTGAAAGTTCATTCGATATCGAAACCGTGTCAGCGACCCAATTCATCGACACGGTTTCGCGAGCCACCCCGGGAAATAGGTGGCGTTGCTGCCGGAATGTCACACGGAGCATGCGTCGCGATCCTCCGAGGGAACGGGACAACGGCCAAGCTCGTTTTTCGTGCTAGGCTCCCGGCCGGGGTCGGGCCTGCGGAATCGTGGCAGTGGACATGTCGAACATGCGTCGTCTCGGGTGGTCGCGGGGCCTCGTCGCCCTGCTCCTCGCCGGCCAGCTTGGAGCCTGTGGCTCGACGCCACGCGTGTCCTACAGCGCCAGCGAGGCGGCGGCCGCCATCCTGCCGGGACTCGATCCGAACGTGCGCGCCTATGCGGATGCCTCGGAGAAGACCTTCACCGAGATGTCGGCGCGCCCCGAGAACAAGCGCGTTCCGTTCGCCTATCTCGCCCTCTCGGGCGGCGGCGGCGACGGGGCCTTCGGGGCAGGCCTGCTCAACGGCTGGACCGAATCCGGCAAGCGCCCGGAATTCTCCCTGGTTTCCGGCGTGTCCACCGGCGCGCTGATCGCGCCCTTCGCCTTCGTGGGACCGGAATACGACGCCTACCTCAAGGACATCTACACCAGCGGCGTCGCCTCGACTCTCGTTCAGTCGCCGAGCTTCGCCAACGTGCTGTTCGGCTCCGGGCTGTTCGGGGACGGGCGCTTGCGCGACCTCGTGCGCCGCTACGTGACGCCCGACCTCCTCGCGGCGGTCGCCGCCCAGCACGCCAAGGGCCGGCGCCTCCTCGTGGTGACCACCAACCTCGACGCCCAGCGCGCCGTGATCTGGAACATGGGTGCCATCGCCACCAGCGGCGGCCCGGCGGCCCTCAACCTCTTCACCGACGTGCTCACCGCCTCGGCCAGCATCCCGGCGGTGTTCCCGCCCCAGCTCATCGACGTGCAGGCCGCCGAGCGCACCTTCCAGGAGATGCATGTGGACGGCTCGGTGGTGACGCCGGTGTTCACCCTGCCGCAATCGTTCCTCCTGCGCGACGGCCGCTTCAAGGCGGGCGCCAAGTCGGACATCTACGTCATCATCAACGGGCGCCTGGAGCCGGAATTCGATCTGGCGCAGAACAACACGCTCTCCATCGTCGAGCGTGCGTTCACGACGGCGAGCCGTGCCCGCAGCCGGGCGACCCTGGCCTCGACCTACGCCTTCACCCGCACCAACGGCATCGGCTTCAACCTCGCCTATATCGACGAGACCGCGCCCAACACCTCGACGGCACGCGGCTTCGACACCGGTTACATGCGCAGCCTCTACGAGACCGGCTACGCCGCCGGCCGCACCGGCACGTTCTGGCGCAAGAGCATCCCCGTGGCGCCCCTCGTGAAGGCGTCCGTCGTCGCGGCCCAATAGGCAAATGCCCGCAAGGGCGCGTTGCGCGAGGGGGCCGGTTGCAACGAGGGCCCCTCGCGCCGCATGGTGCGGTGCGGTAAGGTGAGGCTTGCGTGAGGGTCGTTCAGGTGCCCGCGCCCCCGGCGAGCCCCAGCATGATCCAGATCGAAGACCTCACCTTCAGCGCCTGGGGCCGGCGCTTCTTCGATCGCGCCAGCGTAGCCGTGCCGCCGGGCTCCAAGGTGGGGTTGGTGGGACGCAACGGCGTCGGGAAGTCGACCCTGTTCAAGATCATCCTGGGCGAATTGCAGCCCGATGGCGGCGCCATCCTGCTGCCGAAGACCGCCCGGGTCGCCTCCGTGGACCAGGAGCACCCGGCGACCCCGGTGAGCCTCATCGACACGATCCTGGCGGCGGACGTGGAGCGCGAGGCGCTGAACGGCGAACTCGAGACCGCCGAGCCCGAGCGCATGGGCGAGATCTACGCCCGTCTCATCGAGATCGACGCCGACCGGGCGCCCGCGCGGGCCGGCGAGATCCTGGCGGGCCTCGGCTTCTCGGTGGAGGACCTGACCCGGCCGATGGCGGAGTTCTCGGGCGGCTGGCGCATGCGCGTGGCGCTCGCCGCCGCGCTCTTCGCCGAGCCCGACATGCTGCTGCTCGACGAGCCCACCAACTACCTCGATCTCGAGGGCGCGCTCTGGCTGGAGGCGCGGCTCAAGCGCTACCCGCACTCGGCGCTGATCATCAGCCACGACCGCGAACTCCTGAACAACTCGGTGGATGCGATCCTGCACGTGGCCGGCGAGAAGCTCGAACTCTACACCGGCGGCTACGACGACTTCGAGAAGCGCCGGGCCGAGAAGTCCCGCCTCCAGGCCTCGACCAAGCAGAAGCAGGAGGCCGAGCGCGCCCATCTCCAGAGTTTCGTCGACCGCTTCAAGGCCTCCGCGTCGAAGGCGGCCCAGGCCCAGTCGCGCATGAAGCGGCTGGCCAAGATGGAGCCGATCGCCACCACCATCGAGGAGCACGTGGCGCCGTTCCACCTGCCGTCCCCGAAGCGCCCGCTGGCGCCGCCCCTGATGCATCTGACGGACGCCAGCATCGGCTACGGCGACGACGCGCCGATCCTGCGCGGCCTCAACCTGACCCTGGACGTGGACGACCGCATCGGGCTGCTCGGCGTCAACGGCGCCGGAAAATCGACCTTCGCCAAGATGGCGGCGGGCGCACTCGCCTTGCGCGACGGCCGGATGGTGCGCGAAGGCCGGGTGCAGGTCGGCTGGTTCCACCAGCATCAGATCGAAGCACTCGACCCGAAAGACACGCCGCTGGCCATCATCCGGCGGGAGCGCCCGGACGACAGCGAATCGGCGCGACGCGCCAAGCTCGCGAGCTTCGGCCTGGCCTTCGACAAGCAGGAGACGACGGTGGACGCGCTCTCGGGCGGCGAGCGGGCGCGCCTGCTCCTCAACCTCGTGGCGATGCAGGCGCCGCACCTGCTCATCCTCGACGAGCCGACCAACCACCTCGACATCGACAGCCGCAGAGCGCTCCTCGACGCGCTCAACGATTACGGCGGGGCGGTCATCCTCATCACCCACGATCGCTCCTTGATGGAACTCGTGGCGGACCGCCTCTGGCTGGCGGCCGACAACACGGTCAAGCCGTTTGCCGGCGACATGGACGATTACGCGAAGTTCGTGCTGGACCGGACCCGGGCCGGCCAGCGCGCCCCCGGGCAGGGGCGGGAGAAACCTGGCCGCGAAAAGAAGGCCAAGCGCCGGGCGGCCTGAACCGCCCGGCTCGGCTGGCTCAGCGGCGAAGGATCTTGGTGACGAGGCGGCCGAGCGGCGTGCCGGAATCGTAGTTGCGCTCATCGCGGACAACGGGGCGGTCCTCGTTGCCGAGGAGCTTGGTGACGATGCGTCCGATCAGGCTCATGGTGTGACCCTCAAGTGTGGGGCGCCGGACTGAGAATGGCGCAGCTTGACCATCAACACATCGAGAGCCACCCGCGTTCCCGGACGGGGGTCGTCCGTATCGAGCCTGTCATGAAACGGTGATCTAACCCCGGCGGATTTTTTCGCACGAGGTAGATCACCATGGACAGCGCGCAGCGGGCAGCGGAGGTCGAGGCCATCCGGCGTGAGGTCGCCGACGATTTCGACGATGAACTCGAACTCGATATGGAGGACGAGCGCCTGGAGCGCCTTGCCGCCGATCTCGGCCAGCCCGCCCGGCCCTCCGGCCTCGACCGCAAGGTCTACTTCCGCGAGCTGTTCCGCCTGCAGCACGAGTTGGTGCGGCTCCAGGACTGGGTCCAGGCCCAGAAGCTGCGCGTGGTGGTGATCTTCGAGGGCCGGGATTCCGCCGGCAAGGGCGGCGTCATCAAGCGCATCACCCAGCGCCTCAACCCGCGCGTCTGCCGCGTCGCGGCGCTCCCCGCGCCGAGCGAGCGCGAGCGCACGCAATGGTACTTCCAGCGCTACGTCACGCACCTGCCGGCCGCCGGCGAGATCGTGCTGTTCGACCGCTCCTGGTACAACCGCGCCGGTGTCGAGCGCGTGATGGGCTTCTGTTCGGCGGACGACGTCGAGGAGTTCTTCCGCTCCGTGCCGGAGTTCGAACGCATGCTGACACGCTCCGGGATCATCGTGCTGAAATACTGGTTCTCGATCACCGACGAGGAGCAGGCCTTCCGCTTCAACATGCGCATTCACGATCCCCTGAAGCAGTGGAAGCTCTCGCCGATGGACGTGCAGTCACGCCGGCGCTGGGAGGACTACACCAAGGCCAAGGAGGACATGCTGGCCCGCACCCACATCCCGGAGGCGCCCTGGTGGGTGGTCGAGGCCGTGGACAAGAAGCGCGCGCGCCTCAACTGCATCAGCCATCTGCTGGCGCAGATCCCCTACGGCGATGTCGAGCACCCGCCGGTGCACCTGCCGGACCGCGAGCGCCACGACGACTACACCCGCCACCCCGTTCCGGTCGAGATGTTCGTGCCGCAGGTGTTCTGAGCCCGAGCGTTCGAATCCGAAGCGTTCTGAGCCGAAGCATACCGGGCGGGCGCGGCTTGCTCTGGCGAAGCCCGATGGGCGACATGGGCGGCACTCCTCCGCCCATGCGAGACGCCAGACCCCATGACCGGCACCGACGAGATCCTGTACGCGGCGCAAGACGGCATCGGCCGCCTCACCCTCAACCGGCCGCAGGCGCGCAACGCGCTCACCTTCGGCATGTACCAGGGGCTGATCGACCGTTGCGCGCGGATCGAGGCAGAGGCCGACATCAAGGCGCTGATCATCACGGGCGCGGGCGACAAGGCCTTCGCGGCGGGCACCGACATCGCGCAGTTCCGCAGCTTCACGAGCGCGCAGGACGCGATCGACTACGAGCGCTTCATGGACCGGGTGATGGGCGCGCTGGAGCGCCTGCCGGTGCCGACCATCGCGGCGATCGCGGGTGCCTGCACGGGCGGGGGGGCCGCGATCGCGGCGGCCTGCGACCTGCGCATCGTCACCCGCGACGCCAGGCTCGGCTTTCCCATCGCGCGGACGCTCGGCAACTGCCTGTCGCTCGGCAACCTGCGCCGGCTTTCAAGCCTGATCGGCCCGGCGCGGGTCAAGGACATGGTCTTCACCGCCCGCCTGGTCGGGGCCGAGGAGGCGCTCGCCATCGGCCTCATCGGCGAGGTGGTGGAGGATGCCGAGGCGCTCGCGGTCCGCGCCACGGACCTCGCGGCCCTGATGGCCGGCCACGCGCCCCTCACCCTGCAGGCCACCAAGGAGGGCCTGCGCCGCCTGCAGGGCGAGGATGCCCCCGGCGACGAGCGCCCGGGGGACGACCTCATCCGCCTCTGCTACACCAGCGCGGATTTCCGCGAGGGCATGGAGGCGTTCCTCGCCAAGCGCCCGCCGGCCTGGACCGGACGGTAGGGCTCAGTCCAGCCCCGCCACCTTGATGGCGTCGCCCTCCAGCCGGACCTGCGCGGGCAGGCCCCGCTGCACCGGCCCGAGATCGTCGGCGGTGCGGTAGAGCCCGTCGATGGCGATGAGTTCCGGCTCGAACCGGCGGCAGGTGATGCGCGCCTCCGGGTTCCCGGCGGCCCCCGCGATCGCCCGGCCGCGCAGCGCCCCGTAGACATGGAGCGAGCCGCCCGCGATCACCTCGGCGCCGGAGGCCACCGAGCCCATCACGGTGATGTCGCCTTCGAGATGCAGGATGGTCTGCCCGGAGCGCACCGGCGCGTCGAGGATCAGGGAGCGGAACGGGGCAGGCGCTACCGGCACCATCGGCGTGTCCGGCGTCGCATCGGGCACGGCGACGTCCTCCACCGGGCGCCCGCCCGCTGGGGGCGGCGGCAACCCGGCCCCGAGTTGGCCTTGGGCCGCGCCCTCAATGCCCATCACGGCGACGTCGCGGGCGGCGAGTTCCGCCACGAGGCTCAGCAGGCCGTCCCGGTCGAGGCCCAGGCCCGCGACGTCGAGGATGACGGGCCGCCCGACGAAGAAGGCGGGCGAGCGCCGAGCCAGCGCGTCGAGGTCGGTGAGCCATTCGGCAACCGGCAGGACGGGTGCCAGCACCAGCGCCATGAACGAGCGGCCGCGAAAGCGGATGGGGGGACGGGGGGAGCTTGTGGTCACGATGGGTGTCTTCGCGATTCTCGGGCGGCTGGGCGGGACGCGGGCGCTGTCAGTCACCTTAGCTTAACCCGCCTGCCTTCGGGACAGGGGAAAGGCTCGTCCCCGTCAACACGTTTTCGGCCGCAGGCGACCGTCGGATCAATCCTCTCCGGCCGGTGGCGTCGGCTGCCCCAGAGCCACCGCGCGGGCCAAGCGCAGCCGGGTCGCCGCGCTTGGCCGCGCGAGGCCGAGATGACGAGCCATGCGGGCGTGCAGATTTGGGGCGTCGCCGCTGAGGCGCGCGGCGAGGCCGGCGAGTTCGGCGAGCGGGATGTCGCCCGGATCGCGTGGCTCGCCCGCCGGCGGCCGGTAGCGCACGGGGGCCGCCGTGTCGGCCCCGACAGGCCAGAGCACCGTGCGCTCGTCCTCGACGCTGCGCGGAACCGCGTCATCGACGCGCCCGCGGATGCGGGCCGCCAAGCGGGCCGTGGTCCGGCCAAGGCCGTGGGCCCGCGCCAAGCGGGTGGCGAGGAGATCGGCGAATATCGGGCCCTCCACCGCGACGATGTGTGCGACGAGCGCATCGAGAATGGTGTCGTAGTCCGGCTCGTGGAGGCGGCGCGCATCGAGGGCGAAGCCGGAGAGATCGGCGATCATGTAGGACGCGGGCGCCGCCGGGGTCACAACAGGCGCCGGCGCCTCCGCCACCGTCAGGGCGCGGTCGGAGTCCAGGTCCGCGCGCAGCGCCGCGTCGAGACGGTCGAGGGCGCCGTCGGCATCGATCCACCAGTCGGTGCTCCAGACCCGGTGCAGGCGCCAGCCGAGGTCGGTGAGCACCCATTGGCGCAGGCGGTCGCGGTCCCGCGCGGTGGCGGCGCTGTGATAGGTGGCGCCGTCGCATTCCACGCCCGCGAGGTAGCGCCCCGGGGCGTCGGGATGGACGATGCCGAGGTCGATGCGAAAGGACGAGACGCCGACCTGCGGCACCACGCGCCAGCCGCGCGCCTCCAGGGCCGCCATCACGCTGGCCTCGAAGGGCGATTCGACGTCGCGGCCGGTGGGCGCGGCGGCCGCCTCCAGGGCCGGGGCGCCGTGAGCGGCGAAATCGAGGAAGTGCTTGAGGTCGCGGATACCGCGTGCCGCCCCCCGCCCGAGGTCGATCTGCTCGGGCCGCAGGGACGCAAACACGAGGAGTTCGCGGCGCGCCCGGGTGATCGCCACGTTGAGGCGGCGGTGCCCGCCCGCGCGGTTGAGCGAACTGACCTGCCCGGTGATCCGCCCGGCCCCATCCGGCCCCACCGCCACGGAGAACAGGATGGTGTCGCGCTCGTCGCCCTGCACGGTCTCGAGGTTCTTCACGAAGACTGGCTCGGGGCCGAGGCGCGGATCGAAGTGGCGCTCGAGGTCCGGGTCCGCCCGCCGCTCGGCGTCAAGGAGGTTCTCGATGAGCCGCTGCTGTTCGCCGTTGAACGTGACGATGCCGAGCGACACCGGGCCCTCGCCACATTGGGGATCGCGCAGGCGCGCCAACACCTCGGCAACCACCGCCCGCGCCTCCGGGCGGTTCACCCGCGCGGCCCCCCGCTCGTAGAGGCCGTCCGCGACGGGCACGAGGCGCACCGCCCGGTCCTGGGTCACCGGGGACGGGAAGGTGATGAGGTCGCCCCGGTAATACTGCCGGTTTGAGAAGGCGATCAGGCTCTCGTGACGGCTGCGGTAATGCCAAGCGAGGCGCCGCTGCGGCAGGTGGGCGGCGAGGCACTCGTCGAGGATGCTCTCCTGGTCGGGCACGTCGAGGTCGCCGGCCTCCTCGCCGTCGCGCTCGCCGACGCTGGTGGGCGGCAATTGCTCCGGATCGCCGACGATCACGGTCTGCCGTCCGCGCGCGATCGCGCCGATGGCGTCCCAGGGCGCGATCTGCGAGGCCTCGTCGAAGATCACGAGGTCGAAGGGCCGTGCTTCCGCCGGCCAGTGCTGGGCGACGGAGAGCGGGCTCATCATCACGCAAGGGGTGAGGCGGGTCAGCGCGCCCGGCATTCGGGCGAAGAGCTGGCGCAGGGCGAGGTGCCGCCCGCGCTTGGCGATCTCGCGGGCGAGCAGGCCCCATTCGGCGTCCATTCCGACTCCGCCCGGTGCGGGCACCGTCCCGAGGCGCGCCCGCGCCGCGGCCCCGGCCAGGGCGCAGACCCGGGCATCGGCCGCGCGGAATGCCTCGATCGCGCCCGCGTGGTCCGGCCCCTGGAAGGCGCGCAGGGTCGCGTCGTGGGTGACGACGTGGTCGATCCACCAGCGCGCATAGGCGGCCTCGAAGGCCTCCGGGATCCCCTCCGCCGGCAGGGTGCCGGCCTCGACCGCCGCCACGAGGGGGCCGAGGCCGGCGCTCCGGGCCGCCCGCGTCGCGCCCTGCCAGCGCAGCCAGCCCTGCGCCTTCGGCAGGGACGCGGCCCAGCTCGCTGCCTGGCCCAGGGTCCCGGCGGCCCATCCGGGCCCGGTCGCCAGGGGCCGGTCGGTCCTCTCGCGGTTGGCAAGCCGGTTCAGGGCCTCGATCGCCCGGATTGCGCCCGGACGAAGCTCCGCCAGGACTTCCCGGGCACGGGCGAAGGGCGTGCCTGACGAGAACCGCCCGCCGGCGAGATGCAGGCGCAGGGCGTCCGGCCCCTGGGGGCCTTGCCCCAGAACGGCCAGCGCCGGCGCCATCCGCGCGGCCCAGGCGAGGGGCGCGGCGAAGGCCTCGGCCGGGGCCGTGGCTTCCGACCAAGGGGGGCCGAACGCCGCGAAGGCCCGCTCCAGCGTCCCGGCGAGGGCGGGGCCAGCGGCGCGCAGGCGCTGCAGTTCCACCAGGGTCGCGAGGTCCGGCCCGAGATCGTCCGGCAGGGGCGAGAGG
>NZ_JAQGKL010000262.1 GCF_028290105.1 Methylobacterium sp.
TCGAGGGCGATCCGCGCAACCGCAAGATCACCCAGCCCGCCGACCTGATCGAGGCCGATCGCGGTTTCTCCGGCGAACACCCCACCGCCCAGAGCGAGGCCCACACCATGACCACCTATGTCACCCGCCTCGGCACCGGCTTCGACGTGCACGCCTTCACGGAGGGCGACCACGTCTGGCTCGGCGGCATCAGGATTCCGGCCGACCGTGGCGTGCTCGCCCATTCCGATGGCGACGTCGCCCTGCATGCACTGACCGACGCCCTGCTCGGGGCCATCGCGGACGGCGACATTGGCACGCATTTCCCGCCGAGCGACGAGCAGTGGCGAGGCGCCTCGTCCGACCGGTTCCTGGCCCATGCGGTGGAACTGGTGCGGGCGCGCGGCGGCAAGATCGACCACCTCGACATCACCGTGCTCGCCGAAGCCCCCCGGATCGGCGCCCATCGCGAGGCGATTCGCGCCCGCATCGCCGAGATCGCGGGCGTGCCGCTGAGTTCGGTTTCCATCAAGGCGACCACGACGGAGAAGCTCGGCTTCGTCGGCCGCGCCGAGGGCCTCGCGGCTCAGGCCGCCGCCACGGTGCGGTTGCCCGAGATCGCCACTGAGCTGGAATCCGCAGACGAGACGGCCGAGCGGCGCTCGTGATCGACGATTCGACCCTGCTGGCGCGGGCGCAGGCGCTAATCGCCGCCTACGCGGCGGCGGGGCTGACGTTGGCCACGGCGGAATCCTGCACAGGCGGCCTCGTCGCCGCTTTGCTCACGGTGGTCCCGGGCTCCTCGGCGGTGGTGGAACGCGGCTTCGTCACCTATTCGAACGCGGCGAAATCCGAGAGCCTCGGCGTACCCGCCGATGTGATCGCGGCGCACGGGGCGGTGAGCGCGCAGGTCGCCCGCGCGATGGCCGAGGGCGCCCTGGGGCATTCCCGCGCCGACGTCGCGGTGGCGATCACCGGAATCGCCGGCCCGGGCGGCGGCAGCGCCGAGAAGCCCGTCGGCCTGGTCCATTTCGGGCTGGCGACCGGCGACGCACCCATTCGGCATCTCGAGCGCCGCTACGGCGATCTCGGCCGGACCGAGATTCGCCGCCGGGCCGTCGAAGACGCGCTGGGTCTGCTCGAGAGCCTGATTCCCTGAAGGCGCCGGCCCGGATCGTTTGGGCCCGCAACCAACTTGCCGCGTCAGGCCGCCCCGTAGACCCGGTTCGCCCGCGCCTCGAAGGCATCCGTGAACTTGCGGAAGGCCCGGTCGAACATCGTGCCCATGAGGAGGCCGAGCGTCCGGCTCTTGAACTCGTAGGTGATGAAGAAATCGACGGTGCAGCCGCCGTTCTCGCCGTCCTTGAAGGCCCAGCGGTTCTCCAGGTGGCGGAACGGGCCGTCGATGTACTCGGCGACGATGCGCAGGTTCTGCGGATCGAGACTGACGCGGGTGGTGAAGCGCTCGCGGATGGCCTTGTAGCCGACACCCATCTCGGCCACGAGCACCTCCCCTTCATCCGGTCCCGGCTGGCGGCGCAGGACGCGCAGGGATTCGCAGAGCGGCAGAAATTCCGGATAGCGCTCCACGTCGGCCACGAGGTCGTACATCTGGCGCGGCGAGTGCCGCACCGTGCGGTTGATCCGGAATGAGGGCATCGAGACTCAGGCGTTGGCGATGCGGGCGAGACGGGCCGCCTTCAGCTTTGCGAAATCCTCACCGGCGTGGTGGGAGGAGCGGGTCAGGGGCGTCGCCGAGACGAGCAGGAAGCCCTTGGTGTAGGCGGTGGTCTCCAGGCCCTTGAACTCGTCGGGGGGCATGAAGCGCACCACCTCGTGGTGCTTTTTGGTGGGCTGCAGATACTGCCCGATGGTGAGGAAGTCGACATCGGCCGAGCGCAGGTCGTCCATGAGCTGCACGACCTCGTTCCGCTCCTCGCCTAGACCGACCATGATGCCGGACTTGGTGAAGATGGTCGGGTCGAGTTCTTTCACGCGCTGGAGCAGGCGCACGGAATGGAAGTAGCGCGCGCCGGGGCGGACCGTGAGGTAATTGCCTGGTACGGTCTCCATGTTGTGGTTGAACACGTCGGGCCGGGCCGCGACCACGATTTCCAGGGCGCCCGGCTTGCGCAGGAAGTCCGGCGTCAGGACCTCGATGGTGGTGGCCGGGCTGCGCGCCCGGATCGCCCGGATCGTGCGGGCGAAGTGCTCGGCGCCGCCATCCGCCAGGTCGTCCCTGTCGACGGAGGTGATGACGACGTGGTGCAGGCCGAGCTTGGCCACCGAATCCGCGACCTTGTCGGGCTCCCCGAGGTCGAGACCCTCGGGCAGGCCAGTGCGCACGTTGCAGAAGGCGCAGGCGCGCGTGCAGGTGTCGCCCATGATCATGAAGGTGGCGTGCTTCTTCTCCCAGCACTCACCGATGTTGGGGCAGCCGGCCTCCTCGCAGACCGTGACGAGGCCGTGCTCGTGGACGATCTTGCGGGTCTCCTCCCAGCCCTTGGAGCCCGGCGCCTTGACGCGGATCCAATCGGGCTTGCGCTGGATCGGCTTGTCCGGACGGTGCGCCTTCTCGGGGTGGCGCGGACGCTGGTCGTTGCGAAGCAGGTCGAGGACGACGGCCATGACAATCCACGGGATTCGCCCGCGAGACGCCGGCGCGTGCCCTGGACTTAAGGCGCGCCGCCCGCGACCGCAAACCCGCCGCGTCGGAACGGCGCGACACGGGCCGGCATTCGTCAGGCGCGCCGGCGGCGAGCCTCAGTACCGCCGGCCCTGGATGGCCCGGTAGATCGTGATGATGATGACGGCGCCGACCGTCGCCGAGAGCAGGTTGCGCCAGAACCCGAAGATCGGGATGTGCAGCTTTGTCGCCAGGAAGTTGCCGAGCAGGCCGCCGAGGATGCCCATCACGATGTTGGCGAAGAGGCCCATATTCGCCGCCGTGAACCGTTCGGCGAGCCAGCCCGCGAGGGCCCCGATGACGATGGCCATCAGGAAGCCGACGCCCGGCTGACCGAGGGCGCCGTAGACATGTCCGTCCATCTCGAATTCTCCGTCGCGACCCCGGACCTCTCGCCGAAGCACGGACGCCGACGTGCCGCCGAACGCGGCGCGTTTCAACCGTCCCTACTCCCGCGATCCGGATCCTGGTTCCGGTGGGTCGAAATCAGGTGTGGATCACCTTTCCGTACGCATCCATCACGCTCTCGTGCATCATCTCGCTCAAGGTGGGGTGCGGGAAGACCGTGTGCATGAGGTCTTCCT
>NZ_JAQGKL010000283.1 GCF_028290105.1 Methylobacterium sp.
CGGACGACCGGTGCGCTCGGCGCCGGTGCGGTCGCCTCGGCGAGGCATTCCTCCTTCTGGTAGCTCCCGATGTCGAAGGTGTCGTCGGGCAGGCGGACGAGGAAGCGCTCGGCGATCTCGAACAGCAGCAGGTCCGGCTTCACCGCTTCGACGTAGCTCCAGTCGATGCTCGACGACCAGACGAAGTGGACCTCGCGGAAGGTCTCGGCGATCAGGCCGCTGAGCATGATCGGCGCGAAATGCGCGTAGGAATCCCCGAACAGCACGACCGTCCGGGGGTCGGCCTCCGGCGTCTCGTTGCGATAGCGGACGTGCGCGCCGACATGGAGATCGACGGCCCGGCCAGCGGCCTCGTAGGCCTCGACCAGCGGGCTCGCGTAGACGCGGTGGGCGTTGAGGTCGATCTTCCCGTGAAGCGCGGTCTCGATCGGCCGGCTCGGCAGCTTCGTGCCGAGGTCGCGCACGGAGGTGACTTCGTAGCGCTGGCGCCCGTCGAGATCGGCGGGGGGCACCGCCCCGCAGGCGTGCATCAGGACACGGTAGGCGAGGAGGCAGCCCTCGTAGTTCCAGTGCGTGTCGGTCCGGTAGTAGAGCGGCACCGGCCCGTTGCGGCCGGCGCGCAGGGGCGCCAGGAGATCGACGAAGGCCGGATTGTCGATGAGCCGCCGGGCCAGGGCGCGCGCGGGCGAGCGGCGCGGATTGTAATCGAGGTCCCGGGTGCGGTCGTCGTAGACCGAGAGCTTCTCGGGCACGACGACGTGCAGGTAGCGGATGCCCAGGGCCCGCGCCCGGGCGGCCCGGGCCTCGATCAGCCGGCGCCAGCCCCGCAGGAGCCGCCAGCGGGCGAAGGTCGCGCGGTACTGTTCGAGGACGCCGTTGGTCCCGCCGATCAGAAAGAGCCAGCCATCCCGCCCCTCATGCACGAAGTCCCGATGTTTGTGCCGCATGAGGGGCTCTCTAGCCGCCCCCGGCGATGCTGAACAGGCCATGCAACCGGGCGCCCGGCCTGCGGAGCGCAGGTGCGCCGGCACCGGCTCGCCCGGCCGCCGCGACTGGACGGGACAGCGATGCGCGCCATCTCAACGCGAGCATGACCCAGCCCGATCCGAATCCCGCCCCGCTGATCCTGACGCTCGCGATGGATCCCGACACCTTCGCGCGGTTCGACGGCCTGCGCCGGCAGCACTTTCCGCCGGCACTGAATCGTATCCCGGCGCACGCGACGCTGTTTCATCACCTGCCCGGCCTCCACGAACCCGGCATCGTCGAGACCCTCGCGGCTCTGATGCGCACGCAAGCGCCGCCCGAGGTCGCGGTGACTGGCCTGCGCTTCACCGGGCGCGGGGTCGCCTACGTGTTGGCGTCCGAGGCTCTGTCGGCGTTCCGAGCCCGGCTCGTCGAGCATTTCGAGCCCCTGGAGGACGGCCTGACCGCGCAGGACCGCCAGGGCTGGCGCCCGCACGTCACGGTCCAGAACAAGGTCGATCCCGCCACCGCCCGGGCGCTGCACGCGAACCTGGAGACGACGTTCGCGCCGTTCCGGTTCACCGCCCCCGGACTGGTGCTCTGGCGCTATCTCGGTGGACCCTGGGAGCGCCGTGCCACGGTCTCGTTCGGATAGGGGTTTTCCTGGCCGGCACGCCGGGGCAGAGTTTCGCCTCGATCTTAAGGTTTCTCGCGCCCATTCCGGCGCCCTCGCGCTTCGAAGACCATTCCATGACAGCCCTGCCCTCCGGCTACCGGAACAATCCGCTCGTCAGCCGGGTCAATGCCCTTCGCCTCGCGCTTCGCCTCAACGAGGTCGGTCCCGTCATCGCGCTCCTGGCCGTGAGCCTGCTCGGCTACGGCTTCTTCGTGCTGGCCCACGAGGTCGGAGAAGGCTCCACCGCCGCCCTCGACCGCAAGATCCTGCTGGCGCTGCGTAATCCGGCCGACATCTCGGACCCGATCGGCCCGCGCTGGCTGGAAGAGACGATGCGCGACATCACGGGGCTCGGCAGCGTCTTCACCATTGTGTTCGTGACGGCGGCGGCCTGCGCCTATCTCGCGATGACCCGGCGCCGACGCATCGCGGTGTTCGTGCTGGCGGCGATCGGTGGCGGCGAGGGGGCCTCGACGGTGCTGAAGCTGTTCTATCAGCGGCCCCGGCC
The DNA here is from genome assembly GCF_028290105.1 of Methylobacterium sp. Lineage (GTDB taxonomy): Bacteria > Pseudomonadota > Alphaproteobacteria > Rhizobiales > Beijerinckiaceae > Methylobacterium. The sequence continues at coordinate 2,151 of NZ_JAQGKL010000283.1, forward strand.
GGATCTCGTGCCCCACGGCATGGAGGTGTTCACCGCGAGTTTCCCGAGCGGTCACGCCATGATGTCGGCCATCGCCTATCTGACGCTGGCCAGCCTGATCGCCCGCGCCAACCGGCAGCGCGAGGTGAAGGTTCTGGTGCTGACCGTCGGCGTCTCGACGACGCTTCTGGTCGGGATCAGCCGGCTCTATCTCGGCGTGCACTGGCCGAGTGACGTGCTCGCCGGCTGGTGCGTCGGTGCCGCCTGGGCGGCCCTCTGCTGGTTCGTCGCCCTCGTTCTTCAGCAACGCGGCCAGGTCGAAGCACCGAGCACCCCCGGCAACCCGGGCGGTCCATCTTAAGCTTAACGAACATTAAACGCTTCGCGGCCGCTCCGCGACGGCAATACGGGACCACGTCTGTGTTATCACTCAGAAGCAACTCCGGAGCGGGACACATGGACGACGCAACCTCTGATCGGCGACGAGGAAACCGTCTCCGCAGTCTGCTTGGCGCCCAGATCCGCACCGCGCTCCACCTCTCCGAGACGGACTGCGTGGTGCGTGACATGGGCCCCGACGGCCTGCGCATCGCCGTGAGCGACACCGTCCCGTTGCCGGACCTGTTCGACCTCCACATCTCCAAGACCCGGCAGACCCGGCAGGTTCGCCTCGTCTGGCGCGGTGACGACTTCGTGGGCGTCAACTTCGTTCCGCCGCCTCCCGCCGCCACACCGATCCCCATCGGATTGATGCGCGACCTCCGCGCGGCGCGGCAGGAAATCGTCTCGCTGCGCCTCCAGCTGTCCCAGGCGGAACGGCAGGGCTGAATCGGAAGGGCTGAGTCGGAAGGCTGAACCGGGCGCGGCGGCGTTCCGGTCGCGTCACGCCGCCGCGTGCGCCGGAACCGGGTTTCCTCGCGTCACGTTCCCGCTGGGACGGGTCGGCGGCCATGGGTTGCCGCGTCCCATGCCCCGGAACCGGCAGCGAGCTTCATGACGGACGACACCCCGCTCTCCCGCCGCACCATCCTTCGCGCCGGCAGCGTCACCCTGACCGGGCTTGCGCTCGGGGCGACGGGTGCCGCCGCGCAATCCGGTCCGCCCGGTCCCTCGGTCCCGGCCGATACCGGCGCGGTGCAGGGCGCCAAGGTGATGTTCCCGAACTGGCGCGGCCCCGGCGACCGGACGCCGACGCCGCCGCCCGCGCCGATGCCGCCGGGCAAGCGCGTGGGCTTTGCCATCGTCGGCCTCGGCCGACTGAGCTTGGAGGAGATTCTGCCGGCCTTCGGCGAGACCAAGCGTGCGCGTGTCGTCGCGCTGGTGTCGGGCACGCCCGCCAAGGCGAAGCTGGTGGCCGAACAATACGGAATCGCTCCGGAGGCGGTCTACGGCTACGACGAATGGGACCGGCTGGCACGCAATCCCGAGGTGCAGGCGGTCTACGTGGTGACCCCGAACGCGGTCCATCGCGGCGACGTCCTGGCCGCCGCGAAAGCCGGCAAGCACGTGCTCTGCGAGAAGCCGATGGCGGCCTCCTCCGCCGAGGCGCGCGACATGATCGCGGCCTGCGCGGCGGCCAAGGTCAAGCTGATGATCGCCTATCGCTGCCAGTACGAGCCCTACAATCGCGAGGTCGTGCGGATCGCCCGCTCGGGGACGTTCGGAAAGCCGCGCCTGATCCAGGCCTTCAACGGCCAGACCACGGGGCTGCCCCAGCAATGGCGCCTGAAGAAGGCGCTGGCCGGCGGCGGCGCCCTGCCGGATATCGGCCTCTACTGCCTCAACGGCGTCCGGGCGCTCACGGGCGAGGAGCCGGTCTCGATCGAGGCGCAGATCCATTCGCCCTCGGGCGATGCGAAGTTCGCGGAGGTCGAGGAGACCGTCGCCTTCACCCTGCGCTTTCCCTCGCAGGTCATCGCCCAGTGCCTGACGAGCTACGGCGTGCACGAGTCGCGCCGGCTCCAGCTTCACACCGAGCAGGCCGACATCGACCTGCAGAACGCGTTCGCCTATCGCGGCCAGCGCCTCGTCGTGGCGCGGTCGGACGGTCAGGCGGAGTCGCAGGACACCCGGATCCTGACCCAGAAGAACCAGTTCGCGCTGGAGATCGACCACATGGCCCGCTGCATCCAGGAGGATCGGCGGCCGCGCACGCCCGGCGAGGAGGGCCTTCAGGATCACGTCCTCATGGAGGCGATCTACGAGGCGGCGCGCACGGGCAAGCCCGTCACGGTCGGCCCGCCCCCGGGCTCCAGCGGCGGCCTCGATGTCACGCGCGGTCCCGAACTCGACGAAGCCGGCTGATCCTCAACCCGGAGCGGTTGCGCGAGCGTCATGCGGCAGGGCTAAGCTGAGGCCGCACCGCGCAGGATTGCGAGACGTTTGGCCCGCCTTCACGACGCCCCCCTGTTCCGGAGACCGGCCCCCGCCCTTCGCGCGGGTGTGGCGCTGCTTCTCCTGTGCTGGGCGCGCCCCGCCGGGGCCGAGACCTCGGCGGAAACGGCCGCTCGCCTCGCCATCGAGGGACGCGCGATCGGCTCGGCCCGCGGTGCGGGCGGCGACCCGCAGACCTCGGTCGCCCAGTCGGTCACCTCGTCCCGGCCTTCCGCCAATCTCGATACCTCGATCCAGGATCAGCTCGGCGCCGCCGGCGACCCTTTCGGCTTCCGGGCCTACCTCAAGGATCGGGGCCTCACCTACAGCCTGACCTATATCGGCGAGGGTCTCGGCAACGTCTCCGGGGGCTTTCGCCGGCGCGGCATCTATGAGGGCCTGCTCGACCTCGAGATCGACGTGGACCTCGGCCCCCTGCTCGGCTGGACGGGCGCGGCCCTCCACACCAACCTCTTCCAGATCCACGGCGCCGGCCTCTCGCACGGCGCCATCGGCAACCTCATCACGGTGAGCGGCATCGAGGCGCTGCCGTCCTCGCGGGTCTACGAATTGTGGTTCGAGCAGAAGCTCTTCGGCGAGCAGTTCGGCTTGAAATTCGGGCAGATCGCCGCCGACACCGAGTTCGCCGTGACCCAGACCGGCACGGTGTTCGTGAACTCCACCTTCGGCTGGCCGAACAACATGGCGGTGGTGATCCCGAGCGGCGGGCCGATCTACCCCCTCGCGGTTCCGGGCGTGCGCGGAAAGTACGTCCCCAACGCCAACCTGTCGTTCCAGGTCGGGCTGTTCGACGGCGACCCGGCCGGGCCGGCGCGCGGCAATCGTGATCCCGATCCACAGCGTCGCAACCGCACCGGCACCAACTTCCGCACCGACGACCCCGCCCTGGTGATCGCCGAGGCCTCCTACGCCTACAACATCGAGGCCGGCAGCACCGGCGAGGCGGGCACGGTCACGCTCGGCGGCTGGTATCATTTCGGGCGCTTCGACAGCCTGCGGACCGACAGCGCCGGGACGTCCCTCGCCGCCCCGTCGAGCACCGGCATCGCCCGGCGCTTCCGTGGACAGGCGGGGCTCTACGGCCTCGTCGACCAGACCATCTATCGCGAGCCCGACGACCCGAACGACGGCGCCAGCGTGTTCCTGCGCGCCTCTGGCTCACCCGCCGACCGCAGCCTCGTGGATTTCTACGCCGATGTCGGCATCGCCTACAAAGGCCTGCTGCCCGGCCGCTCGGACGATACGGTGGGCCTCGCCTTCGGCCTGTCGCGGATCTCACCCGAGGCGCGTGGCCTCGACACCGACGCGATCCTGGCCACCGGCCTCGTCACGCCCCGGCGCAGCAGCGAGGCGGTGCTGGAGGCGACCTACCAGGCCGTGCTCGGGCCCGGCGTCACCCTCCAGCCGGACTTCCAGTACGTGTTTCGCCCAGGCGGCGGCATCCCAAACCCGCGCGAGGCGAACGGTGCCCGCATCCGCAACGCGGCGGTGTTCGGCCTGCGCGGGACGATCCGGTATTGAGCCTCACTCCGCCGCCGGTGCGTGCAGCGACAGGAGGCGGGCCGTGCGGGCGTGGTCCACGGCCCGCCCCCCCTCCGGCCCGATCTCGCCGAGGTTGCGCCGCTCGTCGTTGATCGCGGCGTGCACGGCGTCGATGGCGAGGATCAGGGCGCTCACGGTGCGGTTGTCGATGTTGCGCTCGCGGGCATGCTGGACGACGTCGGCCACGAGGTCGTCGGTCTCGCGCACGAGGCGGTCGAGGTCGGCCTTGCAGGTCGCGGCGCGAACCTCGCGCAGGATGTCGAGGAGCCGGTCGAGGACGACGTCGATGCGCTCGCGGCGCTTGCGGGCGAGGCGCTGGGCGAGCCAGGCGAAGCCCGAGCCGACGGTGCCGCCGAAGAAGGCGAGGAGGTAGATGTAATCCTCGTAGCGCTCGAACATCGTCTGCTGTTCGCGCTCGAAATAGTCCACCGCGCCGGGATGGTTCGGCAGGCGGGCGCTGGTGGCCGCCACCGTGGAGTCGAAATCCGGGGCCTTCATCAGGTTGGCGATGGGCGCCAGCGGAGCGAGCTTCGAGCGCCACTCGAAGAGGTGCTGGGTCACCGATGCCACGGTGAAGCGGCTCACGCTGCCGCGCGCCATCAACCGGTAGGAGGCGCCCACCGTCTTCACGTCCTCGTCGGGGCGCTTGGGACGGCCGCCGAAGGTGCCGGCCGGGATCGTCACGGATTGGAGTTCCGGCATCCGCTGGATGATCGCCTCGCCGTCCGAGACCGCGACGAAGCTGATCTTCTTCTCGGGCGAGCCGGCCTCCACGGCGCGCACCGTCGAGATCGCGGATTTCGAGGCCGGGGCGGCGATGACCGCCACGGCGTCGACGCGGCCTTCAGCGATGGCGCTGGTGACCTCGTTCGGCTTGAGCGGGATCAGGGCGACGCGGCCCGGACCGAGACCGGGCTCGGAGCCGACCTCCGCGTCGACCTGGGGCACGAAGTCGTAGAAGCCGAGGAGGTTCGTCAGGAAGGGCAGGTCCGCCGCGTGCCGCTCCACCACGCCGAGGCGCTTGCGCGCGAGATCGGCAAAGCTCTCGAGGCCGGCGGCCTCGGGGGCGGCGATCAGCAGGGCCTCGTCGTGCAGAATGGCGAGCGTGAGCCCGTTCTCGGGCAGGTGCACGTCGGGGCGCACCACCGCGAGGTCGGCCTTGTTGCGCTGAAGCGCCTCGGAACTGTCGCGAACGTCGTCGTAGAAATCCAGCTTGAGGCGGACATCCTCACGGCCTCGGGTGAGGGCCTGGGCGTAGGTCTGCAGCAGCGTGGCCTCGGCGCCCTCGCGCGGGCCGACCGCCACCGTGAGCGTCGTCGGCCGGGACAGGTAGACCAGCATCCCGGCCACCATGGCAAAGCCGAGGGCCAGGAGCACGAGGAGCCACTCGCGCCTCACGAAGCGTGCCGGCACGATAAGCACGAGCCGTTGTCCCGTGTCATCACCATCTAGACAGCCTGTCCCCGAAACCTGTTCGGACTATGAAGAACCGATGACACTACGAAACGTTGCGTCGCGCTACACTGCGAAAGGGTCGTCCGACGGCCGGGCCGGCCCGACCGAGGTGAAGCCGCCTCCGCCCGTGACGCCCGCCTACCTCGAGCGGGCGGCCCTGCATTATCTCGAACGCTACAGTGCATCCGTGGCGATGCTGCGGCAGACCCTGAAGCGCCGGGTCGACAAGCGCTGCCGCCTGCGCGGCGAGGAGGCGAGCGCCTTCGCGGAGGCGATCGAGGCCACGGTGGCGCGGGCGGTCAGCGCCGGCCTCGTGGACGATGCCCGCTTCACCGCCGGACGGCTGGCGGCCCTGCGCCGGCGCGGCGCCTCCGCCCGGGCCCTGTCGGCCAAGCTCGCCGCCAAGGGCGTGTCGCGCGAGGAGGTGGCCACCGCGATGGAGAACGAGCGCGAGGCGGCCGACGAGGGCGTCGATCTCGAAGAAGCCGCTGCCTTCGCCTATGCCAAGCGGCGCCGGATCGGCCCCTGGCGCCGGCCGGAAGCCCGTGAGGCCTATCGCGAACGGGATCTCGCCGCGATGGCGCGTGCCGGCTTCGGCTATGGTCTCGGGCGCCGGGTGATCGAGGCGGATTCGGAGATCTGAGCCGACGGCGCCTGCGACAACGCGGCGACGGAGAAGCCTCGGATTCGGCGGTGAAAACTTGAACGAACCGCGAACGAGGCGCATCTTCCGGGCATGGACGAAACGCTCGCGAAGAAGCTGCGCATCCTTGCGGATGCCGCCAAGTACGACGCCTCGTGCTCGTCCTCCGGGGCGCCGAAACGCACGGCGGGCAAGGGCGAACTCGGCTCGACCACGGGCGCCGGCATCTGCCACGCGTACACGCCGGACGGGCGCTGCATCTCGCTCCTGAAGATCCTGCTGACGAATTACTGCCTGTTCGACTGCGCCTATTGCGTCAATCGTCGCTCGTCGAACGTGCAACGGGCGAAGTTCAGCGTCGAGGAGGTCGTGACCCTCACGGTGGAGTTCTACAAGCGCAACTACATCGAGGGCCTGTTCCTCTCGTCCGGCATCATCAAGTCGCCCGACCACACCATGGAACTGATGACGCGGGTGGCCAAATCCCTGAGGCGCGACCACGGCTTTCGCGGCTACATCCACCTGAAGTCGATCCCGGAAGCGAGCCCGTGGCTGATCGAGGAGGCGGGCCTGTACGCCGACCGGCTATCGATCAACGTCGAGCTTCCCACGGAGGCGAGCCTGGAGCGCCTGGCGCCCGAGAAGGACGGCGCCGTCATCCAGAAGGCCATCGCACAGATCGGCGAGCGGATCGTCGAGGCGAAGGCCGAGAAGCGCCGGTTCTCGCCGGCCGGGCAATCGACGCAGGTCATCGTCGGCGCGGATGCGACCACCGACGAAGCGCTGATCCGCAAGAGCGCGCTTCTCTACGGCTCGTACAACCTGAAGCGGGTCTATTACTCCGCCTTCAGCCCGATCCCCGACGGCTCGACCATCCTGCCGCTGAAATCGCCCCCGCTGCAGCGCGAACACCGCCTCTACCAGGGCGACTGGCTGCTGCGGTACTACGGCTTCACCCCCGACGACGTCGCCGACGCGACCGAGGACGGGATGCTCTCCCTCGACATCGACCCGAAGCTCGCCTGGGCCCTCAAGCACCGCGCGCGCTTCCCCCTCGACGTCAACGTCGCCGATCGCGAGATGCTGCTGCGGGTGCCGGGCCTCGGCGCGCGGGCGGTGGACAAGATCATCCGGGCGCGGCGCCACACCCGGCTGCGCCTCGACGACGTGGCGCGGCTCACCTCGGCGCTCAAGCGGGCGCGGCCCTTCCTCATCACCGCCGACTACCATCCGGCGGGCGGCCTCACCGACCGGCTCGATCTGCGGGCGCGGCTGGCCGATCCGCCCAAGCAGTTGAGCCTGTTCTGAGGATGGGGGATCCGGAGACGTCCCCGTCCCCCTCGGCAGGGGCGTTTGGAAACGCGCCCCTCGAAGCCGTCTTCCTCCGCGCGGGCGCCGACCTCGACGGGTTCCGCGCCGCCGCGCGCCGCCTCGCCGGCCGGAACGTGCCCCCGGAGCGGGTGCTCTGGTCCATCGGCGAGGCGCCGGGGCTGTTCGGAGCGGCCGTGGAGGTCGAGGCCACGCAAAGCCCGTTGAGCCTCCCGCGCGGGGTCGCCGAGATGGTGGGCTCCGTGGTGCCCCATCGCGACCACGAGCGTTACGCGCTCCTCTACGAGCTGATCTGGCGCATCCTGCATGGCGAGCGCCGGCTCCTGGAGGTGTCGAGCGATCCCCTGGTCCATCGGCTGGAGCGGATGCGCAAGGCGATCGGCCGCGACCTGCACAAGATGCACGCCTTCCTGCGCTTCCGCCGGGTCGAGGGAGAAGACCCGGAGCGCTTCGTGGCCTGGTTCGAACCCGACCACCATATCCTGGCCGCCGCCGCCCCGTTCTTCGTCGGGCGTTTCCGGGGGCTCGAATGGACCATCCTGACGCCGGAGGCGTCCGTGCATTGGGACCGGACGACTCTGACCTTCGGCCCGCCGGGACGCCGCGAGGACGCACCCACCCATGACGGCTTCGAGGCGGGCTGGCGCGACTATTACGAGAGCACGTTCAACCCCGCCCGCACCAACCTCACCGCCATGCGGGCGGAGATGCCGAAGAAGTACTGGCGCAACATGCCCGAGACCGCCGCGATCCCGGGCCTCGTCCGGCAGGCGGCGGCCCGCACCGGCGCCATGATCGAGAGGGAGCCGCAGATGCCGGTCAAGCGAAACCCCGCCCGCGCCGTCGCGGCCATGGCCGACCAGGGCCCGGATTCACTGGAGGCGCTCAACGCCATCATCAAGCGCTCGGAGCCCCTCGTGCCCGGCGCGACGCAAGCCGTGCTGGGCGAGGGGCCGGTCGGTGCCACCATCGCGTTCGTGGGCGAGCAGCCGGGCGACCAGGAGGACCGCCAGGGGCGTCCCTTCGTGGGGCCCGCCGGGCAATTGCTGTCGCGCGCGATGGACGAGGCCGGGATCGCGCGCGGGGAGGCCTACCTCACCAATGCGGTCAAGCACTTCAAGTTCGAGGAGCGCGGCAAGCGCCGCATCCACCAGAAGCCCACCGCCGGCGAGGTCAGCCACTATCGCTGGTGGCTCGAGCGGGAACTCGACTTCGTCGCGCCGAAGCTCGTGGTGGCGCTCGGCGCCACCGCCGTGCTGGCTCTCACGGGCAAGGCGATCCCGATCACCCGGGCGCGCGGCCCGGCGGCGTTCGAAAAGCCCTATTCGGGCTTCATCACCGTGCACCCCTCCTACCTGCTGCGCCTGCCCGACGAGGCCAAGGCGGAGGCCTACGCCGCCTTCGTCGCGGATCTCAGGCGGGTGCACGAACTCGGGCGGTCCCTGCAAGGCTAGGGCGTCAGCCTTCTTCGTCCTTGTGCGGGCGCAGTTCCGGGGCGCCGTGGTCGATCTCGGCCTCGACGGGGGCGGAGCGGCTTTCCACGCGCGTGCTATCGACGAAGATGCGGGCCTCGCCCTCCTTCAGCCCGAGGCTGCGCAGCGCGTAGAGGGTCATGCCGAAGGCGAGCTCCCGCTCCGCCATCAGGACGAGGCCGACGCCCTGCTCCTCGAAATGCCGACGCTCGCCGTCGTTGTGCGTCCGCACCAGGGTGTCGATCCGGGGATTGGCCTCGCGGGCGAGTTCGACGATGCGCCGGGTGGTGTGGGCCTCGGGTGTGGCCACCACGATCAGCCGGGCCTCGGCGATATCGGCGGCCTGGAGGATGCCCGGCATCGTGGCGTCACCGAACACCGCCTCGGTGCCGTCCCGGCGCAGGTCGAGGACCCGGCGGCGGTCGCGGTCGAGGACGATGTATGGCAGGTCCCAGGCTTTCAGGGCCGTGGCGATGGTGCTGCCGACGCGGCCGTAGCCGACGATGATCGCGTGGCCGCGATGGGACTGGCCGTCCGTCGTGACCGTGAGCGCGTCCGCCCCCTTGCGCTCGAAGCGGGCGGCGAGGTTCGGCCTCTCGGCGACCTTGCGCGCGACCCAGTCGGTGAGCGCGAAGAACAGCGGGTTGAGGGTGATCGACAGGATGGCGCCGCCGAGGATGAGGTCGCGCCCCTCCTCCGGCAGCAGCTTCAGGGACAGGCCGAGGCTGACGAGGATGAACGAGAATTCGCCGATCTGGGCGAGACTCGCCGCGATGGTGAGCGCGGTCCCCAGCGGATGCCGGAAGACGAGCACGATCGCCACCGCCGCCAGCGACTTGCCGACGAGAATGATGCCGAGCACGGCCAGCACCGAGAGCGGCTCGCGGATCAGGATGCCGGGATCGAACAACATGCCGACGGAGACGAAGAACAGGACCGCGAAGGCGTCCTGCAACGGCAGGGAATCGGCCGCCGCCTGATGGCTGAGGTCCGATTCGGCGAGCACCATGCCGGCGAAGAACGCACCGAGCGCGAAGGAGACCCCGAAGAGTTCCGCCGATCCGAAGGCGATGCCGAGCGCCAGGGCCAGCACCGCCAGGGTGAAGAGTTCGCGCGAGCCCGTGCGCGCCGCCTGATCGAGGAGCCAGGGTACGAAGCGCCGCCCGAACACCAGCATCACGGCGGTGAAGAGGCCGACCTTGGCGAGCGTCAGCCCGAGGGTGAGCCAGAGGTTGCCGTCGCCCGCGTGATGCGCGGCGCCCGCACCGTCGCCTCCGAGGGAGGGGGCGAGTGCGGGCAGCAGCACGAGGGCCAGCACCATCGCCAGATCCTCGACGATGAGCCAGCCCACCGCGATGCGGCCCTTGTCGCTGTCCAGAAGCTGGCGTTCCTCGAGCGCGCGCAGCAGCACCACCGTGCTCGCCACCGAGAGCGCGAGGCCGAAGACGAGGCCGGCGCCGAGTCCCCAGCCCCAGGCCAGCGCGAGCGCCCCGCCCATGACGGTGGCCGCCACGATCTGCACGATGGCGCCGGGCAGCGCGATGGTGCGCACCGCCATCAGGTCCTTGATCGAGAAGTGCAGGCCGACGCCGAACATCAGCAGGATGACGCCGATCTCGGCGAGCTGGCCGGCGAGCGCGCTGTTGCCCACGAAGCCCGGCGTGTAGGGGCCGACGAGGACGCCCGCGAGGAGATAGCCCACCAGCGGCGGCAGGCGCAGGCGCTGCGCCAGCATTCCGCAGACGAAGGCCAGCACGAGGCCCAGGGCGATGATGGCGATCAGCTCGGTCGCGTGCGGCACGGGTCGGGGATCTCCGGGGCGAAAACAGGGACACATGGGCCGTGACGCCTGCCGCCGCCGAGGGCAAGCCGAGATCCACCCTCACGTCCGCGCGGCGTCGAAAAATCCGCACGCTGCGGTTTTCCGGGTGCCGCGACGCACAACGCCCGATCCGAAGCCGGGCTTTCTCGGATTAAGCACGGCGCCCCGGCGCGCTCGCATTTCCGTGAGGTGCCATGAAACCCGCAGCCGCCACGCTTCGTTGTCGAGGCAAGATATGCGGGCGCGACGGGCGCGCGCCTCATCTTGCGAAGACGATCCATCCGACGGGGCAGACGATCGATGACATCACCGCGCGACCGATCGACTGTGCCGAGCACAACCGATACTAGAAACTCGACGATCTGGACCGTGGCCCTCGCCACCGCGCTCCTCGGCTTCGTCGCGCTCCCGCGCCGCGCGGGTGGTGCCGCCCCGGCGCGCGGGATACCGGCGGATCCGACGCGCAAGCCGTCCCCGTCCCATGCCGGCGCCGACGCGCGCCGGGTGGCCGACAGCGAGCCGGACCGCGGCCGCAAGGCACGCACGCCCTCCGAGATTCCGGCCAAGGGCTGGAAGGACATCGGGATGCGGGTGTTCCACGACGTCTCGGAGAACAACATCGTCTCGGTGGCCGCCGGGGTGACGTTCTACGTGCTGCTGGCGATCTTCCCCGCGGTCGCCGCGCTGGTCTCCTGCTACGGGCTGGTGGCGGATGTCGCCACCATCAACGAGCACCTGCAAAGCCTCCAGGGCGTCATTCCCTCCGGGGCCCTGGAAATCATCGGGGACCAGGTCAAGCGCATCGCCGAGAAGGGCGACACCACCCTGGGGCTGACCTTCTTCACCGGCATCGTGCTGTCGCTGTGGAGCGCCAACGGCGGCATGAAGGCGGTCTTCTCCGCCCTCAACATCGTCTACGAGGAGCGCGAGAGCCGCAGCTTCATCTGGCTGAACCTGCGCTCGCTGGCCTTCACCGCCGGTGCGCTCCTGTTCATCATCCTGGCGCTCGTCGGGATCGTGGTGGTGCCGGCGGCCATCGCCATCATCGGGCTGAGTTCGGAGGCCTGGTACATCGCCCTGCTGCGCTGGCCGGTGCTTCTCGTCGTGGTGCTGGGCGGCCTCGCCCTGCTCTACCGCTACGGCCCCAGCCGCGACGCGCCGCGCTGGCGCTGGGTGACCTGGGGCAGCGCCATCGCGGCGGTGGCCTGGCTCGCCACCTCGCTCGGCTTCTCCTGGTACGTCTCCAATTTCGGCAAGTACAACGAGACCTACGGCTCGCTGGGCGCGGTGATCGGCTTCATGACCTGGATCTGGATCTCGACCACGATCGTGCTCATCGGCGCCGAGATCAACGCCGAGATGGAGCACCAGACCGAGGCCGACACCACGCGCGGCCCGGAGCAGCCGCTGGGCACGCGGGACGCGCGGATGGCGGATACCGTGGGGGCGGCGGGCTGATCGCTCGCGTCAAAGCGCGCTCCTCGGCGTCGAGGGACGTAGCACTTCGACGAGGTGCGCTCTAGACATGGGCCGTTCCCCCTCAGACGCGTGATCCCAATGACCGCCGAGACGTCCTCCGAGCAAAAGCCCGTCGGCCCCGGCGATCAGATCATCCTGGTGGACGGCTCCTCGTTCATCTTCCGCGCCTACTTCCAGTCGATCAACCAAGACCAGAAGTACAACACCCGGCCCTCGGATGGCCTGCCCACCGGTGCGGTGCGCCTGTTCTGCACCAAGATCGCCCAGTTCGTGCAGGAGGGGGCGGCCGGCGTGATGCCGACCCATCTGGCCATCGTGTTCGACAAGTCGGAGGGCTCGTTCCGCAAGGAGATGTTCCCCGACTACAAGGGCCACCGGCCCGACGCGCCGGACGACCTCAAGCGTCAGATGCCGCTGATGCGCGATGCGGTGCGGGCCTTCGGGCTCCAGCCGATCGAGCTCATCCGCTACGAGGCCGACGACCTCATCGCCACCTATTCGCGCCAGGCCGAAGCCCGGGGAGCGGGCGTCATCATCGTCTCTTCCGACAAGGACCTGATGCAGCTCGTCGGGCCCCTGGTGCGGTTCTACGACTTCGAATCCGGCTCCAAGGGCAAGCCCGGCTACCGGCCCGAGCGCAACCTCGACCGCGACGCGATCATCGCCAAGTGGGAAGGTCTGAACCCCGAGCAGATCGGCGACGCCCTGGCGCTCATCGGCGACACCTCCGACAACGTGCCCGGCGTGCCCGGCATCGGCCTGAAGACGGCCGCCGCGCTGATCAAGGAATATGGCAGCCTCGACGCGCTGCTGGATCGGGCGGCCGAGATCAAGCAGCCCAGGCGCCGGGAGACGCTTCTGGCCAGCATCGACCAGGCCCGGCTCTCGCGAAAGCTCGTGGCGCTGGAAGAGAACGTCCCCGTTCCGGTGCCGCTGGACGACCTGCGCCTGCCGAAACCCGACCCCCAGAAACTCGTCGGCTTCCTGAAGGCGATGGAGTTCAACACCCTGACGCGGCGCATCGCGCAGATGCTGCACGTCGATCCGGAGGCGGTGCAGCCCGACCCGGCCCTATTGCCCAACCGTGAGCCCGAGCCCGACGCACCCTTCTTCGCCGACGCCCGGGTCCTTCCCGGAGCCCTCGGCGATCCGGTCCCGCTCGACCCCGAAACGGCGGCCGGGCCGGCCGGCGGCGAGGTCGATCCCTTCGCGGATCTCGGCCTGCCCGACGTCGCCCCGAAGCCGCGCGGCCCCTCCGAGCCGACGCCCGCCAACCTCGTCGCGGCGCGGGCCACCGAATCCGTCAAGCCGTTCGACACGGCGGCCTACGAAACCATCCAGTCCGTGGAGCAGCTCGACGCCTGGATCGCGGAGGCCGAGGAGGCGGGCGTCATCGCCGTCGACACCGAGACGGATTCGCTGGACGCCAACAACGCCAACCTCGTCGGCGTGTCCCTCTGCGTGGCACCGGGGCGCGCGGCCTACATTCCGCTGCGGCACGTCGAGCCGATCAAGGGCGCGGACGGCGATCTCTTCGGTGACGCCAAGGCCGCGACGGACGTGTTCCAGGCGGCCGCCGGGCAGATCGCCCTGGATGCGGTGATCGCCCGGCTGAAGCCGCTCCTGGAAAATCCGGGCGTGCTCAAGGTCGGCCAGAACCTCAAATACGACCTCGCCGTGCTCACCCGCTACGGCATCCGCGTCGCGCCCTTCGACGACACCATGTTGATCTCCTACGTGCTCGACGCCGGCAAGGGCGGGCACGGCATGGACGAGCTCGCCCGCCGGCACCTCGGCCACCAGCCCATCACCTTCTCGGACGTCGCCGGAACGGGCCGGGCCAAGATCACCTTCGACCGGGTCGCGCTGGACAAGGCGACCGCCTACGCCGCGGAGGACGCCGACGTCACCTTGCGCCTGTGGCGGATGATGAAACCCCGCCTCGCCGCCGAGAAGCGCCTCACGGTCTACGAGACCCTGGAGCGCCCCCTGGTGCCGGTGGTGGCCCGGATGGAGGCGCAGGGCATCCGCATCGACCGCAACATGCTCAGCCGCCTGTCCGGCGACTTCTCCCAGATCCTGGTACGCCTGGAGGAGGAGATCCAGGACGATGCCGGCGAAAAATTCCAGGTCTCGTCCCCGAAGCAGATCGGCGACATCCTGTTCGGCAAGATGGGTTTGCCCGGCGCCAAGAAGACGCCCTCGGGCCAGTGGGCGACGCCCGCCACCCTGCTGGAGGAACTCGCGCAGGCCGGACACCCGCTGCCGAAGAAGATCCTCGAATGGCGCCAGCTCGCCAAGCTGAAATCCACCTACACGGATTCGCTGCAACAGCACGCCGACCGGGAGACAGACCGGGTCCACACCTCGTTCTCGCTGGCGGCCACCACCACGGGCCGGCTCTCCTCGTCCGAGCCGAACCTGCAGAACATCCCGATCCGCACGGAAGAAGGCCGCCGCATCCGCCGCGCCTTCGTGGCGGCGGAGGGCAACCGGCTGATCTCGGCCGATTACAGCCAGATCGAGCTGCGCCTGCTCGCCCACATCGCCGACATTCCGCAGCTGCGCCAGGCCTTCGCGGACGGCATCGACATCCATGCGGCCACCGCCAGCGCGATGTTCGGCGTGCCGCTCTCCGAGATGACGCCGGACCTGAGGCGGCGCGCCAAGACCATCAATTTCGGCATCATCTACGGCATCTCGGCCTTCGGATTGGCGGATCGCCTCGGCATCGGCCGCGAGGAGGCCGGCGCCTTCATCAAGCAGTATTTCGAGCGCTTCCCCGGCATCCGGGCCTATATCGACGACACCAAGCGCCTGTGCCGGGATCTGGGCTATGTCACCACCCTGTTCGGCCGTGTCTGCCACTACCCGCAGATCCGCTCGAACAACCCGAACGAGCGGGCGAGCGTCGAGCGTCAGGCCATCAACGCCCCGATCCAGGGCTCCGCCGCCGACATCATCCGCCGGGCGATGATCCGCATGGAGGATGCGCTGAAGGCCGAGCGCCTCAACGTGCGCATGCTCCTGCAGGTCCACGACGAACTGGTCTTCGAGGCCCCCGAGGACGAGGTCGAGAAGGCCCTGCCCGTGATCACCCGCATCATGGTCGAGGCCCCCGCCCCCGCCCTGACCCTGCGGGTGCCGCTGATGGTCGAGGCCCGCGCGGCCCTGAACTGGGAAGAGGCGCATTGAAACGCGTGATCGCGCGCCTCATCCGCCATTCAGCCCTCGAACCTTCGATCGTCCCCGATCAGAACGTCACGCCCGCTCCTGGGAACAGGAAATCCGTAGCCCATGCCCTGCTCGCCCCAGGCAAGGCGACCGGTTGCATGGTACGCGCTCCGATAGATTTCCATTCCGATCTTCTGCAGCGTCAGATGCAGGGCTTGAACCGCGTCGAAGCCCGCACCGAAGCTTGATCGACGCTCGCACGGCCAACCGATCTCGTATCGGCACACCCATTCGGCACACCCATGCGGAACCATCGAATTCCGGGGCGACGATGAGGATCGGGATATCGGTGGCGGCACCCTGATCACGGTATTCCAAGACTCACCTTGCGATCATCATCTCGCATTGCCTCGCCGCTGAAAGCCGGAACCGGATGCCGGTGCGCGGTCGCAGGCGGCAGCGGTCCGCGACGCCCCTAGGTCCGCTGATCGCTCCCGACACGGCCGGCGGATGTACGGGCCGAGCAGGCCCGAGTTTCATGCCAAGAGCGTGCCTTGGAATGATGCCTCTCGGGAGAGGTCCGCCGACGATGGATCGGCGCCTCAGCTCTGGACTGGAACGCTCAGCCCCTCATCGGCAATGGATGACGGGATGGCCTCCTCCGACTCGACCCGATCGAGGAAGCCCGTGATGTCGGTGCTCAGGATCAGCGGCAGGTATTCGGCGATCCGCTCGTCCGGCCACGCCCACCAGTTCGTGCGCAGCAGCCGGGCCACGATGCCTTCGTCGAAGCGGCGACGTACCACCTTGGCGGGGTTGCCGGTCACGATCGCGTAGGGCGGCACGTCGCGCCGGACCACGGCGCCGGCCCCGATGACCGCGCCCGTGCCGATGGTCACACCCGAGAGGACGGTGCTGTTGGCCCCGAGCCAGACCTCGTCGCCGATCACCACGTCGCCGCGCGTGTCGTGATCCGGCCCGGCCGACAGGGCCTGCTCCCAGAGCCCCCCGCCGACGATGTCGGCGATGGCCTTGAACGGGTAGGTGGTCACGAGATCGGTGCGGTGGTTGCCGAGCGCGATCGTGACGTTGGGCCCGATGGAGCAGAATCGCCCGATCGTCAGGCCCGCGAGGTCCGGCTCGAGGACGCGCGGGCAGCCGTAGCTGTGCGCACCGATGGACCAGCCCCAGCGCAGGATCTCGCGCGCGAGGTGAAACCGGGTGAGATCATCGAACAGGGGCCGGGGCTCGATCATGGGGCTCTCGACGGATGACGGGTGGCGATGTGGTGCGAAAACCGGACGCTCGTGGAGTCGACGCGTGCGAAAAACACCCCCGCGAATGCAAGGCTCCAATGCGACGCAGGGTGGAACGTCGGGTCGAGCCGCGTGTTGCCGCACCGCAAAACGATCCCAACGAACGACGCCTTCACGGCGCACCAGGAGAACCCGCCATGATCAACACCAAGCTTCTTGCCGCCCTCGGCCTGTCCGTCGCCGCCCTCGCCACCCCGGCACTCGCCCAGGAGCCCCTGTCCTTCCGCGTCGCGCCGCAGTTCAACGGCAACGAGCCGGCCGTAACCGACACCTCGGACTTCCGCGCCGCCGCCCTGCGTTCGGATGCGGTCAGCATCGAGTCGAGCCGCATCGCCCTGGAGCGGTCGCGCAACCCGCGCGTGCGCCAGTACGCGCACAACGTCCTCGTCGAGCGCAAGGCCACCACGCAGGCGCTGCTGCCCGAGGGTACCTCGCTGACCGCCGGCGGCACCGTCGTGTCCGACACCCAGCCCTTCGAGACCCGCCTCGACAACCCGGTCGGCGTCGTCCTCGCCCCGGTGACGATCTCGGCGACCATCGCCCAGCGCGTGGTGGGTGGCGTCCTCGGCGGCGTCGGCCTCGTCGACAACAGCCCCTCCGAGCCCGGCCGCCGCGTCGCCATCGGCGCCGAGGGTCAGGCCCGCATCGACAGCCTGAAGTCCGCCCGCTCCGCCCGCGACTTCGACCGGACCTATGTCGACCAGCAGGCCCGCTCCGACGCCCGCACGCTCGGCCTCTACGCCGGTTACGCCCGCAACGGCGACAGCGCCCAGGGTCGCGAGTTCGCCAATCAGGCGCTCCCCTACATCGCCGGCGAGCATGCGCACTCGGCCAACCTCGCCGACCGCGTTAACTGATTTCGCCCCACTGGCTTGATTCGTTGGAGGGCCGCCCAGTCAGGGGCGGCCCTTTTCGTTCGAGGCCTCGTTCCGGATGTCAGGCAGCCGGGACGAGTTCGTCGACCGCGCCGCCGAGGGCGTCGAAATGTGCGATGACGCGGTCGGGGCCGAGTTCGGTCACGGGCACGTCCGTGTAGCCGAAGGGCACCGCCACGACCGGGATGCCGGCGGCCTTGGCCGCGTCGATGTCCGCGCGGGAATCGCCCACCATCACCGCCTGGGCGGGGTCGCCGCCGGCCCGTTCGATGGTGAGGGTGATGTGGCGCGGGTCGGGCTTGAAATAGGCAAACGTCTCGCGGCCGCAGATCGTCGCGAAG
>NZ_JAQGKL010000297.1 GCF_028290105.1 Methylobacterium sp.
CGCCGAGTTGCGTGCGCAGATCGGCCTCCTTGCTGACGAGTTCGGCATATTGGGCGCGCAGGCGTTCGATCACCGACGATTGAATGGCCTCGGGGGTCGCATCGGGCCCGAAGGCCGTGCCGCGGGCATCCCTGATCTGCTGAAGTCGGGTGCGGGCTTCGGCCGTCCGCGCACGGGCGCCGACGATGCGGTTGTTGCTCTCCGCGAGTTGCTGCTCGCTGATCAGCCGGCCGCTGGCCGAGATGAGACCGTTTTCGGCCTTGAAATGTTCGACCTTGTTCTCGGCGTCGTTGACCTGCCGCCGCAGGTCGTCGAGCCGGGAGCGCAACTCCCCCGACGCGCGCGTGGCCGCATCGGCGCGTGCGCTTGCCTGGTCTTGGAGATAGGCGCTGGCGATGGCGTTGACGATGCGCGCGGCTTTGTCCGGATTGCTCGCGGTGACGACGACATCCACCACGAAGACCTTGTCTGCCCGTTTGACGGCGAGCTTGCGCCGCAATGCGCGCACGGCGCGAGCCTCGGCTTTCGTCGTTTCAGCGGCCTCGCTTCCCTGATCGGCCCCCTGCACGGATCGCAGGGCCCAGTTGAGGAAGCCGTTTCCAGGCGCGCCAAATTCCGGATCGGTCAGCAGACCGGCCGCGATGGAGGCGCGCGTCAGCACGGAATCCGATTCGATCACGCGGGCCTGGCTCTCGACCTGGATCACGCCGCCGTCGGGCGCCATCGCGATCGGATTGACGTCGTTCGTGACGATCTGCTTGTCGCGCGGATCGATCAGGATCTGCGCGGTCGCCGCGTAGAGCGGCGGTGCGAGCATCCCGTAGGCGAAAGCGATGGCCGTGAGGAGCGCCGCCGTCCCGATGACCCATGCGCGCCGTGCGCTGAGGATGCGCCACAGGTCGCCGATCTCGGCACTCGTGTCCGGTTGAGACCGAGCGGGACGCATGCGCTCGCCGTGATCGATCCAATCCGCCGCCGCTATGTGTCTGTCAATCTGTGCCATCGATCTCTACGAGTCACGACCGGGCGGACGTTTGCGGATCCTGCCGCCTATTGAAGCGGCGACTCACTGAGGAATCCCCAACGGATCGGGCTTTTTCGCAATCGGTCCTGAACGTGGAAAACAAATGGTTAATCACGGTCCGATCTTGTTTACGGCAGATCTGTCGATCTGCATCGACTGCAGAGTTGTCTATTTCTTCATATTGTCTGCGCTTAGAACCTTCAAAGACTGATCGTCGGGGTGATCCGGGCTGCCCTGACCCGAGGCGAAGCTGAAATGCATCTGAGACTGCGTCTGGACGGGCTGAACCCGCGCCGCTGGCATGTGCGGCTTGCCGAACGCATCGCCGCATTGCCTGGAATGTCGGTCGAGATCGACCGGCGTCCGGGGCAGGGCGCTCTACCCGACAATGCCGGCCTGTTGTTTCGTCTCGAAGCGATGCTGAACCGCCGCCCACTCGATGGATCGTGGAGCACGGTGGAACCCGGAGCGCTCGCGGCCTTTCCGCCGCCGTCGACGAAAAAGCCGGACCTCGTCATCGACCTTTGCGGGGACGCGGAGCCCGACGCGAACCAGCGGATTTGGCACCTCGCCTTCGATGGGCATTCGGGTGAAGCCGCTCTGCTCGGTGCCCTGCTCGCCGGCCGTGCGCCGGTGGGGACTCTGTCGGAGGGGGGATGCATCATCGCCACGGGGCGCTTTGGTACCGAGGCCGGAGGTGTCCTGCTGACCGCCTTCGAGGACGGCTTGGCGCGCACCACAACGCTGATCCTGTCGGCGCTCAGCGGACCGGCATCGAAGATGTCCCCCTTCAACTCTGGCGAGCCTCGTTCGCACCGGAATGAGACGGAGCACGTCGATGGGGCGGCGCCTCGAGGGCTCGGCGCTGCGGCCTTGGGGAAGCGCGCCTCGCGGATGCTGGCCTGGTCGATCGTCCGGCGTCTCTATCATCTCTGCTACCGGGCACCGCATTGGCGGGTGGGCTGGCGCGCACTCGGGGGCGGTCCCGATCTCGTCGACCTGCGCGCGCACCCGGAGGGCGGATGGCGCGACCTGCCCGACGATGGACACCGTTTCTACGCGGACCCCTTCCCGATCGACCGTGGGGGGCGCACGGTCCTTTTTGTCGAGGATTATCCTCACGCCACCGGCAAGGCGATCATCTCGGCCGTGGCCTTCGGCCGGGACGGGCCTCGCGGACAGCCGGTTCCGGTCCTGGAGGAGGCCTACCATCTCTCCTATCCCTTCGTGTTCGAGCGGGACGGCGCGCTTTGGATGGTTCCGGAAAGCTGTGCGAACGGAACGATCGATCTCTACCGGTCGACCGCTTTCCCTGGAGGTTGGGTCAAGGAAGCGACCCTGGTGTCGGGCATCACCGCGAGCGACACGACGCTCGTCGAGCACGGGGGGCGCTGGTGGATGTTTGCCACGGTGCGCGACGCGCCCACCCTCGTCGGTGCGGAATGGGGGCTCGGATCGTTCTCCGACGCGCTGCATCTGTGGTCGGCACCGGACTTCCAGGGACCGTGGACGCCGCACCCGGCCAATCCGGTCCTGATCGACATCGCCTCCGCCCGGCCCGCCGGCCGCATCGTTTCACGCGATGGCGCATTGATCAGACCGGTACAGGATTGCCGAGGGGGCTATGGCGAAGCGCTGGCGCTCGCCCGCATCGACCGCCTCGACATGGGCGGCTATTCCCAGACCGTCGAGACGATCCTGCGCGCGGGACCGGCCTGGAAGGGCCGCCGCCTGCACACCCTGAACCGCAGCGCGGACTTCGAATTCATCGACGGCTCGGCCCGGGCCCCACGTTTCCGACGTGCGCCCGTCGGCTGAGCGCCTTGGTCAAGGCCAACCGATAGCCGCGCAGTGAGCGGGTCGCGCAGTCCTCAGGCGGACTCGACCGACCGCGCGGCTGTTTTAATGGAAGTGCGCGCGCCGCGCAGACCGCTCACGCCGTGGATGACATGACGCCCCAAGTAGTTGCGCCAGCGTCGGGCCGCCCAGGCCGGTCCGGGGTTGGTGGCAATCGCACGCGCGTAGAGACCGGCATGGATGCATTGTGCGTCGGCGGCGGTCTTGACGCGATCGTCGTAGAAGCTTGCGAGCTTTTCCGCGTCCATGCCCGGCGTCTCCAGCCAACGCGGGAAATGGACTGAGCAGAACCGTTCGACATCGGTGAGCACCTTGCCGATCCCGGTTCCCGGAATGGGACAGGGCGACAGGAACGCGTCCCCGAGCAGGATGACGCCGTCGCGGCGGTAATCCTCGGCTTGGACCAGATCGACTGGACGCATCTCGACCGGTCCGCTGACCGTCAGGTCTGGGCAGTGGCGCGTGAGTCCCGGCAAGGCGGAGCGCAGGACGGCCTCGGGTGAGGCTCGGAATGCTTTGACCCACGGGTCGGACAGGTCGTGGTAGGCGAACAGGTTCACCCGCATGGTCGACCCGATCGGAAAGAGGGTGACATAGGCGATCCGCGACCGAAACGCGTCGCCGTACAGGGTCAGAGACGGGAATGGAAAAGCGGATGGGGGTGCGGCGAGATTGAAGCCGAACGACAGCGAATGTTTGGTGCTGAGAACCCGCTTGGCGATGCCGGCCTTGCGGCGCAGCGTATCGCCCAACCCCGTCGTCAGGACGATGAGCCGTCCATCGAGACGGCGACCGTCATTCAGTGTGACGCTCTGCTGGACAGGGCCAGTCTCGATCTCCTTGACGCGACCAATCGTGAGGGCCGCGGATGCCGGAAGCGCATTGCGCATGGCATTGACCAGATCCGCGTAATGCAGGCCATATTCCCGAACGGGAAGGCGTGACACCAGCCGCTGGAAACGCGAGACCCAGATCTCGTTCACGGCGGTGGTGGCATTACGGGCCTGCCGACCGAGACCGAGGCGGTCGAACTGATCCATCTGCATCTGCCCGAGTTTCTCCGCCCGGAAGTCCGCAGGGTAGACGGCATGAAG
>NZ_JAQGKL010000034.1 GCF_028290105.1 Methylobacterium sp.
GTTCGCCACATGCGAGCGCCCCGACACCCACCAGGACACCCCGCCCGATGCGTTCCGCGTGTGACCACGGCTGACGGCAGGTCTCCTGGCTCGCGGGTCACCGCCCTCTCATCGTCTTCCCAGAGGCCGAGGCCTCCAGTGACGTGTTGATGATGGGCTCGCCGCTTACAGTTGCGGGGGCAGCCGCGGCTTCGGGCCCGAAGGCCCTCACCGCGTTCCCTTTTGATCCTCCGGGGAGGAACCGTCACGGCCACGCTAGGCCGCGTGACGGGCCGGCGTCAATCGAGCCTTTGCCGGAAGCCCACAGGATCGGCTCGGAGGACCGCCTCAGAGGACCGGCATGGCGCCCGCCACGGTGACGAGGGCGCCCGAGGTGTAGCTGCTCTCCTGCGAGGCCAGCATCACGTAGGCGGAGGCGAGTTCGGCCGGCTGGCCGGGGCGGCCGAACGGCACCTGGCTGCCAAAGGATTTCACCGAATCCTCGCTCATCCCGGAGGGGATGAAGGGCGTCCAGATCGGGCCGGGCAGCACGCCGTTCACGCGGATGCCCTTCTCGGCGAGCAGTTGCGAAAGGCTCAGTACGAGGTTGCTGAGCGCCCCCTTGGTGGCGCTGTAGGCGAGCAGCGAGGGCATCGGGTGCTTGGAATTGACGGACGAGGTGAAGATCACCGAGGCCCCCGGCTTCAGGTGCGGCAGGGCCGCCTTGGTCAGGTAGAACGGGCCGAACACGTTGGTGCGGAAATGGTCCTCGAAGATCGCATCCTCGATGCTGTCGAGACCCTGGTTGGGCTGCTGGAAGGCGCCGTTGTTGACCAGCACGTCGAGCCGGCCGAAGGCCGAGACCGTCTTCTCGACGAGGTCGCGCCCGTAGGCGGCCTGCTTGAGGTCGCCGGGCAGCAGCAGGGCGCGCCGGCCCGCCTTCTCGATCCAGGCCGCCACGGCTTCCGCATCCCCCTGCTCCTCGGGCAGGTAGGAGATCGCCACGTCGGCGCCCTCGCGGGCAAACGCGATGGCCACCGCGCGGCCGATGCCGCTGTCGCCGCCGGTGATCAGCGCGACCTGGCCCGTCAGCTTGCCCGAACCCTCGTAGCTCGCCTCGCCGTGATCCGGCTCCGGTGACATCTTGCCCGTCTTGCCGGGAAAGCTCTGGGGCTGCCCCTCGAAGGGGGGCTGGGGATATTTCGTCAGGGGGTTGGTGGTCACGCGCGCTCTCCGATGGGGTGCCGCGTCAACCGGGGGATTTCCTACGACGTTCCGGCTGCGCGACCTTAACGCCCGGCCTCGCCCGTGCGCGCGGCACAAGCCGCGATGCGATCCCGGCCGATCGCCAGTTCGTGCGCGACCGCCTCGGACGTCAGACCGATCAGTGCTCCCGCGACGACATCGGACGGGAAATGCGCGCCCCGTAGCACCTGGGCCCCGACCACGCCGAGCGCCGCCGCCGTGGCGACACCCCGGATCTCCGGATAGGCCCGCCCGGCGGCACTCGCGACCGCGACGCTCATGGCCGAATGGCCCGAGGGGAAGGATTGCCAGGGACCGACATTGGGCCCGAACCAGCCCTTCTCGTAGAACCCTTCGTCCATGAGGACATTGGGACGCGTGCGGTGGACGATGCGCTTGACCGTGGTCTTGGTGGCCGCCGCCAGGACGCCCGAGGCGAGCATGTGCCGCCCCGCCTCGGCGAGGCGGGGGTTCCGTCTGAGCAGGCCGTACGCCAGCGTGCCGGTGGAGAGCGCGAGCAGCCAGCGCCAGCCGCCGGCTTCGCTCGCCGCCGCGAGCGCCTGGACCCGCCGCGTGTCCTTCGCGCGGGCCAGGGAAACGCCGAGGCGGACGTCCCCCGCCTCCAGGCGCCGCGCCAGGCCGCTCACTCCGTCCGTCATCGATTCTTCCGCCACCTCTGTGAAGCACGGCCATAAACGCCGCGCTCGAGGAATCGTTCGGGGAAGGCCCGAGCGCCTCGGGTTTTCACTCACGTCGAAGGTCCGCCCAGAGGTGACCGGAACCAGTCGGCGAATGGACGATTGACGCTTCATTGGAGTTGTTCTAATTAAGAACAACGCGGCGCAGAGGCGCCCGACCCCATCGGAGAGACCACCATGGCAAGCAACCACAGCGCGGCCTGCGAGAGCTGCCGCTTCTTCGACGACCACAAGATCAACGGCGGCCACGCGGCCGGCGACGAGGGTCTGTGCCGCTTCAATCCGCCCGTGAGCCAGCCCGAGCCGAAGTCCCCGGGCCTGTGGCCGGTGGTCGCCTCGAAGGATTGGTGCGGTCACTTCACCGCCGAGATGACGGCCGCCGAGTAAGGGTAAGCAGGGACGCACAGATCGTCCCCGACCAAGGCGAGATCAGCTTCGAGCAGGGCCGGTGCCGTAGGCGCCGGCCCTTTTTGCATTCCGAACCCGCCCGAATGGTCCCGGGTCGACGGCACGCCGATCCTGGCGAATCTTCGGGGATCACCCTGCGCCGGCCATGATCCCGTCACCTTCGCATCGGAAGGCGAGGCATCACGCGATGGGCGCTCGCCGCCCCGCGAGCGAAGCGGGCCGCCGCGCGGCGGGCGCATGAGGGTTGTTGGAAGCATGACGAATCGATCGATCCGCGCAGGTGCCGCGCGCCGGCTGGCGCCGCTGGCGGGCCTTGCGGCCGCCCTCCTGCCGGGCCTCGCCCTGGCCGCCGCCCCCAACGATGCGAGCGGCACCTGGCTCACCGAGGATGGGCGCGCCCGCATCCGCACCGAGAAATGCGGACCGCAGAACACCAACCTGTGCGGCTACGTGGTCTGGCTGAAGGTGCCGCTGAACGACCAGGGCCAGCCCCGGATCGACTTCAAGCATCCCGACCCGAAGAAGCAGACCCGGCCCTCGCTCGGCCTGCAGCTCATCATGGGGCTGAAGCCGCAGCCGGACGGCCATTACGGCGGCAAGATCTACAATGCCGACGAGGGCAAGTTCTACGACGTGACCATGTGGTCCGACCAGCCGACCGAGTTGTCGGTGCGCGGCTGCCTGCTCGGCTTCCTCTGCGGCTCGCAGACCTGGAACCGGGTGAACGACGTGGCGCCGGGGCAGCTCACCGGCCCGACCAACGGCCCTGGCGGCCCGCGCGCCGACGCCGAATGGGCGCCGAAGGCCGCTGCGGCGGGTGCGCCCGCCGGCACCGCCAAGCAGGCCCCGAAGCCTGCGCCGAAGCCCGGCGCGGCTCCCGCCGCCGAATAAGCACAAGGCCCGAAACGGTCGCAAGAAGCGCCGCCGCCCCGTCAGGACGGCGGCGTTTCCCGTTTTCAGGGCCCCAGCCTCGGTCCGCGCCCTCAATCCACCAGGGCGGCGTAGGTCAGCACCCGCAATTCGCGCCGGAGGGGCAAGGCCGAGGAGGGGATGAGCTGGGTCAGCAGCACCACGGCGAGGTCTTCGGCCGGGTCGATCCAGAAAGCCGTGCTGGCGAGCCCGCCCCAGGCGACCTCGCCCGGCGTGCCGACGATCTGGGCTTTGGCCGGATCGAGCATCACCGAGAACCCGAGTCCGAAGCCGATGCCCGTGTAGGCCGTCTCGGAGAAGCGCGGCTGGCCCATGGCGGCCAAGTCCCCGTCGAGATGGTTCGCGAGCATGAGGTCGACGGTCTTGCGCCCGAGGAGGCGGGTGCCCTCGAGTTCGCCGCGCCCCAGGATGAAGCGGCAGAAGCGCATGTAGTCCGCCGCCGTCGAGACGAGGCCGCCGCCACCCGAGGGACAGGCCGGCGGCGCGGCGAAACGGCTGCCCAACGCATCGTCGTAGAGCTTGAGGGTTCGGTCCCGGAACAGGCTGTAATTGGCGGCCAGACGCGGCAGCTTCTCGCCGGGCACCAAGAAATCGGTGTCGACCATGCCGAGCGGGGCGATCACCCGCCGGCGCAGGAAGTCGGCGAAATCCTCGCCCGAGACCACCGCCACGAGGTGTCCGAGCACGTCGGTGGCCACCGAGTAGTTCCACTCCGCGCCGGGCTGGGCCAGCAGGGGCTGTCTGGCCAACCGGGCCACCACCTCGGCGAGGCTCGCCTCCTGCGCTTCCCCGAAATCGACGCCGTTCTGCCGGTAGAGCGCGTCGACGAGGGTCGCCTCCATGAAGCCGTAGGTCAGGCCGGAGGTGTGGGTGAGAAGGTCCCGGATCGTGATCGGGCACCGGGCCGGCTCGCTCTCGAACTTCGCCCGGTTGCCGCCGGTGAGGACCCGCAAGTCGGAAAATTCCGGCAGGAAGCGGGTGATGGGATCGTCGAGCTGGAAGCGGCCCTCCTCGTAGAGCATCATCACCGCCACCGAGGTCAGCGGCTTCGTCATCGAATAGATGCGCGCGATGGTGTCCGGCGCGAAGGGTTTGTCGCGGGCCATGTCGGCGCGGCCGTGGGCCCGGAAGAACGCGGTCCGGCCGCCACGCGCCAGCATCACCGAGAGGCCCGCGACCTTGCCCTCCTCCACGAGGCGCCGCATCCAGGCGTCGATGCGCTCCAGGCGGTCCGGACAGAGCCCCAGCGCCCCCGGCTCGCATCCGATCTCACCCTGCATCACGCCTGCTCCGTCCCTGTCCGAACGGTTCCGGCATAGCGCCGGGCCAGGCCGGAGCAAACCCTCGGGCCCGCCGCGCGAAGCCCGGATCCCGGCGCGGCGTCACGTCCCGGTCGCCCGCTACGACGCACCCGCGTCGGGCGGAGCCCAGGCAAGTTCGAGATGAAGGTCTCCCGCGCGCTCGGGAACCTTAGGAACAAAGCCCAACCGCGCGTAGAGGCGCCGGGCCTGCGCATTGTCCGCGCTCACCGAGAGACGAAGCGGCAGGCCGGCGTCCCGCGCCGCGTCCATCGTCTCGACGATCAGGCGCGTGCCGAGCCCGTGACCGCGCCACGCGGGCAGAAGCGCGAGATCGACGAGGGTGAGCCCGTTCGCTCCGCGATCGGTGACGATCCGGCCGATCGCGGTGCCGGCCTGCTCCACCACCTCGAAGCGGGCGCCCGGATAGCGCGCCCGGTAGGTGAGGTGCTGGCCCGCGAAGCCCTGGCGCAGCAAGAGGTCGCGCAACGGCGGATCGAGCCCGACCAGGGGGCCGCCCTGGACCGCCGAGAAGAGGGCGAAGAGGAAGGCGGCATCCGCCTCGCCCTCGGGACGCCGATGCAGCGTCCCCGTCACTGGCGTGGCGGGAAAATACCCTGGAGCGCGATGATGAAGTTCACCGTCAGGTAGGGCTGCCGGTTCTCGTGCGGCTGGCTGCCACCCTGCGGAGCGATCGTGGCGGCGTTCACCTGGACCGGATCCGCGGCGTTGCCCGTGGTGAAGCTGTTGAGCGGAGTATCCCCAGCCGGATTTTCCGTCGGCGCGAGGTTGTTGCCCGACGGTGCATTCGTATTGCCGACCGATGCATCGACCGTCATCCGGTGGGCGTGGGTGGGCATCTGCTGGATCTGAAGCGTGACGGCCTCGGCGCCGCCGGCCTGTCCCATCGCGTAGGCCTGCAGGCCGCTTCCCTGGCCCTGATGCACCGGAACCCGGCTCCTGAGATCCGGCAGGGCGAAGGTATTCATCCCATCGCCGCCGAACTGCGTCCCGAGCAGAGCAAACAGTGCCGAGTTATTGGCAATCGAGAGCAGCTGACCGTTGCAGAAGGCCCAGCCGTTGGGCGCGTAAGGAAAGCCCACCATTTTGATCTCGCCAAGAAACGGATCCATTATTTCCTCCAGTATCGGTCGCGATCTTTGTCAAATCTTATCTCGACAGCGAATGTCGACTTACGCCGCTTGACGACCGGCGGTGACAGCCCCGAGCGCCCTGCGGTCACACCGGCTCCACTCGGATCGCCGGTGCCCCCTCGCGGTGGCCTCGATGATATCCGACGCGCGGGCCGGAAGCCGCCCGCTGGGCTCCCAGCCGCAGGACCTACACAACTCAGATGCGATGAAAAATTCTGCAAAATTCCTCAGGTTGCATAGCTGGCATCAAGACAGAGGCTGTCGCCCTTGTCACCCTGAATTGCAAAAAACGTCGATATCCAATGTTAAAAACTATTCGATACAACCCAGGATTGTTGCTACAATACAACATGCTGAAGAATTTTGGGAAAGGCGTATTTCCCTGCCGTCACAGGGAAGTTAGTCTTCGATTCATAACGCCACCCGGCAAATCCGTTCTGGATCTGCTTCTCTGGCGCAACTTCGGACCGGAGAATTGAGAGATGGCCAACTATACTTACGAATTCACAACCAACGGAAACACAGGCACAATCACGCTCACCGTCGATACGACGACGTTGTACACCTACAACTCGAACGGGTCCTTCCAGGGATACCCCATCACCGGCATCAGCGGCAGCTTCAACGGCCAGACCATCACCGGATTGCTCGCGTCCAACAATACGACGCAGGGTGGCTCCGTCGCGACGAACGACGCGAACGGCACGGGCGGCAACGCCGGTCAGTACAACAACGTCTTCTGGCGCGACGACACGCAGGGCAATGGCGGCCTCGGGCCCAGCGGAAAGGCGAGCATCGACGGCATCGACAACCGTGGTTTCGCCTTCACGGCGGGCGGGACCGATTACCGAATCTCGAAGCAGAGCGCCTCAACGACCAACTTCATCTACCAGTCGAACGGGACTGCGTCGCAGCCCACGACCTTCAACGCCGCAAATTCCGACGTTCCCTGCTACGTCACCGGCACGCGCATCCGCACCGCGCGCGGCGAGGTCGCGGTCGAGGACCTGACAGTCGGCGACCTTGCCGTGACGCCGGAGGGCACCGAGCGGCCGATCCGCTGGATCGGGCACCGCACCATCGCATGCCACGGCGACTCCGCCCGTCTACCCGTGCGCATCGCGGCGCACGCGTTCGGCCCGGGACGCCCTGCCCGCGATCTCTTCGTATCGCCCGCTCACGCCATCTGCGTCGACCTGCTCGGCGAAGTGTTGATTCCCACCTGCCGCCTGATCAACGGCACCACGATCACCCAGGTCTCCGTGGAAAGCGTCGCCTATTGGCACGTGGAACTCGACAGCCACGACATCCTGGTCGCCGAGGGCTTGCCTGCCGAGAGCTATGTCGACTGCGGCAACCGCGCATTCTTTGCCAATGTCGAGGTCACCGACCTCGCCGCGCCGCCCGATGAGCGGCCGGCGGGCCCGTCGGCCTTCTGCCGCCCCTTCTACGAAACCGGTCCGATCGTCGACAGCGCACGCGCACGCCTGGCCGATCGCGCCGAGGCGCTGGGCTGGCGTCTCGTGGAGGATCCGCTGGCCGACCTCCACCTGATCGTCGACGGGCAGGTGCTCCACCCCGACGTCGAGGGCCTGACCGCCCGCTTCATCCTGCCGGCGGCAGCCTGCGACGTACGCCTCGTCTCGACCACCTTCGTTCCGGCCCATGTCGAGGCCGGCTCCGGCGATGATCGCCGCCTCGGGGTGTGCTTGGCCGCGCTCAGCATCGACGACGGGCTCACCGGCATCCGCCACATCGCGCTGGACGATCCCCGCCTCACGCAAGGGCTGCATCAGGTCGAGAGTACCGACATGACCTGGCGCTGGACGGACGGCGCGGCCACACTCCCGGCCGACCTCTGGGACGGCTGCCGTGGCACGTTCTTTCTGCGGGTGGCGCTGGCATGTGCTGCTCCGCGCCGGGTCGGCCCACAGGACATGGCCGGCTTGGTCCATCCGGCGCAGGCCCACACAGCGCAAGCCAACCGCCGCGCCTGAACCACGACGCCCGGTCGATCGTGACGGCGCGGAAGCTCCGGGCCGGGGCCGGGCTCCCGCCGCAGACAGCCTCGCTCCTCGCGGGACCGTCCGGCGTGGGCGGCACCCTGCGAAGCGCGTGTGGTGCCATTGTGCGTCGGGGCTGTGCCCAGAGCCCCGTCACCGAATGCCCGCATTCCCGAAATGGTCGAGGGCGACCGGTCGGGTCGGTCCAGGCAGCTCATCGAGACCCGGCGTCGCCGGGATCAGCCTCGCCGCCTCACCACCCCCGGCTGCCCGGCCCACCCTTGAACGGACCGACGATCCCGGGGGTGATCCAGCCGCCGTAAAAGCCGCCGGGCTGGGGCGTCACCCGGGCCTCGCCGACGAAGCAGGCGTCCATCGGGCCGGCATAGAAGGCGATATAGCCGGCGATGGCCGCGAAATCCGGCGTCGGGTCGGGGTAGGCCCAGGCAGCGCCCTCCGCCCGGCGATCCCCGGCCGCGACTTCGTACAGGACGGCGCGGCCCTTCCACTCGCAGATCCCGGCCCGGCGCGCCGGTCCGAGCACGCCTGCGGTCACGTCGCCGGGCGGAAGGTAGTAGGTCGGCGGGTGGCTCGTCTCCAGCACCCGATAGCCCGCGCGCGTGTCGGCGATGGTCTGCCCGCCGAGCACCACCCGCAGCCGTGCGGCGACCGGCTCCAGGCGCGGCGGGCGTGGATAGGCCCAGACGCTCTCCTCGTTCGGGCCGGGCGGGATCGGGGTGGGCCACATCGGGTCGGGACCTTTGCCAGCGGGGGGCGGACATACGGGCAGATAGGGCAGGGCGCGAAGCCTGCCCGTTTTCCCCCCGGTTCGTTTTCCCCTCGGTTCGTTTTCCCCTCGGTTCGTTTTCCTGCTGCCCGTTTTGCCGCCGCCCGTTTTCGGCTGGCGCGGGGCATGCTAGCGCAGGCCCGGATCAGACGAAGGGACGCCCCGCGTGACCGAGCCGACCGGATTCGCCCTCTATCTCGATTTCGACGGCACCCTGGTGGAAATCGCGCCGAAGCCCGATCAGGTCCGGGTCGATCCGGCCCTCGCCCCCGCCCTGGAGCGCCTGCGCACCCGGCTCGGCGGCGCGCTCGCCATCGTCACCGGGCGGCCCATCGGGGTGATCGACGACTTCCTCGGCCCCGCCCGCTTCGATGTGGCCGGCCTGCACGGGGTCGAGCGCCGGGTCGACGGCGTGGTCTCGGGAGGGCGTGCCGAGGACCATCCCGATCTGCGCGCCCGGGTGCCCGCCCTGCACGCTGCCGTGGCCACCCTCGATCACGTGCTGATCGAGGACAAGGGCGCCTCCGTGGCGGTGCATTGGCGCCTCGCCAGCCCGAGCGATGCCCTCGCGGCCGGGGAGGCCGTCAAGGCCGCCGCCGCCACCCTCGGCGCCGCCTACCGGCTCCAGCTCGGCAAGGCCGTGGGCGAGATCGTGCCGGCCTCCGCCACCAAGGGCAACGCCATCCGGGCGCTCGCCGCGAACCCGCCCTATGCCGGCCGCCGGGCGATCTTCCTCGGCGACGACCTCACCGACGAGAAGGCCTTCGCGGTGGTCAACGAGACCGGCGGCGTCAGCGTCCGCATCGGCGCGGCCGAGACCATCGCGGCCCGCCGCCTCGGCGACCCAGCGCAGGTGCGCCGCCTGCTCTATGCCTGGGCCGACGGCGCGCCGATCGACCCCGACGCCCTGCCGCCGGCCTGAGGCACCGCCCCGACCGAGATCATCCTCCCAGCCCGGGCCCACGGGCGCCTCATGGAAGCGGCGCGCATGTTCGAATACCCCGTCCTCGTCGGCGACATCGGCGGCACCAATGCCCGCTTCGCCCTGGTGCCCGAGGCGGGCGCCGAGCCGGTGCTGCTCTCCCGTGAGGAGACGGCCGGACACGCCGACCCGAGCGCCGCCATCCGGGCCTCCCTGGCGCACGCGAACGGTCGCGTCCCGCGCTCGGCGATCCTGGCCGTGGCGGCCCGGGTCGACGGGCCGGCGGTGCAGCTCACCAACGCCCATTGGGTGATCGAGGGCGCCCGGATCGGGCAGGATTTCGGGCTCTCACGGGCGGTCGTCGTCAACGATTACGTGCCCGTCGCGGCGGGTGCGGCCGGGATCAGCCCCAGCGAGTTGACCCCCATCGGCCCGCGCCGGGAGGAGGGCCGCGCGGGGGACCAGGGGGCCCGCCTCGTCCTCGGACCCGGCACCGGCTTCGGCGCGGCGGCTCTCCTGCCCACGAACGACCGGCTCCTCATCGTCTCCACCGAGAGCGGCCACGTGGATTTCGGGCCGAGCACGCCGGCCGAGCACGCGCTCTGGCCGCACCTGGAGCGAGTCGATGGCCGCGTCACCGTCGAGACCCTGCTCTCCGGACCCGGCCTGACGCGGCTACACGCCGGGCTGCAGCGCCTGCGCACCGGCGTGGACGGCCCCCGGCTCGACCCAGCCACCGTCACCGAGGCCGGACTCTCCGGCGCCGATCCGGACGCTGCGGCGGCCCTCAACCTGTTCGCGAAGCTCCTGGGCCGGGTCTGCGGAGACCTCGCGCTGACCTTCCTGGCCACCGGCGGGGTCTATATCGGCGGCGGCATCGCCCCCCGCATCGTCGAGGTGCTCCGGCGCGGGGCCTTTCGCGAGGCCTTCGAGCGCAAGCCACCCTTCGTGGCGCAGATGCAGGTGATCCCCACCAGCGTCATCGCCGTGCACGACCCGGCCCTCACGGGCCTCGCGGCCCTGGCGAGCCAGCCCGACCGCTTCGCGTATCACGGCCAGGTCTGGCACGCCCCCTGATCGGGCAATTTCCATGAGCGCGGGCCCGACAGGGCGCGTCCTCGGGGGCGTCGCCGCCGTTTTGGCTGCCCTCCTGGCCAACCTCATCGGCTTCCTCGTCCTCGCCGCCCTGCTGACGGCGCGCCCGGGCGATCCGGGCCTCTACCCCGCCCGAGGCGATGGCGGCGCGACGATCGCGCTCGCCTCGCATGGCTGGCATTCCGGCCTCGTCCTGCCGCGCGCTGCGCTCACCGGACCGGGCGGAGGCCCGGCGCTCGCCGAGATCGCCACGCGGTTTCGCGCCTATCCGGAGATCGAGTTCGGCTGGGGCGAGGCGCGCTTCTACCGGGCGACGCCGACTCTCTCGCAGTTCGATGCCGGTCTCGCGCTCGAGGCGCTGTTCACGCCGGGTGGCCGCTTGGGCGTGGTCCAGGTGGTCGGCCTGGAGCGCCCCGCCCGCGACAGCTTTCCGTATTCCGAGATCGTGCCCGTGCGGATCTCGGGCGCCGGCCTCGCGCGCCTGCTGGCCCGGCTCGAGGCGAGCTTCCGCTTGGCGGAGGGCCGTCCGGTCGCCGGCGGCCCAGGCCTCTACGGGCCGAGCCTGTTCTACGAGGGCGAGGGACGCTTCTCCTACGCCAATGTCTGCAACCACTGGGCAGCACGCCTGCTCAACGCCGCCGGCCTGCCCGTCACCCCGGTGCTCGACACCCATCCGGCGGGGCTTCTCCTCGATCTGCGCTGGCGGGCCGGCCTCACGCCCCTGCCGCCGCCCGACGCGAACCTGTCCAAACCGTAATCCTGGCGCCACGCCCGGGTCAGGCGGGACGTCCTACACATCGGATCACGGCCTGCGGATCGCGGGCCCCCCGATCCGGAGACCCCGATGACCGTTCAGCCCAACCGCCTGCGCCGCAACGCCCTCGCCTCCGTCGCCGTGGCCGCCCTCGTCGCCACGGGCGCGGCCGGCGTCGGCCTGACCCAGCCGGCGACCCCGGCCTACGCGCAGGCCCTTTCCAAGAACCCGATCGAGACCCCCGACCACCCGCCGGGCTCCTTTGCCAGCGTGGTCGACAAGGTGAAGCCGGGTGTCGTCGCCGTGAAGGTGAAGCTCGACGACAGCGCCGAGTCCGACGACGACAGCGATGGTCCGGGCCAGGGCCAGCAGGTGCCTCCGCAGCTGCGCGAGTTCTTCAAGCGTTTCGGCCAGGGTGGTCCGGGCCAAGGCGGTCCGGGTCCGGGTCAGGGCTTCGGCGGCCAGGGTCCCAAGCGCCAGGGCCAGCGCGGCGCCATGGGCTCGGGCTTCATCATCTCGGCGGACGGCTACGTCGTCACCAACAATCACGTGGTCGACAAGGCCAAGTCGGTTCAGGTGACGCTCGACGACAACCGCACCCTCGACGCCAAGGTCATCG
>NZ_JAQGKL010000038.1 GCF_028290105.1 Methylobacterium sp.
TCAGGAAGCCCAGCAGCAGCATCCCGCCGAGCAGCGCCACCACCTCCCCGAACAGGGCATGCGCCAGGGGCAGGCCGATCAGCACCGCGAAGACCAGGATGCCGACCCAGAGCCAGCGCTTCCAGCCCGCGAGCGGCGAGTCCGGCATGGTGGTCCGGGCGGCGCGGGGTGCGGCGCTGCGGCCGGGGGGCCGGGTGGCGGACCTCGCCGGGCGAGGCTTCGTGGCAGTGCGGGGGGTCGCGCCCATTCAGCCCAGCATGCCTTCCGCCCGCCCGTAGAGGCGGCCGATCAGCGTCGCGAAGACCGGGTCGACGGCCATCGCGGGGCCCATGCGCGGCGCGGTCGCGGCCCGGGTGATGCCATGCTCGCGCCAGGCCAGGCCGTCGCTGAGGACATTCTGCAGGAAGCCCTGCATCCGGTCGCAGGCCATGGCGAAGCGGGCCTCCGCAGTGGTGCCGGCCTCGAATTCCTCCCACAGGGCGCGCAGCCGCTGGCCCAGGTCGGGCGGCAGGGCGCCGAAGACGATATCGGCGGCGGCGGCCTCCCGCGCGGCGGCACGGGTCTCGTCCGTGTCCCGGCCCGATGGAGCGGGGGCCTTCGGCTCCGGCCTCTCGTGGCTCGGGCGGTCCGGGTCGAGAGAGGTCATCGGGGGCCATGGTCACGGAGAGCCGGCGCCCGACTGAGCGAGCGCCGCGTTGTGTTCCGCCGGTTCTAGACCATCTCACGGCGCCAAAGCTACGCCGCTTCCGTCCGGGGTATGCCCGCCGGAAGGCATCGGTTCACTCGGCGGGCGCGGTCGCCTCGGTGACGTGGACCCGCTTGATCGGAAGGTCGGCCGGGGCCGCATCGGTCCCGATCTCCGAGAGCGCGACCTCGGACTTGAGCTCCGGGGATGCGAGGGCCGCGACGCCCTCGTACTGGCCGAGGCGGCGGTCGATCATCCCGCCGATCTTCTCGCGAACCTCCGCGACGGTCAGGCTGCGGCGGCCCTTGCCGGCCTTCTCGGTGAACAGGCTGCGGTTGGCTTTCGCCGCCGCCCGGAAGACCTGTCTGGCGACCTGGCCCGGCTTCTCGGCGCTGAGCGCCAGGAAGCGGCCCGCGCTGGCCGTGCCGAGGAAATGCGCGAAGTAGAGTTCCGCCGTGGAGAGGTCGCGCCCGATGCGCTGCTCGATACGGCCCTTGTCGCGGTTGATGAGTTCGCCTGCCATCAGGGCGGCGACGTAGGGGTCCTGGCGCAGGCGCAGCACGCGGGTGCGGGTCGCCTCGTCGGCGATCGTGATGGCGCCGCCGCGCCCCTTCACCGCCGCGGCTTCCTCGGCGAGCCCATGCCGGGCGCCGTAGGTGCGAATGAGTTCGAGCCAGGTGCCGGACAGGAACTGGAACAGGCCCTCGGCGGAGGAGGTCGCGGCCTTCACGGTGGTCGAGAAGCTCGATTCCTTGTCGGCCAGCGCCATCATGTAGACCGGATCGACCCCGGTTTCGGCGGCCGCACGCAGGATGGTGTCGACGATCTCGCGCGGCACCGCCATTTCGCCGAAGCGCAGGCGCTCGGCCCCGGAGGCGTCGCGGCTCGGGGCGAGGGTGGCGAGGTCGCCCTCAATCAGGGTCAGGGTGGCGGGTTCCTGCTCGACGACGGGAACTCCTGCCCAATCCGACGCGTTAGGCGTGTCAAAGGTCAATGGATTTTCAGACCGGCCGAGGCGCTGCGCGGTCATCGCGCGCTCGTCGATCCGGTCATGAGCCGCCGCGGCGGGTGCCAGAGCGTTCTGCGGCAGGGCCGCGCCGAGTATGAGGCCCGCGAGCAGCGTCGCGAGGGTCCGGCGGCCGAGAGCGGCGAGGTTCCGGCGCGTCCTGCGCTCGGTCCGGGGCAGCCACGCCACGGTGTCGTCTGCGTCGAAGGTCCCGTTGGGCACGAGACGGCTCACGTCGTCGGCGCGATGCGCCGGCTCCGGGAAAACCCCCATTATCCGTCCTTGTTCGTACCGCCGCCTTCGTGGGCGCGGCTTCGCGTTCGTTCAGCGAGGGGACGTCTCGCCGGTCGCTGTGACCAGAATGGGACAGCGCCGTGATTCAACGATGGCAGGCTTAACGTTGGGTTAAGGCATTGTGTTTACGTATTTTTAACGCTTCGTTCGGCCGCCGTTCATTCCGGCCGCGTCAAAAAGGCGTCCTGGCCAGGGTTGGAACACAACCCCGGTGGACCAGTTAGTGGGGCCTGAGCGAAACGGCCTCCGAGTTGGTGAGGGGTCGCGTTCGACCCAATGAAGGAAGTCGTTTTCCAATGAGCATGCAGACCGGTCGCCGAGTCGGCGTTGCTTTCGTTGGCATGGGTGGCGCCGTCGCCACCACCGCCATCGCTGGCATCGAGATGATCAAATCCGGATCCAACCGCCTCGACGGCCTGCCCCTGGCGGGCGTCTCGGTCGCCGGCATGGCCGATTACAAGGACCTCGTGTTCGGCGGCTGGGACCTGAACGACGACGACCTCGGTGCCGCCGCGACCGGCCACGGCGTCCTCACCGCTCAGGACATCGAGAACGGCGCCCAGGTCCTCAAGGGCATCAAGCCCTGGCCGGCCGTCGGCAGCGCCAAGTTCTGCAAGAACATCGAGGGTGCCAACCGCATCGTCGCCAAGGATCACCGTGAGGCCGTCTCGGTCATCGCCAACGACCTTCGCCGCTTCAAGGCCGAGAGCAACCTCGACGAGGTCGTTGTGATCAACCTCGCCTCCACGGAGCGCTGGCCCGACCTATCGGCCGCCGTCCTGAACTCTTCGGCCGAGTTCGAGAAGGGCCTCGACAGCAGCGACGAGTCGATCAGTCCGGCGATGCTCTACGCCTATGCGGCGATCAAGAGTGGCGTGCCCTACGCCAACTTCACGCCGAGCGTCGCCGCCGACGTGCCGGCGCTGCTGGAACTCGCCAAGGAGCTCAATGTCCCTGTGGCGGGCAAGGACGGCAAGACCGGCCAGACCATGATGAAGACCGTGCTGGCCCCCGCCCTCAAGGCGCGCGCCCTGCACGTCGACGGCTGGTTCTCAACCAACATCCTGGGTAACCGCGACGGCTTGGCGCTAAACGACAAGGATTCGCTCCAGTCGAAGCTCAACACCAAGGGCACGGTGCTCGATTCGATCCTCGGCTACCCGGTCGAAGACCATCTCGTGCACATCCACTATTACCGTCCGCGCGGCGACGACAAGGAAGCCTGGGACAACATCGACGTCACAGGATTCCTAGGTCAGCGCATGCAGATCAAGGTGAACTTCCTCTGCAAGGACTCGATCCTGGCGGCCCCCCTCGTCATCGAGATCGCACGGGTACTCGACCTTGCCAAGAAGCGCGGCGACGGCGGACCGCAGGAGCAGCTCTCGAGCTTCTTCAAGGCCCCGATGGTCAAGAACGGCCATGGCCCCGAGCACGATTTCGGCAAGCAGCAGACCATGCTCCTCGACTGGCTCGGCGCGCACTGATGTCGAGCTCAAGGGAGGGCGCCGGTCCCGCGGCCCCACTGGCGCTCCGCGCCCTCCTCGTCGAGGTCAACGATCTCAAGCGCGTGCACTCGGCCGGACGCACCGGCTCGATTGCCGAGCGCCTGTTCGCCCAAGGCTGGAGCGCCCTCACGGGCGGCGCCGCGCCGGAGGCGGTCGCCCTCGACATCACCGCCAAGGCGCTCGCCGCCGCCCGCCTCTGCGATCTCGACGCGGCCTTCCTGGCCGCGGCGGGACTCGATGAGCGCGCGGCGGCGGACGTTCTGGTCTCCGGGCTCGACGCCGTCGCCGACAGCGTCGAGCCCGGCTTGCGGGACCGTCTCCGGGCGGCGCTTCGGCAGCCGTCGGATTTTACGCAGGGCCCCCTCCCCGGTTTCGTCGCCGCCCTGGCACAGCAGCCGCGTGCCGGCGTGACCTGCCCCGGCAAGCCCAGAATCCTTCTGGAGCCGCCGGAGAACCACGCCGAGCATTGTCTGATGGTTGCGGTTTATGGGGTCGTCCTCAGCCCGTTCTACCGGGCCGATCCCACCGTGGTGTTCCTCGCCGCCATGGCCCACCACTTCCACAATGCGGCGATGCCGGATGCGGGCTTCACCGGGGAGATGCTGCTCGGCGACCAACTCCTGCCGATCATGGCTCGCACCACGCAATGGGCGCTCGACGAACTCGACCCCGCCTTGCGCGAGACGGTGGAGCGGGCCCGCAGCGTGCTTCCCGATGACGCCACGGCGGAGGGACGCGCCTTTCACGCCGCCGACTGCATCGATCGCGTGCTTCAGATCGCCCAGCACCTGCGCGCCGCGACCCTCACCATGGACACGGTGCTCCACGAGATGGAACTCGTGCATGCCGGCCCGGTGAAGGATTTCCACGATCGGGTGCTGACGGATATGCAGATCCCGTGATCTTACCTCGCGACCGCGCGGGCGACCCGTCATGATTCCCTTCGACCTGTGCTCTCCGGAGACCGGCGAATCCCTCAAGGCCGACACGCCGCATTCGCTGCGCGAGGTGAAGAGCGGTGTGCGTTGGCCGGTGATCGACGGCATTCCGTATCTGCGCACGAACCGCGCCGATCTCGTCGCACACACGCTCAAGCTGCTCGATGCCGGGGAGACGAACCTCGCCCTCGAAGGGCTGCTCGCCGACCAGGACGATTGGTGGACCGGCCCGCCCGCCGACCCCCTCGACCTGCACGAGCTCGTGCGCGAGCGCGACGCCCGCTCCTTGCGCGACGCCGTACGCCTGCTCGGCTGGGGCCGGGTCGGCGACTATTTCCTGCATCGCTGGACCGACCCGACCTTCCTCGCAGGGCTCACGCTCCTCGAAGCGCACTGGAACGATCCGGTCTGCGTCTTCGAGTTCGCCTGCGGCATCGGCCAGTACCTGCGCGAATTCCAGACGCGCGGGATCAAGGTCGCCGGCGCGGATGTCGTCTTCGCCAAGCTCTGGGTCGCCCGGCACTGGGTGGTCGGCAAATCCGCGCAACTCGTCTGCTTCGACGCCGGCTCGCCGCACTGGCCGATCCCCCAGGCGCCGGTCGACCTCGTCGTGTGCAACGACGCCTTCTACTTCCTCGACCGCAAGGCCGAGGTGCTGGAGTCCTTGCGCCAGAACGCGGGCGACGATGGCTGGCTCGCGATCAGCCACATCCACAACAGCGACCGGCCCGGCTTTTCCGCCGGCCGCGCCGTCTCGGCCGCCGAGATCGACGAACTCTTCCCCGATGGGCTCGTCTACGACGACGACGACCTCACCAGGGCCCTCGTGGAGCGCCGCGCGCCCCATCCGCGCTCGCCGCACGACCTCCAGGGCGTCGAGGCTTTCTCGGTGGTGGCCGGGCCCGGCATGCGCCCGGCCCCGCGCGCCGTGATCGACGGCATCTCCGTGCCGCGTCCCGGCAAGACACTGCGCCTCAACCCGCTCTACGGCGGCGCGGGCGGGCATCACGCGATCGCCTGGCCATCCGAGCGCTACGAGGCCGAATATGCGAGCCGGGCAACCTATCCGGCGGCCTTCGACGGCCCCGCAACCCTCCTTTGGCAGGGCGACCTCGACGCGCCGGACGCCACGCAGGTACGCAACCGGACCTATGTCGACCTGCCGGAGCGCTGGTGATGGAGCCCGCCACGCAACGTCCGGTGAACTGGGGCATCGTCGGCTACGGCTGGGTCGCGCGCGACTACATGGCGCCGGGCATTCGCGCGGCCGGGCACCGGCTGGTCGCCGTCGCCGATCCGGGTGAGGCCTCCCGCGCGGCGGCCGAGGCCGAGGGCGCGCGGGCCTATGCGAATCTCATCGACCTCGTGAACGACCGCGACGTCGAGGCGGTCTATGTCGCGACCCCGAACCACCTCCACCGCGAGGCGATCGAGGCGCTCGCCGGGTCCGGCAAGGCGATCTTGTGCGAGAAGCCGATGGCCGCTTCGCTTGCCGACGCCGAGGCCATGGTGGAAGCCCTGCGAGGCGGCGACACCTTCTACGGCACCGCCTTCGATCAGCGCCATCACCCCGCCCACCGGGCCATGCGCGCGGCGATCCGCGAGGGCCGGCTCGGCACCGTGACGGCCATCCGCATCGTCTATGCCTGCTGGCTGCCTCGCGCCTGGACCTCCTTCAGCGGCCAGGACAACTGGCGCATCGACCCGGCCAAGGCCGGGGGCGGCGCCTTGATGGACCTCGCGCCGCACGGCCTCGACCTCGTGGATTTCCTCCTCGACGAATCGATCCAAGACCTCGCAGCCCTGACCCAGGCGCGAGCGCAGGATTACGCCGTCGACGATGGCGCCCTGCTGATCGGGCGCACGCCGTCCGGCGTGCTCGCCAACCTGCACGTGGCCTACAATTGCCCCGACGCCCTGCCCCGGCGTCGCCTGGAAGTGACGGGCACCAAGGGCCTGCTCACCGCGATCGACACGATGGGGCAGGTCGCGGGTGGCACGCTCGCGTTCACCGACGGTTCGAGTGGAATGTCGGAACCCCTGCCCTTCGACGGGGAGGCTTCACCCTTCCTCGAACAGGTGAAGGCCTTCGGCTCGGCCCTGCGCCGTCCCGCGGAGCGCGACGCCTACAGCGCGACCCGCGACCTTCACACCATGCGCTTGCTGGCACGCGCCTACGCCGCGTTGTCTTGAGGAACACCACGACCGTGAACGAGCAGGATCAGGACGACCGCGCCCGCCACAGCCGGATCAAGACGCCGCGCGCCTATCGTCATGGCGCCCCCCGCCGGATCGAGGGCCTGCCCGCCGCCCTGCCGGAGCCGGTACGCGCCTATCTCGACATCCTGCCGGAGGGCCGCATCGTCGGCTTCCCCCTGGCGCCGCTCGACCGCACAGGAATCCCGGTCTGGTTCGTGTCGCTGTTCCTCGACGATCCGTTCTTCGTCGGCGCCATGCCGAGCGGGATCGGCTACGGGGCCACCGACGACGAGGCGATCATCGGGGCGGTGGCCGAGATCGCCGAGAACCTGATGCCGTCGCTCGCCGTCATGCCCCGCAAGAAGGAGCGCGGCAGCTACGACGACCTCGTGCGGGTGTTCGGCGCCGGGTCGGTGGCCGATCCCCTCACGCTCTGCCTGCCTGCCGGCAGCCCGGTCGGGCGCGGCACCACGCTCGAATGGACGCCCGCGATCCGCGCCCGCACCGGCGAGACCGTGCTGATGCCGCTCGACATCGCCGCCACCGACTATTTCGAGCTGTCGGAGGGCTACAAGCCCTTCACCAACCTCATCACCAACGGCCTCGGCGCCGGCCCGGACGTGGACTTCGCCCTCGGCCACGGCCTCCTCGAACTTCTGCAGCGCGACGGCAACGGCCTCCTGTTCCGCGCCCTCGACCAGGGCGTGATGCTCGACATCTCCGAAGGGCTCGGCCCCGAGACACGCGGCATGCTCGACCGGCTGGACAGCCTCGGAATCAAGGCCCTGCCGAAATTCGCCACGGACCAGTTCGGCCTGACCAACCTCTACGTCGTCGGATACGACCGGAACCTGGCCGACACGCCGGTGCCGATCGCGCTCTCGGCCTGCGGCGAGGCCTGCGATCCCGATCGCGAGCGCGCCCTGCGCAAGGCGCTGCTCGAATTCCAGGCGGCTCGCGTGCGCAAGGCCTTCGGGCACGGCCCCCTCGCCTTCGCCGAGCGCGTGACGCCGCCTGGCTACATCAACGCCTTCATCGAGAAGGCCCTGCCGAGCCTCGACCTGGAGGAGAGCCGCGCGCTCAAGGCGATGCTCGAATGGATCGTGCAGCCGGCGGAAGGCATCGCCGAGACCCTACGCGACACGGTCTATTCCGAGCGCTCCACCAAGCGCTTCTCCGATCTGCCGACGACGGCGGCCCCGGATGGCCATGCGCGCGGCCGCGTCGCCCGCGAGCGCCTGGACGAAGCGGGCTTCGACGTCCTCTACGTGGATTGCTCGCCGCCAGGCGGCTCCGTGGGCGTGGTGAAGGCCATCGTGCCGGGACTCGAGGTCGAGACGATGAGCTATCACCGCATCGGCGAGCGCAACGCTCGGAAGCTCATCGAGCGCGACCACCCGCTGATCCGCTTCGGCGAGGCCACCGACACCCTCAAGCCCGTGCGGCTGACGCCGGAGGCCATCGAGCGCCTCGGCGGACAGCCGCTGTTCGACACGGCCCTCGCGGACCGGATCGTCGGCTCCCACTACCCGCTCTACCGCGAGCCGGAATCGCACCACGCGCCGTTCCGCCTCGCCCAGCAGGGGCGCGCCGCATGAGCCTGCGCTTCGCGTACAACACCAACGGCACCGCCCATCACCGCCTCGACGACGCCATCGATCTGATCGCCGAGGCCGGGTACCAGGGCGTGGCGCTCACCCTCGACATCCACCATCTCGACCCCTTCGCGGAGACCTGGGCGACGGAGGCGCAGCGCGTGTCGAGCCGCCTTCAGCGCCTCGGCCTCGGCTCGGTGATCGAGACCGGCGCACGCTTCCTCCTCGACCCGCGCGCCAAGCACGAGCCGACCCTGGTGAGCGGAGACGCCGCCGGCCGCGCCCGCCGCGTCGGCTTCCTCAAGCGCGCCATCGACATCGGCGCGATCCTGCATTCGGAAGCCGTCTCGTTCTGGGCGGGTGTGCCGAAGCCCGGCATCGACCGGGCCGAGGCGCGGGGCTGGCTGCACGAGGGCCTGACGGAAGTGGTCGCCTACGCCGCCGAGCGAAACGTGGGGGCTTGCCTCGAGCCCGAGCCCGGCATGCTGATCGAGACTCTCGACGACTATGCCGTCCTCGACGTGCCGGGCCTGAAGCTCGCCCTCGACACCGGCCACTGCCTCGTCACCGGCGAGCGCGACCCGGCGGTTGCGGTCGCCGAGTTCGCCGGGCGCATCGGCACCGTGGCGCTGGAAGACATGGCGCGTGGCATCCATGTGCACCTGCCCTTCGGTGAGGGCGACATGGACGTTCCCAGCGTCCTGAACGCCCTGGATGCGATCGGTTTCGACAAGCTGATCTGCGTCGAGCTCTCCCGGGAGAGCCACCGTGCCGACCTCATGGTCCCGGCCTCCCTCGAATATCTGCGCGCGTGCCGCAACCCGAACCCGGGAGCCTCCGCGTGAGGATCTGCTTCGTCTCGCGCCGCTATTTCCCGGCGATCTCCGGCATGAGCGTCTACGCGCAGAACCTCCTGCGCGAACTCGTGGAGGCCGGCCACGACGTCACGATGATCTCCCAGTATCGCGGCGATGCCTTCGGCACGCGCGTCTATGGCGGCGGCCCGCCCCCTGCCGTGCCCGGCGTCACCGTCATCGGCCTCGAACAGCTGGGCGAGCAGGAGAGCGGCGATTTCGAGCGCGACATCGACGTGATGGTCGCCACGATCTGTGCGGAGCACGCGAAACGACCCTTCGACCTCCTGCACGCGCAGTACGGCTACCCCACCGGGTGGGCGACGCTCCTGGCCTCGCGAAAGATCGGCGTTCCGAACGTGGTCTCGATCCAGGGCGGGGACGGCCACTGGGTCGGCTCGTGCTGCGAGACCCACCGCGTCGCGATGTGCCAGGTCCTGGCCCACGCCAACGCCCTGCTGATCGGCGGCGCCTCCTTCGTCGGCGAAGTCTGCGATCGCCTCGGCTCGGACCCGGCCCGCTTCACCATCGTGCCGGGCGCCGTGGACACCGCCCGCTTCACCCCCGGGCCCGGCGGCCATGCCGGCCCGGTCCGGCTGTTCTATCACGGCCGGGTCGACCGCCGGAAAGGCGTGCTCGACTTCATCGACGCCCTCGGGCTGTTGCGGGCGCGCGCCATCCCGTTCGCGGCGACGATCTCCGGCATCGGACCCGACGTGGACTCGTCGAAAGCGCGCGCGGCCGAGCTGAACTTCTCGGACAGCGAGATCCGCTTCAGCGGCTACGCCGACTATGACACGGTGCCGGACCTCTACCGGGAAGCCGACGTGTTCGTGTCGCCGACCTACGCGGAAGGGTTCTCCAACACGATTCTCGAAGCGATGGCGGCGGGCTTGGCCGTGGTCTCGACCCACTCGGTCGGCGTCTCGGATTGCCTGCGCGACGGCGAGAACGGGCTGATGGTCCAACCCGGTGATGTGCCGGCCCTGGCCGAGGCCCTGGCCCGGGTGATCGAGGAC
This sequence comes from Methylobacterium sp., assembly GCF_028290105.1. Taxonomy (GTDB): domain Bacteria; phylum Pseudomonadota; class Alphaproteobacteria; order Rhizobiales; family Beijerinckiaceae; genus Methylobacterium. The sequence continues at coordinate 10,099 of NZ_JAQGKL010000038.1, forward strand.
GCGCCCCTGCGGCGCCGTCTGGCCGAAGACGGCCTCGCCGAATGCCGCCGGGTCTATTCCTGGCGCGCCGTCGGGCGCCAGATCATGACGGTGTACGGGACCGTGGCGAGCGAGCGCCCGGCCACGAATTTCGCCACGGCGCTGCCGCACGATCCCGCCTGCCGCTTCCGCGCCGAACCGCACCTGCTCTGAGCCGATGCCGACCGCCCTCGCCCTCTCGCCGCACCTCGACGACGCCGCGTTTTCCTGCGGCGGCCTCCTGCACGCCCTCGCGCGGGACGGTTGGCGGGTGGTGATGGCCACGCTGTTCACGGCCTCGGTGGAGGCTCCCACCGGCTTTGCCCTGGCCTGCCAGACCGACAAGGGGCTGGGCCCGGAGGTCGATTACATGGATCTGCGCCGGGGCGAGGACGCGGAGGCGGCCCGCTGCCTCGGCATCGAAAGCCCGCGGCACCTGCCCTTCCGCGAGGCCCCGCATCGCGGCTACGGCTCGGCGCCGGAGTTGTTCGGGGACGTCCGGGCCGACGACAGAGTCGCCCCCGACCTGACGCAGGCGATCCGCGAACTTCTGGCCGAATTCGCGCCGGACCTCTTGCTGGCGCCGCAAGCTGTCGGCGGGCATGTGGACCACGTCCAGGTCGTGCGCGCCATCGATGCCGCCGGACCGGATGCGCCCATCCTGTGGTGGCGCGACTTTCCCTACACCGTGCGCAGCCACGACCCGAAGGAGCCCCTGCGGGCCCGCTTCCGTGACCTGCATCAGACCGAATGCCGTTTCGGGGCCGGGGGCCAAGCCGCCAAGGAAGCCGCCTGTGCGGCCTACACGACGCAGCTCGGCTTCCAGTTCGGCGGCCCCGAGGGCTTGGCCAAGCGCCTCGCCGAGGAGGCCGGGATCGAACGCTTCCGCCGTCAGGGCGTGCTTCTGGAACGGGCGGCTCGCCTCGTCGCCGATGTTGCCTGAGGGCGCACCGCGCGTCCCGAAAAGCTTGAAGGACCCCGCCGTTCTGGCGGCCCGCAGGGCCCTGCTGGAAAGCCCGCACGTTGCCCCGATCCGGGCGCTGGCGCGCCGGATCGCCGACGCGCAGTGCGCCGAGGTGCCGGACCCCGACCCCCTCGACGGCGGCATCAACGCGCGATTGTTGCTCCTGCTGGAGACGCCCGGTCCGGGCATTCGTGGCACCGGCCTCGTCTCCCGCGACAACCCCACCGGCACCGCCGCCAACCTGTTCCGTTTCCTCGCCGAAGCCGGCTTGTCTCGGCGCGATACGCTGATTTGGAACACGATCCCGTGGGTGATCCATGCGCGAGGGGCACGCAACCGGGCCCCGCGCCGGTCCGAGATCCTGGCCGCCACGCCCTGGCTCGCCCCACTCGTCGACGGCCTTCCGCATTTGCGCGTCGTCATCCTGGCGGGCCGCATCGCCGGCCTGCTCCGCCCAGTGCTGGAGGCCCTGAGACCGGCGTGTTGCGTCATCCCTGTCCCCCATCCGAGCCCGACTTATGTCTGTACCGCGCCGAGCGTCGCCGAGCGCATCCGGGCGGGGCTGGCCCATGCGGCGGCCTGCATCGACGGTGGGCATTGCGCCTGCCTCGCTGGCAATTGCCCACCGATGCCCCTAAATGCGGGCGACGGGCCGCGGTCCGGCACAAGCTCGGGATGACCCATGCCGCCGACGA
>NZ_JAQGKL010000044.1 GCF_028290105.1 Methylobacterium sp.
TGCCCGTGGCCTTGCCCATGGCTTCCGGCGAGGCCTCGCGGTCGAGGATGTCGTCAGCGATCTGGAAGGCCTGGCCCAGCGCGTGGCCGTAGCGCAGCAGCGCCTTGCGCTCATCCGTGTTGGCGCCTCCCACGATGGCGCCCGCCTCCACTGAGAATGCCAGGATCGCGCCCGTCTTCATGGCCTGGAGCTGAAGCGTATCGTCCACTCCGAGGGTGACCGGGCCGAAACGGCCTTCGGCGCCGAGGTCGAGGAGCTGGCCGCCGACCATGCCGCCGAGGCCCGAGGCTTTGGCGAGGCCGAGCACGAGGTCGGCGCGGATCGCCGGGTCGGGCTGCCAGGTGGCATCCGCCAGGATCTCGAAGGCCAGCGTCTGGAGCGCGTCGCCGACCAGGATGGCGGTGGCCTCGTCATAGGCCTTGTGCACGGTCGGCTTGCCGCGACGCATGTCGTCGTCGTCCATGGCCGGCATGTCGTCGTGCACCAGGGAGTAGCAGTGGACGAGTTCGATACCGGAGCCGGCCGCGAGCGCGCCCGTCTCGGAGCCGCCCAGCATCCGCGCGGTCTCGATGGCGAGGAACGGGCGCAGGCGCTTGCCGCCGCCGAGGACCGCGTGGCGCATCGCCTCCATCAGGCGTACCGGACGGGTGATCTCGCCGGCCTGCGCCTCGGGCGTCAAGCGCTCCGCGAGATAGGCTTCGACCGTATCGGCCACCGTGGCAAGCCTGTGGGAAAACGCGTCCATCGGGGCATCCGCCTTGACCGAAGCGTGGGATCCTTGCGTTGAGGTCATGTTCGGTCGGGCCTTCGGTCAGGGATGCCGTATCGCGGGCGAGGGAGGTTCGAATTCAGGACAGGGAGGAGAGCGCGGAGCGGCCTTTGCACCCGGTCTCGGCGCGCGAAGGGTCGATGCGCGGGGCGTCCGGGGGGCGGCGCGGCGGGGGATTGCGGCGGATCGTCAATCTCATCCTGCTCCTCCCGGTCATCGCGGTCGGTCTCCTGGTTTCGCTGGCGCTCGTCTATAGCGCGCTGACCCCGCCCTCAACCCTGATGCTCGGACGATGGTTGACGCTCCGGCCCGTGGACCGGCAGGCCGTGAGCCTCGATGCGATCTCGCCCTACCTCGTCCAGGCGGTGGTGGCTTCCGAGGACCAGCGCTACTGCCTGCACGGCGGCGTCGACTGGAACGCCCTGCGGGACGTGGTCGACGACGAGGAGGGGCCGAGCCGGGGCGCCTCGACGATTCCCATGCAGACGGTGAAGAACGTCTTTCTCTGGCCGGGCCGCTCGGTGATCCGCAAAGCCCTCGAGATCCCTCTGGCCCTGGTGGCCGATACGCTCTGGGGCAAACCCCGCACCATGGAGATCTACCTCAACATCGCCGAGTGGGGTGAGGGTGTGTTCGGTGCGGAGGCCGCCGCCCAGCGCTGGTTCGGCAAGCCGGCCCGAACCCTCACGCGCGGCGAGGCGGCGCTTCTCGCAGCGGTCCTTCCGAACCCGATCCTGCGCAATCCCGCCCTGCCGTCGAGGGGCGTGCGCGCTCAGGCCGCCCGCATCCAGACGCGAATGAACGGCGTCACCGGCCTCATGGGCTGCCTGAAACGGTAGCCCGGGGCGGTGGGATCGGCTACCTGCCGGCCATTCCCTCCGGCGGCCTTGCGACGGCCGAGACGGGCGCCCTCGCGGCGACGCGCGTGAAAGACGAACGATGAACGAGCCGACCGTTGAACTCACCCTGGAGCGCATCGCGCTGATCCGCCGGATGGTGGTGGCCTGGAACCCGGAAGGCGTGGGCGCGCCCATCGTCCATCCCGATGCGCCCTACGGCAGCACCGACCGGGACGGCGACATCTTCAACGTCACCGGCGACGATGACGGGGCGGACGAGGAGCACCGGGCGCTGGGAGACGCGCTCGCGATCTTCATCGGCAATGCCGTGCTCAAGCCCGGGCGCTACGCCTATCACAACACGCTCGCCAAGCTCGCCTCCGACGATGTCGGCGACGTGTTTCGCGACGACGCGACGGGCGAGACGCCCGAGCATGTCACCTTCGACGTCACGGCGGATCATATCGCACTCGTGCACGCCCTCGCGATTCGCTGGGACGCAACCCGTGACGTGCCTGCGGTCGATGCCGACGCACCCTACGGTGCGGGCGCCGCCCTGCCGCCCCAGCATCACGAGATGCAGCCGGCCCTGCAGATCTTTCTGCGCTACGCCGACCTCGGCCCTGGCGATTTCCAGCGGACGCCTGCGGGCTGGCAGCCGGCCTGATCGGCGTATTTGTCGGCCCACAAACGGCCCTCGCGGCGAACGTCCAGGCTCCGAAAGCGTTGGCGAGGGGGAAACAAGCCGAGGACGTGACGGATGCTGCACCGCTGGCCGAGCCGGATCTGGATCGTCCGACACGGCGAGAGTGCCGGGAACGTCGCTCGCGACGCTGCCCACGAAGCCGGGCTCGCGCGCATCGACATCGCGGAGCGCGACGTCGACGTCCCCTTGAGCGATCGCGGCCGGCAGCAGGCCGTTGCCCTCGGCCGGTGGTTCGCACAGATGCCCGAGTCGGAGCGTCCGAACGTGGTCCTGACCTCGCCCTTCGTGCGGGCGCAGCAGACCGTTGCGTGCATCAGGCAGGAAGGCGGGGTGGCACGCGAGGCGCCGGCCAATTTCGTCGATGAGCGGCTTCGCGAGAAGGAACTCGGCCTCCTCGATCGCCTGACCCGCACCGGCATCGAGGAACTGCTCCCCGAGCAAGCGGACCTGCGTGCCCGCCTGGGCAAGTTCTACTACCGCCCGACCTGTGGCGAGAGCTGGTGCGACGTCATCCTGCGCCTGCGCGGCGCCATGGACACGGTGTCGCTGCATCACGCCGAAAAGCGCGTGCTTATCGTCGCCCATCAGGTCGTCGTGCTCTGCCTGCGTTACCTTCTGGAGAACATGACCGAGGCTGACATCCTCGGGATCGATGCCGAGGGCGACGTCCTGAACTGCTCTGTCACCGAATATGCCTACCGAGCCGAGGACGGGACCACCGGCCGGCTCGACCTGGAACGCTACAATTTCGTCGCTCCGATGGAACAGGGCGGCGCCCCCGTGACGGCCGAACCTTCGCTGACGGAGGACGTGCGATGACGCAGATCCAGCTGACCCGTGAGCGGCTGAGGGGCCTGCCCCTTCCGACGCCGGAATCCGGCAGCAAGGATGATCGCGGCAGCGTGCTCGTCCTCGGTGGCTGTGCGCAGGTGCCCGGGGCCGTCTTCCTCGCCGGCGTGGCGTCCCTGCGGGCGGGTGCCGGCAAGCTGAAGATCGCTTCCGTGCGCAGCGTCGCTGTCGCAATGGCGCTGGCGGTGCCGGAGGCCATGGTGATCGGCCTGCCCGAGACGGATGCGGGGGAGATCGAGCCGCAGGCCGCCACCCAGTGCACCGAGGCGGCCGGGCGCTGCGACGCCGTCCTGATCGGGCCCGGCATGAACACCAGTGCGGCTACGACGACGCTGGTCCGATCTCTCCTTTCGGCGCAGCCGGACCTCGCCTATGTCCTCGATGCCGGGGCAATCTGCGGCCTCGACGACCAAGCCGAGGTCGTGCGTGCTCTGAAGGTCCGTCCGATCATCACGCCCCATGCGGGCGAGATGGCGCAACTGCTCGGATGGGAGCGGGAGGCCATCGAGGCCGAGCCGCTGAAGGCCGCACTCAGCGCCGCCGACTTGCTACAGGCCGTGGTGATCATGAAGGGCGCCGAGAGCTGGATCGTCGCCCCGGACGGGGAACGCTGGCTCTATGCCGGTGGCGGCGTCGGTCTCGCCACATCGGGCTCGGGTGACGCGCTCGCCGGGGTCATCGCCGGCATCCTGGCGCGGGGCGCCGATCCCCTGCGGGCGGCTCTTTGGGGCGTCTATCTGCACGGCGAGGCGGGCGCGCGCCTCGCGAAATCGGTCGGACCGTTGGGTTTCCTGGCGCGCGAGATCTCCGGCGAGGTTCCGGCCCTGATCCATGCGGTGTCGCGGGAGGACGCCGACGGCAGATGACGAGAACCGCCTCTCCTGAGTGTCGGAGAGGCGGTCGTTCTTCAAGCGCCGAGCTTCTTCTTGCGCTGGGCGAGCGTGCGCAGGCGAAGGGCGTTGAGCTTGATGAAGCCCGCCGCGTCGCGATGGTCGTAGGCGACGGCCCCTTCCTCGAACGTCACGAGGTCCTGGTCGTAGAGCGAGTTCGGGCTGGTGCGGCCGATGACGTGGACGCCGCCCTTGTAGAGTTTCAACCGGACCTCGCCGGTGACCATCTCCTGGCTCTTGTCGATCAGCGCTTGCAACATCTCGCGCTCCGGCGAGAACCAGAAGCCGTTGTAGATCAGCTCCGCGTATTGCGGCATCAGCTGATCCTTGAGGTGCGCCGCCCCACGATCCAGCGTGATCGACTCGATGGCGCGATGGGCCGGCAGCAGGATAGTGCCGCCCGGCGTCTCGTACATGCCGCGGCTCTTCATGCCGACGAATCGGTTCTCGACGAGGTCGAGGCGGCCGATGCCGTTGTCGTGGCCGAGCTGGTTGAGCTTGGCCAACAGGTTGGCCGGCGACAACGCCTCGCCGTCGATGGAGACCGCGTCGCCCCTCTCGAAGCCGATGGTGATGATGGTCGGTGTCTCGGGCGCCTCCTCCGGCGAGATCGTGCGCGAGTAGACGTAATCCGGCACCTCGTCGGCGGGGTCCTCCAGCACCTTGCCCTCCGACGAGGCGTGCAGGAGGTTTGCGTCCACCGAGAACGGGCTCTCGCCGCGCTTGTCCTTCGAGATCGGGATCTGGTGCTGCTCGGCGAACGCGATGAGTTGTTCGCGGCTCTTCAGGTCCCACTCGCGCCAGGGAGCGATCACCGTGACGTCGGGCTTGAGGGCGTAGTAGCCGAGCTCGAACCGGACCTGGTCGTTGCCCTTGCCGGTGGCGCCGTGACAGACGGCGTCGGCGCCGAGGCGCTCGGCGATCTCGATCTGCTTCTTGGCGATGAGCGGCCGGGCGATGGAGGTGCCGAGGAGATAGACGCCCTCGTAGACGGCGTTGGCCCGGAACATCGGGAACACGTAGTCGCGCACGAATTCCTCGCGCAGGTCCTCGATGAAGATGTTCTCGGGCTTGATGCCGAGAAGCTCGGCCTTCGCACGCGCCGGCTCCAATTCCTCGCCCTGGCCGAGATCGGCCGTGAAGGTGATCACCTCGCAGCCATAGGTGGTCTGCAGCCACTTCAGGATGATCGAGGTGTCGAGGCCGCCCGAATAAGCGAGCACGACCTTGTTGACGGGTTTCGGGTTCGCGTCGGTCATGGGGCTCGCTTGCGGTTCGGGCGTTGGGATTGCGGCGGCTTATCAGCGGAGCGCGGGGCCGTGCAACCGCCGTGCCGCCGGGCGCGTTCGCTCAGCGTGGCCGTGTCACGACACCGCCTTGTCGCGAGCGCTTCGACGAGGGACACTCACACCCACCTCAGACCCGGAGATTCGACGCATGGCGCGCAGGCCGACCCTCGAATTCTGGTACGAGTTCGCTTCGACCTATTCCTACCTCGCGGCGATGCGGATCGAGGCGCTAGCGGAGGCGGCCGGCGTCGAGGTGCGCTGGCGGCCTTTCCTCGTCGGGCCGATCTTCGCCGCGCAGGGTTGGAATTCGTCGCCCTTCAACCTCTACCCGGCCAAGGGGCGCCACATGTGGCGCGACGTGGAGCGGGAGGCCGCCCGCCTGGGCCTGCCTCCGATCAAGCGACCCGATCCCTTCCCGCAGAACAGTCTCAGCGCCACCCGCGCCGCGACCTACGGCATGGATCACGACTGGCTCGTGCCCTTCTCCAAGGCCGTCTACGAGAGTGCCTTCGCACGGGGTCAATCGATCGCCGAACCGCCAGCCGTCGTGGCGCTCCTCAACAGCCTCGGCCTCGACGGAACGATCATCCTCAAGCAGGCGGCGGCGGAGACGAACAAGGGACGGCTGCGCGTCAACGGCGAGGAGGCGCGCTCACGCGGGATCTTCGGCGCACCGACGTTCCTAACTGGGGACGGCGAGTTGTTCTGGGGTAACGATCGGCTGGAGCAGGCCCTGGCCTGGACCGTCGGCGACCGCCCGGGCGCGATGCGCTGACGGGACCGGAGTGAACCAGCGCGCTGGCGGTGCGGCGGCGGCGGGTCTAGAAGCCACGCCGTTTTCCCACACATCCAGGGTCTCACCATGGGTTACCTCTCGACACGCTTCGATCGTCGGCGTTTCCTGCTCGCGTCCGCGAGCCTCGCCGCCGAGGCCGGCGTCGCCGGGACCGCCGGGGCACAGGGCTACGGTCAGGCGTTCAAGGTGGATAGCGACGAGGGTCGGCCTGTCGCCAACATGCGCCTGCCCGGCGAGATCGTCGGTGAAATCCCATCTCTGCGCGGCGTGACCTATGTCGGCGCGGCCGATGCGGCGACCACGCTCTACGAGTTCTTCGACTACAACTGTCCCTATTGCCGGAAGGCGGCGGCGGACATGGCTTCGCTCACCGAGAGCGATCCCGCCCTGCGAATTGGACTTGTCAACAACCCGATCCTGGCTGTGCAGTCGGCGCAGGCCGCCAAGGTCGCGCTCGCGATCCAGCGCAAGCTCGGCTCGGCCGCCGCATGGAGCCTTTACAGGACGCTCCTCGCCAAGCCTGGCAAGATCGATGGCCCAACCACCCTCCAGGCCGCCGCCAAGCTCGGAGTACCATCGGCTGAGATCGAGAGCATCGCCGACAGCGAGGAGGTGCGCCTCGCCCTGAAGGCGCAGATGCGCATGGCCGCCGATCTCGGCCTGTCGGCGACACCCTCCTACGTTCTTGGCAACACAGGGCTGCTCGGTCACCCGGGGCCCAAGGCCCTGGCTCGCATGGTCGCCGCGACCCGCCGTTGCGATCAGATCGCCTGCTGAAACCCACCGCTGGTTCGCGGTGGGCCTCCGATGGCCGCCTCACCTTCGCCACCGTTTCATCCCATCGGAACAGGGCTGGGTATCCCGCGTTGCACAACGCGTCCGCGCAGGGTCCATCGTCTTGCGCCCCCCCGACACGCATGCTAGGCCCTCGCCGCGCCGGAAGGGCGGGCTTTTGATGGCCCGCGCAGACCGGCACGTTCCCAATCCTGACGGTTTCAGAGCCCGCACCGAACACGGTGCGACACGGCCGGAGCCCTCAGGCAGGATTGAAGAGAGAGCGGCGCGTGGCGCAGAACGGTTCCGAGGCGAGTTCTCCGGTTGCAGGCGTGGCGGCGCGTTATGCGTCGGCGTTGTTCGAACTGGCGCGCGACGAGCGCGCGATCGACGGCGTCTCGGCGAGCCTCGATCAGTTCGACGCGATGCTCAAGGAGAGCGCCGATCTGCGTCGCCTGGTGCGGAGCCCGGTCTTCTCCGGTGCCGAGCAGGAAGCCGCCATCGTCGCTCTGTTGGACAAGTCCGGCATCGGCGGTCTCGGCGCGAACTTCATCCGTCTTGCCGCCGCCAACCGCCGCCTGTTCGCGCTGCCCGACATGATCCGCGCGTTTCGTAGCCTCGTGCGGGATTCGAAAGGCATCGTGCGCGCCGAGGTCACCGTGGCCGAGCGGCCCTCCGACGCCGTCATCGAGGAGATCAAGGCATCTCTGCGCGACGTCGCCCGCGCGGAGATCGACCTCGACCTTCGCATCGACCCCAGCCTGATCGGCGGCCTCGTGGTCAAGATCGGCAGCCGCATGGTGGACGCCTCCCTGCGCACCAAGCTCAACGGAATTCGCCTCGCGATGCGGGAAGCCCGGTAAGGGCCTTCGAGGCCCGACCGCTTCCCGTCCCAGACCCCATTCAATCAATCAACGACAAGAGGCCCGACGATGGATATCCGCGCCGCCGAGATCTCCGCGATCCTGAAGGATCAGATCAAGAATTTCGGCCAGGAAGCCGAGGTCACCGAGGTCGGTCAGGTTCTGTCCGTCGGTGACGGCATCGCCCGCGCCTACGGCCTCGACAGCGTCCAGGCCGGCGAGATGGTCGAGTTCGAGTCCGGCGTGCGCGGCATGGCCCTCAATCTCGAGCAGGACAACGTCGGCATCGTGATCTTCGGGTCCGATCGCGACATCAAGGAAGGCCAGACCGTCAAGCGCACCGGCGCCATCGTGGACGTGCCAGTCGGCAAGGCGCTGCTCGGCCGCGTCGTGGACGCGCTCGGCAACCCCATCGACGGCAAGGGTCCGATCGCCACCACCGAGCGCCGCCGCGTCGACGTGAAGGCACCGGGCATCATCCCGCGCAAGTCCGTACACGAGCCGATGTCCACCGGCCTCAAGGCCATCGACGCCCTGATCCCTGTCGGCCGCGGCCAGCGCGAGCTCATCATCGGCGATCGCCAGACCGGCAAGACCGCCATCGCGCTCGACACCATCCTCAACCAGAAGCCGGCCCATGCCGGCACCGACGAGAACGCCAAGCTCTACTGCGTCTACGTCGCCATTGGCCAGAAGCGTTCCACCGTCGCCCAGTTCGTGAAGTCGCTCGAAGACAACGGCGCACTGGAATACTCCATCGTCATCGCAGCGACCGCATCCGATGCCGCCCCGATGCAGTTCATCGCGCCCTTCGCCGGCTGCGCCATGGGCGAGTATTTCCGCGACAACGGCATGCACGCCGTGATCGTGTATGACGATCTTTCAAAGCAGGCCGTGGCCTACCGCCAGATGTCTCTGCTGCTGCGCCGCCCGCCCGGCCGCGAGGCCTATCCCGGCGACGTGTTCTACCTGCACTCGCGCCTCCTCGAGCGCGCCGCAAAGATGGGCGACGCCGCCGGCAACGGTTCGCTGACCGCTCTTCCGGTGATCGAGACCCAGGCCAACGACGTCTCGGCCTACATCCCGACCAACGTGATCTCGATCACCGACGGCCAGATCTTTCTCGAGACCGACCTGTTCTACCAGGGCATCCGCCCGGCGGTGAACGTCGGCCTCTCGGTCTCCCGCGTGGGCTCCTCCGCCCAGACGAAGGCGATGAAGAAGGTCGCCGGCAAGATCAAGGGCGAGCTCGCCCAGTACCGTGAGATGGCCGCCTTCGCGCAGTTCGGCTCGGATCTCGACGCCTCGACCCAGAAGCTCCTGAACCGTGGCTCGCGTCTCACCGAGCTCCTGAAGCAGCCGCAGTTCTCGCCGCTGAAGATGGAAGAGCAGGTCGCGGTGATCTATGCCGGCGTCAACGGCTACCTCGACGGCCTGCCGGTCTCGAAGGTCCGGCCCTTCGAGGACGCCCTGCTCTCGACCCTGCGCACGAAGCACGCCGACCTCCTCGCCAAGATCCGCGACTCGAAGGACCTGTCCGACGACAGTGCCAAGACGCTGAAGGGCGTCGTCGAGGCCGTGGCCAAGTCGCTGGCCTAAGGGACCCTCGGCTGGTCCCTGCGGACCGGCCGGACGTCAGTGTGAACGAGGCGCCCGGAAGGCCGGGCTCTCGTCTTGAGCCGCAGCGGATGGATCTGGAAGACACCCATGGCGAGTTTGAAGGATCTGCGTAACCGCATCGCTTCGGTGAAGGGCACGCAGAAGATCACCAAGGCCATGCAGATGGTCGCCGCCGCCAAGTTGCGGCGCGCCCAGATGGCCGCCGAGAGCGCGCGTCCCTACGCCGAGAAGATGTCCCAGGTGCTCGGCAACCTTGCCGCGAACCTCGTCGGCGGCGTGCAGGGGCCGAAGCTTCTTTCCGGCACCGGCTCAGAGAAGACCCACCTTCTCGTCGTCTGCACGGCCGATCGCGGCCTCTGCGGCGGCTTCAACTCGTCCATCGTGCGTCTGGCCCGCGAGCACATCCGCCGGCTGACGGCCGAGGGCAAAACGGTGAAGATCGTCACCGTCGGCAAGAAGGGCTACGACCTCCTGCGTCGCCAGTACCGCGACCAGATCATCGAGAACCGGGACCTGCGCGGCAACAAGCCGGTGGATTACGAGTTCGCCGCCGAGATCGCCAACAGCATCATCGCCCGCTTCGATGCCGGCGAGTTCGATGTCGCGACCTTGTTCTACTCGCGCTTCCGCTCCGTGATCGCGCAGGTGCCGACCGCGCAGAAGCTGATCCCGGCCGAACTCCCCGAGACCGGCGCGACGGCGCCGGACGCCGCGCTTCAGTTCGAGCCGAGCGAGGAGGCGATCCTCGACACGCTGCTGCCGCGCAACCTCACGGTTCAGGTGTTCCGGGCTCTCCTCGAGAACGCCGCCTCCGAGCAGGGCGCCCGCACGGGTGCCATGGACTCCGCCACGCGCAACGCCGGCGAGATGATCAAGAAGCAGACGCAGATCTACAACCGCACGCGTCAGGCCATGATCACCAAGGAACTCATCGAAATCATCTCGGGAGCCGAGGCCCTCTAGGCCGCTTCGGCACCCTGACCGCAACATCGTCGAAGGACCCGTATCACATGGCGAACACCGCTACCCCCGGCGCCGGCTCCAGCAAGGTCGGCCGCATCACCCAGGTCATCGGCCCCGTGGTCGACGTCCATTTCGACGGCCACCTGCCCGAGATCCTGAACGCCCTCGAGACCAAGAACAACGGCAACCGCCTTGTCCTCGAAGTGGCCATGCAGCTTGGTGAGAGCACCGTGCGCTGCGTTGCCATGGACACGTCGGAAGGCCTCGTCCGCGGCCAGGAAGTCACCGACACCGGCGAGGCCATCAAGGTCCCGGTCGGCTTCAACACCCTCGGCCGCATCATGAACGTCATCGGCGAGCCCATCGACGAGGCCGGCCCGATCGTCTCCGAGACGCTTCGCGCCATCCACCAGCCCGCTCCGTCCTACGCCGAGCAGTCGACCGAGTCGCAGATCCTCGTCACCGGCATCAAGGTGGTCGACCTGCTCGCCCCTTACGCCAAGGGCGGCAAGATCGGCCTGTTCGGCGGCGCCGGCGTCGGCAAGACCGTGCTGATCATGGAGCTCATCAACAACATCGCCAAGGTTCACTCCGGCTACTCGGTCTTCGCCGGTGTCGGTGAGCGCACCCGCGAGGGCAACGATCTCTACCACGAGATGATCGAGTCCAAGGTCAACATGGACCCGAAGGAGAACAACGGTTCGGCCGAGGGCTCCAAGTGCGCGCTGGTCTACGGCCAGATGAACGAGTCGCCCGGCGCCCGCTCGCGCGTCGCGCTGACCGGCCTTACCATCGCCGAGGACTTCCGGGACCAGGGCCAGGACGTGCTGTTCTTCGTGGACAACATCTTCCGCTTCACCCAGGCCGGCTCTGAAGTGTCGGCGCTCCTCGGCCGCATCCCCTCGGCCGTGGGCTACCAGCCGACGCTCGCCACCGACATGGGCGCCCTTCAGGAGCGCATCACCACCACCACCAAGGGCTCGATCACCTCGGTGCAGGCCATCTACGTGCCGGCCGACGATCTGACCGATCCGGCGCCCGCCGCCTCGTTCGCCCACCTGGACGCCACCACGGTGCTCTCGCGTTCCATCGCCGAGAAGGGCATCTACCCGGCCGTAGATCCGCTGGATTCCACCTCGCGCATGCTCAACCCCGCCGTGCTCGGCGAGGAGCACTACGACGTGGCCCGTCGCGTCCAGCAGACCCTGCAGCGCTACAAGGCGCTTCAGGACATCATCGCGATCCTGGGCATGGATGAGCTCTCGGAAGAGGACAAGCTCACCGTCGCTCGCGCCCGCAAGATCGAGCGCTTCTTCTCGCAGCCATTCTCTGTGGCCGAGATCTTCACCGGCTCCCCCGGCATCCAGGTTCCGCTGGCCGACACGATCAAGGGCTTCAAGGGCCTCGTGAACGGCGACTATGACGATCTGCCGGAGGCGGCGTTCTACATGGTCGGCACGATCGAGGACGCCAAGGAAAAGGCGAAGAAGATCGCTGCGGCAGCCTGAGCTCGGTGAACGCCAAGATCGTTCTGCTGATCGTCGGTCTCGTGGTCGGGGGCCTCGCCGGGTATCTTACCCGGCCCGAGGCCGCCGAGATCAAGATCGGCTCGTTCAGCCTCGAAGTTCAGAGCGACGCGCCGGCTGGTACGCGCGGTGGCTCACTGACCTCGGGTCAGATGCAGCATATCGGCATCTTCGCCGTCATCGGTGCGGTGCTGGGCCTCGGGGCGGGCTTCGTCGCCGATCGCCGCCGGGCCTGAACGAAAGACACGCGGCGCGCCGGTCTTCTCTGACTGCGCGCCGTGACCTCATCACGACAACCCGAGCCGGGATCCTCGACCTCATGGCCACCTTCCAGTTCGATTTCGTCGGCCCCGAGCGGACGCTCTACTCCGGTCAGATCGAGGCCGTGCAGCTCCCTGGCATCGAGGGTGAGATGACCGTGCTGCCGGGCCATGCGCCCGTGCTGACGGCGCTCAAGGTCGGCGTCATCGTTATCAACGAGGCCGGTCACACGGGTAAGCGCGTGCTGGTTCGCGGCGGCTTTGCCGACATCGGTCCCACCTCCGTCACGGTCATCGCCGAGCGCGCGAACCCGTTCGAGGAGATCTCGCCGGAATCCATCGATCGCGACATCGCCGCCGTCGAGCTGCAGCGCGATGCCACCGAAGACTTCGCCAAGAAGGACGAGCTCACCGGCCCGATCGTGCAGCTGCGCGACGCCAAGGTCGCGCTGAATTTCTAGCTTCTACGCGGTCGCGCGCCGGAGCAGAGCCTCACGCGTGGCCTCGCCCTCCGGGCAGCCCTGTTCGAGCCAGAGGCGTCGCGCCAGGGCGAGGCGCCGCCCGATCTCGGGGCCCGGTCGAACGCCCAGCGCGATGAGATCGGCGCCCGCGATCGGGAAGT
>NZ_JAQGKL010000062.1 GCF_028290105.1 Methylobacterium sp.
GAGGCCGGGCGCGGGGCGCGCCATCCCGGCGAGCCGGGCGCGGTACCAGCGTCCGACCTGAGCCAGCACCACGATGCCGCCCAGGGCCACCAGGGAGAACCAGGCCACGCTCGACTGCCCGTGCGGCACCACGATGAAGGCGGCGAGGAGCGGCCCCAGGGCGGTGCCGGCATTGCCGCCCACCTGGAACACCGATTGGGCCAGGCCGTAGCGCCCGCCGGAGGCGAGGCGCGCCATGCGGGAGGATTCCGGGTGGAACACCGCCGAGCCGAAACCGACGAGGCCGGCGGCCAGGAGCAGGAGACCGTAGGTCCAGGCCACCGAGAGCAGCAGGAGGCCGGCGAGCGAGGCCGCCATTCCGAACGCCAGGGAGAACGGCATCGGACGCCGGTCGGTGTAGAGCCCGACCACGGGCTGCAGCACGGACGCCGTGAGCTGAAAGACCAGGGTGATCAGCCCGATCTGCCCGAAATCGAGTCGGAAGCTCGCCTTCAGCAGGGGATAGATCGCCGGCAGCAGCGACTGCACGAGGTCGTTGAGCAGGTGCGAGAGACTGAGCGCCCCGAGGATCGCGTAGGCCGGCGCCTTCGCGGAGGTGCCGGGCCCGGCATTCTTCGGCCTCGGGGAAACCGGCAGGACGGGCAAGCGATCCGACCCGGGGGCGAGGGGTGCCGCAGGGGCCTGATCGAGGGTGCCTGACATCGGTCCTTCCCTGCCGCGCCGTTGCGGGCGCCATTGCGGGTCCACAGGTTTTTCGCGCGCCCCGGCGACCTCGCGAAGCGGTCTCGCGGGGAACCCGCAGCCGCCGCCTTTAGGAGCGAAATCCACCCGGCGCCAGTCCCGCGGCCTGTCCTCCGGCGCTCCGGCCGCGGGGTGCCCCGGTGCCGGGCCCTCGTCGCCGTTCAGTTAACGTTCCGTTGCGGCGCAATATCAATGCGCTTAGGGCACGCTTCAGCCTGAAGGGTCTGAAAGTGCTCTGTTCTCGAACAGGGCGCAAAAACTCACGCGCCCGTGAGGTCGCGTCTTGAAAATGTCCGGTGTTTCATCGGGCAGCATGGGCCTGATGTGTTGCGTGCTGGGGTCCGAACTTTGCGGATTGTCCCTCAGAAACCAAGTTTGGATCGCTTTCTGGTTCAACTTGGGACATTTTCCGCATCAGGACGGGACATGGCACTCCAGATGTTTCACGACCGCATCCCTGACGTCTTCGAAAAGCTTCCCGTTACTCGCTCGCGGCGTGACGTCTGGACGGCCCTGATGCCGCGCCGCCGGCGCGCCGCCGTCCGCGTGGGGATGTCGACGGCGACCGCTTTGGCCGACCTCGTCGCCATCCTGGGCGTCGCCGCCCTGGTCGATTTTGCCTATTACAGTGCCGTGCAGGGGGCGGTGCCGGCGGTGAGCACCAGCGGCAGCTTCGAGCTCTCGGCCCTCGTGGCGCTGTTCGTCCTGCTCACCAACCTCGTGCGCGAGGATTACGGCATCGAGACGATGCTCTCCGACCGGCCGCACCTGACGCGAGCGGCGACCGTCTGGGTCGGTGCCTGGGCCATCGTCCTGGTGATCGGCTTCGCCACGAAGACGACCCAGGATTTCTCGCGCATCGTCTCCCTCGGCTACTTCTTCGCCGGCCTGCCCGGCCTGCTCCTCGTGCGGGCCGGCATGCTGACCCTGGTGCGCAGGGCGGTGACGCCGACCTCCGCCTCGATCAACCGCATCCATCTCGTGGGCTACGAGGAGGACATCGCGCGCTTCTACGCCCACAACGACGCCGAGGCCCTGGGCCTGCGCGTGATCGGGACGAGCTACCTGCGCCGGATCGACCCGATGGGCGACGGAGAATCCCGCCGTACCCAGCTCTCGGAGGATCTCGATCTCGCCGTGTCCGTGGTGCGCTTCCTGCGCCCCGACGACGTCTTCATCCTGGTGCCGTGGTCGGAGGCCTCCGACATCGAGCGCTGCATCGACGCCTTCCTGCGGGTGCCGGCCGCCCTGCACCTGCGCCCCGGCTCGGTGATGGACCGCTTCCCCGACCTCAAGCTCGCCCGGGTCGGCCGCCTCTCCGGCATCAATATCGGCCGTCGTCCGCTGGGCGCCGGCGAGCTGTTCCTGAAGCGCAGCCTCGACCTGACCCTCGCCCTGGTGGCGCTGGTGCTGCTCGCCCCGCTCTTCCTCGCGGTAGCCGTGCTGATCAAGCTCGACAGCCCCGGCCCGGTCTTCTTCCGGCAGAAGCGCTACGGCTTCAACCAGCAGCCCTTCGGCGTGTACAAGTTCCGCAGCATGAAGAGCGAGACCAACGCGGTCTTCAAGCAGGCCACGCGCAACGACAGCCGCATCACCCCCATCGGCGCGATGCTGCGGCGCTCGAATATCGACGAGTTGCCCCAGCTCCTCAACGTGGTGCAGGGCGAGATGTCCCTGGTCGGGCCACGCCCGCACGCGCTTGCCCACGACCGCAGCTTCGAGAACCGCATCGCCCTCTATGCCCGCCGGCACAACGTGATGCCGGGCATCACCGGCTGGGCCCAGGTCAACGGCCTGCGCGGCGAGACCCTGACGGACCTCGACATGGAGCGCCGCGTCCAGCACGACCTGCACTACATCGACAACTGGTCGATCTGGTTCGACATCCAGATCATGGTCATGACCGTGTTCTCGCCGCGCGCCTACAAGAACGCCCGCTGAGTCACGCCTCGGCGGGCCGGCTCAGGCAGGCGCCGCACTCGCCCTCCACCTCGAGGATGCGGCTGATCGGCTTGAACCCGGCCTTCGCCAGGGTCCGCCCGAGCTGATCCTCGACCTCCGGTGCAGTCGTCTCGTCGATGGTGCCGCAGTTTCGGCAGATCAGGAAGACGAGCCCCGCCCCGTCCGTGTGCGAATGGCCGCAGGACACGAAGGCGTTGCGGCTGGCGATGCGGTGGACGAGCCCGTGCTCCGTGAGGAAATCGAGGGCCCGGTAGACCGAGACCGCCGCCACCCGCCGCCCCGGCGCGCTGAGCGCCTCGGCGATGTCGTAGGCGCCCATCGGCCGGGTCTGGCCCGCCACCGCCGCCAGCACCTCGCGGCGCAGGCGCGTGAACTGCAGGTCGCGCTCCCGGCACAGGCGCTCCGCCCGGGCGATGGCCGCCTGCGCCCCGCCGCAACCGTGGTCATGCGTCGCCGCATGGTCGTGCATGGTCTGCCCCGCGAACCCGGGCCGTTGAATTGCCCGAGTGTTACGATGTATCATCACTTCCATAAGCCGGCGCTTCCGTTCGGGCAAATGATCCCTCCGTGACCCGACCCCGGACCCGACACCCGCGCATGCCCGACGAGCCTCGTTCCTCGCTGTTCCAGGCCGGCGCCGCCCTCCGCTTCGCGGCCGCACTGGCCTTGAGCCTGTCGCTTTGCGCCGCCATCCTGTGGGCCGCCCGATGAGCCGCGAGCCCACCGGCGCCATCGTCCTGCGCGGCCTCACTCTCGGCTACGATCGCCATCCGGCGGTGCACCACCTCGACGGGACGATTCCTCCCGGCGCCCTCCTCGCCCTGGTGGGGCCCAACGGGGCCGGCAAGTCGACGCTGCTCAAGGGCATCGTCGGCGAGATCCCCTGCCTGGAGGGACGCATCGAGCGCTCCGGGCTGGCGGATGCCATCGCCTACCTGCCGCAGGCGGCCGAGATCGACCGCAGCTTCCCCTTGAGCGTCCTCGACCTCGTGGCGATGGGCCTGTGGCGCCGCCTCGGCCCCTGGCGCAGCGCCCGGCCGCACCGGCCGCTGCTGCGCGAGGCCCTCGCCGCGGTGGGTCTCGGCGGCTTCGAGGGCCGGCTGATCGGAACCCTCTCGGGCGGCCAGTTCCAGCGCGCCCTGTTCGCCCGCCTCATCGTCCAGGACGCCCGGGTGCTGCTCCTCGACGAACCCTTCACGGGTATCGACGGGCGGACCACCGCCGACCTCATCGCGCTCGTCCGGACCTGGCACGGACAGGGCCGCACCATCGTGGCCGCCCTGCACGACCTCGCCCAGGTCCGGAGCCACTTCCCGCAGACCCTGCTGCTCGCCCGCGAGGCGGTGGCCTGGGGGGCCACCGAGCGGGTGCTGACTCCCCACAACCTCACCCGCGCCCAGAACCTCTCGGAGGCCTGGGACGAGGATGCGGCGGTGTGCGCCCGCCACGGCGGCGCGGAGGGGCCTGTGACAGCGATCGGGCACGATCACGCGCAACACGATCATCCCCATGCGCCGGATGATGCAGCCCACGACCACGGACACGCCGCGTGATCGACCTCCTGTTCGGCCCCTTCATCGAGTTCGGATTCATGCGCCGGGCCCTGGTCGGCTGCCTCGCGCTCTCGCTCTCGGCGCCCCCCGTCGGGGTCTTCCTGATGCTGCGGCGCATGAGCCTGATGAGCGACGCCATGAGCCACGCGATCCTGCCGGGCGCCGCTGTCGGCTTCTTGGTGGCCGGGCTGTCGCTGCCCGCGATGACCCTGGGCGGACTGGCGGCCGGACTCGCCGTGGCGCTGATGGCGGGGTTCGTCACCCGCTCGACCGTGATCAAGGAGGATGCGAGTCTCGCTGCCTTCTACCTGATCTCGCTCGCGGGCGGCGTGCTGCTTGTGTCGCTGCGAGGATCGCAGATCGACCTCCTGCACATCCTATTCGGCAGCGTGCTGGCCCTCGACGATCCCGCCCTGTGGCTCCTCGGCGGCATCGCGACCGTCACCCTGTTCGGGCTGGCGGCGATCTACCGCCCCCTGGTGATGGAATGCGTCGATCCGCTGTTCCTGCGCACCGTCAGCCGCGCCGGCGGGCCGGTCCACTATGCCTTCCTCGGCCTCGTGGTGATGAACCTCGTGGGCGGATTCCAGGCGCTCGGCACCCTGCTGGCGGTCGGGCTGATGCTGCTGCCCGCCATCGCGGCTCGTTTCTGGGCCTCGGACCTGTCGGGCCTGATCCCGGTCTCGATGCTGATCGCCATGCTGTCGAGCGTGATCGGACTCGACGTCTCGTACCGGGCCGACGTGCCGACCGGACCGGCCATCGTGCTGGCTGCCGGCGGGCTCTACCTGATCTCGATGCTGGTCGGCCGCCGCGGCGGCCTCGTCCACCGCCTGTTCCGCGCCCGCCACCTCGAAGCCTGACGGCCGGACGCGGTCAGAGGTTGAACAGGCCCATGATGCCCGAGATGATGGCGTAGACGAAGCCGGCATTGAGGAGGACGCCCACTGCCCCGATGGCGAGGCCCCCGAGCACGACGACGCCGTCCCGCTCGACGAGACCCAGACCCACGAGGCAGATCGCCAGCCCAAGCGGGATCTGACCGACGATCGGGGCCGCCACGATCAGCGCGAGCGACAGCGTCAGCAGCAAGAGGCCGACGCCGCGCATGCCGAGGCCCGTTTCGAACAGGCTCATGCGGGGACGCGACCAATGCTCGAGGCGGCGCAGCAGGGGCACGGCACGGCCGGCCGCACGCTCCACATCCTTGCGGGCCACGGATCGGCGCAGCAGCGCGCGCGGCAGCCAGGGCGAGGACATCCCGGCCGTGATCTGAACGGCCACGAGCAGCAGCAGCAGACCGCAGACCAGAGGGATGGGCGGCGGCATCGGCAGGCAGTTCGGCAATCCGAGGATCACGATGAGGAGCGCGAAGGCGCGATCCTTCAGGACGGCGACGATGTCACCGACCGTCAGGCGCTCCCCCTCCTGCTCGGCGAGCACGGTGAGAACTTCGGAAGTTCTGGCAGCAGGTGACAAGAAAGCTCGGCCATTGGCGACTGTCCTGAGGCGGGCTGTAGCCGAGTTGGTCCCTCAGGCCAAGCGGCCCATCCGCACGCCCGGCTTGCATCGATCCGGGTCCGCCACCTGGATCACCTTCGACGAACCGATCACTCCGCCGACGCCACGTTCGCTTTCAGGTTGAAATCGCTCGGTGATAATTTCTCTGAGGTTCGGTCGTTGACTAAGACTGGCATAGTAGCGGCACAACCTGTCGATGAATCCACCTTCTCAGTATCGATGACTCAATCTCTGGTTGATTTTTCGATGTGCAATCCGAACACTCGCGGGCCTAGCCGGATCGGATTGGGCAGCGTGTGAGATTGGTCGAGGGGATAGTCCCCGAGAGGATGTCCTGGGCGGTTGCGATTGCGGGCCTGATCGGTCTGCTGGTACCGGCTCACGGCAACGAGGTCGGCACGACTTCGCCAGCCTCGATTCTCCTCTTCGGCAGCCTGGAGTCCAGCCCGTCCGTCTTCGTCACCACCGGCGCCAAGGTCGCCCTCGACCGGATCGATCGGGAGGGGTTCGTGGTGCTGGGAAGCGTCGGGGGCGGCCGCCGGCAGGAAGCCACCGTCATGCGGGAGACCGCGATCGGAGCCGTGGTGTTCGGCTACCAATGGTTTCCCGACTGGGGGGTCGTGGCCGCCTATGCGGGGCCGGAAGGCGCGCTGGAGGTGGTGTCGTCGGGCTGCGGCTGCGCCCACGTCCTTCCGCCCCGGTTCGGCCTTCGCCTGCACGGCGAGATCTGGGCCCGGCCGAGCGACGAAACCCTGCTCGCCGCCACCCTGATCCTGGGCACCGCCCGCACCAGCGCCTGGGGCCGGGTCGCCTGGGGATACCGCGTGTTGGGCGCCTATCTCGGACCCGAAACGTCGCTCTATCTCGACGAGACCGGCTACCAGAAATGGAATTTCGGGCTGCACGCCACGGATTTCGCCCTCGGCCGGTTCAGCCTGCGCGTCTCGGCGGGCCTGCAGCTCGCCAGCGAGCGGCGGGACACCAGCCCCTATGTCGGGCTCACCGTCTGGACGCCTTGGTAGGTTTGCCCGAATCCTTGCGAGTCCTGCCCGAGCGTCGAGGCGGCACCGGAAGGTCGAGGTGGCTTGGCGAAGCCGAAGGCCCCGTGCCGAGTCCATCGAGGAACCGGGTCGCCTCCGCCTGGATCTCGGTTCGCCGCTCCGGGTCCATGCGCGCGAGGTTCCGGTAGGGCATCGCCATGCGGGGATTGCCCGAGAGCCGGTCGGCGTGCGTGATCATGAAGTTCCAGTAGAGGTAGTTGAACGGGCAGGCCCCCGGCCCGGTCTTCTTCGCGACATCGTAGGCGCATGTCCGGCAGTAATCGGACATCCGGTTGATGTAGGCGCCCGACGCCGCATAGGGCTTCGACCCCATCACGCCGCCATCGGCCCAGAGCACCATGCCGTGGACGTTGGGCAATTCCACCCACTCGTAGGCATCGGCGTAGACGACGAGGTACCATTCCTCGACCTGGGCGGGGGCGAGACCCGCGAGCAGGGCGAAGTTGCCCGTCACCATCAGGCGCTGGATGTGGTGGGCGTAGGCGTTGGCCCGGGTGTCGGCGATGCACTGCGCCAAGCAGTTCATGTCGGTTTCGCCCGACCAGTAGAACCACGGAAGGTCGCGACTGGCTTCAAGCGCGTTCGAGGCCGCGTAGCCAGGCATCCTGGCCCAGTAGAGACCGCGCACGTATTCGCGCCAGCCCAGGATCTGACGGATGAAGCCCTCGACGCAATGGAGCGGCGCGGCACCATCCCGGTAGGCGCGCTCCGCCGCCCGGCAGACCTCGTCGGGTGTGAGCAGCCCGGCATTGAGCGCCGCCCCGATCAGTGCGTGGTACAGGAACGGGGCGCCGCTGCGCATGGCATCCTGGTAGTCGCCGAAGGACGGAAGCCCAACGGCGAGGAAGTGCTTGAAGGCCGCGAGCGCATCGGCGCGGGTGACGGGCCAGGCGAAGGCGTCGAGGTCGCCGAAATGGTCGCCGAATTCGGCCTGGACCAGGGCGAGGACCTCGTCCGTGATCGCATCCGGTGCAAAGCCCATCCGCTCCGGCGGCACGTGCCCCTTCGGCAGCGCCTTTCTGTTCTCGGGATCGAAATTCCACTGGCCGCCCGTGGGCTCCCCCCCGTCCATGAGGAGGCCCGTGCGCCGGCGCATGCCGCGATAGAACGTCTCCATGCGCAGAGCCCGGCGATCGCCGGCCCAGTCCGCGAACGCGGCGCGCGGGCAGAGGAAGCGGTTGTCGTCGCGGATGTCCACCGGCACCGCGCATGCGTCGCGCCACGCCTGCATCATCTCCCAGACCCGCCACTCGCCGGGCTCGGTGACGACGACGCGGGCCGGCTGATGCCGGGCGACGGCCCGCATCAACTCGTCCGTGAAGGTCCCCGTATTGCCGGGTGCGTCGAGGCGAACGTAGTCGACGGTGACGCCTTCGGCCTCCAGTTCGGCCGCGAAGTGGCGCATGGCCGAGAACAGGAAGGCGATCTTCTGCTTGTGGTGGCGGACATAGGTCGCCTCGGCCCGCACCTCGACCATCAGGACGACGTCGTTGTCCGGATCGAGGTCGGTCAGAGTCGCGATGCGGCGGGTGAGCTGGTCGCCGAGAAGGAAGCGGAGCGTGCGAATCGGGATCAGCCCTTGGTGCGCAGGGCCGAGCGGCCGCCATCGACCCCGATGACCTGGCCGGTGATCCAGCCCGCCTCGTCGGAAACGAGGAAGCTCGCGAGGCCCGCGATATCCTCCGGCGTTCCGAGCCGCTGGAGCGCGTGCATCGCGGCGATGCCGGAAGCCAGGGTGTCGCTCGCGGTGATCGCGGCGGCGAGCGGCGTCCGGGTCAGGGACGGCGCCACCACGTTGACGCGCACCTGTGGGCTGAGTTCGGCGGCCAGGGACAGGGCCAAGCCCTCCACCGCACCCTTGGCCATGGCCACGGATGCGTGGTTGGCGAAGCCCTGCGCCACTGCCACGGTCGAGAACAGGACGACGCCGGAGCCTGCTTCCCCCGCGCCGGCCTTCAGGGCGCGGGCCGCCGCCTGGATCGCCAGGAATGCGCCCAAGGCGTTGATGCGGAAGTCGGTCTCGGCGTCCTCGACCGTGAGCTTGGCCAGCGGCCGCAGGTTGATGGTCCCGACCGCGTAGACGAGCCCGGCGACGGCATCCCCCGCCCCGGCGGTCACCTGCGTGAAGAAGCCGGGATCGCGGACATCCCCGGCGGTGAATGTGGTCTCGCCGAGTTCGGACGCCAGAGCCTCGAGCCGCCCCGCGTCGCGGGCCGCCAGATGCAGGCCATAGCCCCGCTGCCGCAGGGCGCGGGCCGTCGCCGCACCGATGCCGCCCGTTCCGCCATAGACGATGACCCGCTTCATGCCCGCTCCCAATCCGCTCGCGATCGACTAAGTAAGGCGCGGGTCGATGTCGGGGAGCCGTCGGCGCACGGGTTCCCCGATCCGTGGCGTCGCAGGCCGGTCAGGAGCGTCATGAAGTTCGCCTTTGCGGGAATCGACTTCCTCGGCGGCGTGTTCGAGGCCCTGGTCTCCGCGGGCTGGACGCCGATCAAGCTGTTCACCCGGCCCTGCGACGGCCTCTACGATCACAACGAGGCCGTGGTCGCGAGTGCGCGCTCGCACCGCGTGCCGATGCAGATCTCACGCCTGAAACCGCCGGATCTGGATGCCTTGGCGGAGGCCCACGGCACGGATTGGGCCCTGGTCGTGGCTGGCTATCCCTGGCTCGTGCGGGGCTGGCGCGGGAGGGCGGCCTACGGCGTCAATTTCCACCCCTCGCCCCTGCCCATGGGACGGGGCCCCTACCCGCTCTTCAAGGCGATCAGCGACGCAGAGGCCGAATGGGGGGTCACCGCCCACGTCCTGGCCGAGGAGGGGTTCGACACCGGCGACATCCTGGCCCAGGAGCGCTTCCCGCTCTCGCCCCTCGAGACGCACGAGACCCTGCTGGCCAAGTGCCAGATGGCCGCGCGCCGCCTCAGTGCGGGCCCGATCGCGCGCACGCTGCCGGCGCTGTGGAAGGCGGCGACGCCGCAGGGCGCAGGCTCCTACTGGCCCCGGGTGACGGATGCGGATCGCACCCTCGATTTCCGCTCCGAGGTCGAGGCCATCCTGCGCCGGGTCCGGGCCTTCGGCACCATCGAGACGCTGGCGCGGGTGGGCGAGACCCGGGTCTTCGTCGCGCAGGCGGAAGGCTGGCGCGAGGCGCACCGGCACTCGCCCGGCACCATCGTGCACCGCTACCGCCGCCACATCGTCATCGCGGCCCGGGACGGCTACATCCAGCTCAACCGCTGGAGCCCGGTGCCCGCGACGGAGATCGGGCATCTGGGGCGGTAGGGTCGGATCGAAGCGCCAGCCCGGATCGTTCGTGCTGGCGCACGCAGTATGGATGCTCCCATCATGGCGCGGATGCGCAAGAAGGCCGACCTGCCGACCAAGATCTGCGCCCAGTGCGGCAAGCCGTTCGCCTGGCGCAAGAAGTGGGAGCGTGTCTGGGACGAGGTCCGGTACTGCTCCGACCGGTGCCGGGCGGAATCCAAGCGCGGCGCGTCGAAGGCCGCACCGGGAGACTGAGGCTCATCCCAGCGCGAACAGGCCGGCCGGCGTGTCGACATCCAGCGTCACACCGGCATCCATGGGGATTTCGAGCACATCGCCGCGGCCGGCGAGGAGGCGTCCGGCGCCCTGGTCGCCGCTGAGGCCCGCGAGGCTCTGCGCGAGCAGCGCGCGGTTGAGGAGGACGGGATTGCCGCGCTGGCCGCCATGGACCGGAACGACCGCCGATGGGGCCGGGTCCACCAAGCGGAAGGCGTCGGCGAGACCGGTGAGGTGCCCCGGGGTCACGCGGGGCATGTCGCCGAGGAGCACGAGGACGCCCGGCACCCGATCCGGCAGGGCCGCGAGTCCGGCCAGCAGCGAGGTCGAGAGGCCCATCGCGTAGGACGGGTTCGTGACACGCACGAGGTCGAGATCTTTGAGGGCGGTCCCGACCGCATCGGCATGGGCACCGAGTACCGCCACCACCGGCCCGAGGCGCGCGCCGAGGGCGGCCTCCGCCGCATGGCGCACGAGGGGCTTGCCCTTCCAGGGCTGCAACAACTTCGGGGCTTCGCCGAACCGGCTGCCGCGCCCCGCCGCGAGGAGGACGAGACCGAATTCAGGCATCGTCGTCGGCCGGATGCCCGCCGGAGCGGGGCTGGGGCCGCGAGACGATCTCCATCAGGAGCCCACCGACGCCCAAGGCGACGATGTCGGTGCGGGTCACGCAGAGCCCCGCGAGGAGGCGGTGCAGGACCCAGTCGAACCCGTTCTCCTTCGGGGATCGCGCGCAGCCCGGCGCGCCGATCACGGGCACGTCCGCGACCGACCCGACGAGCAGGAGATTGCCCGGATCGACCGGCATGCCGAGATGCTCGACCTGCCCGCCGGCCGCCTCGATCGCGGTGGGGATCACGTCGCGCCGGTCGGCGATGGCCGAGGCACCGAACACCACCACGAGTTCGGCGCGGTCCTCGTTCACCGCGGCGCGGATCGCCGCCGCGACGTCCCCGGCGCGATGGGCCACGCGGGCATCGGTGACGAGTTCCGCGCCCGTCGGCGCGAGGCGATGGCGCAGGTTGGCCAAGGTCTTGTCGATGGTCGCGGGCTTGAGGCCCGGCAGCAGCGTCGAGACGACCCCGACCCGGGTCAGGCGGTAGGGCGCGACGGTGAGAGCCGGTTCCGGCGCGGCGCGGCAGGCCCGCGCCAGGGCCTCGCCCGAGACCGCGTAGGGAATGATCTTGACCGTGGCGACCATCTCGCCGGCCACCACCGGCTTGTAGGGAGCAAGGGTCGCCACCGTGATCGCCTCGTCGACGCCGTTGACCGCGTCGATGGCCGCGCGGTCGATCCGCAGGAGTCCGGCCGTTGCCGCGTGGAGATTGCAGCGCCCCGTGAAGGGTGGCTCGCGGCTGAGATGGGGGCCGGCGAGATGCGCGGCGAGGCGTTCGGCCGCCGCATCTTCCGAGACATCACCGGGCTCGAGGGTGACGGCGACGAGCTCGGACAGTCCCGCCGCGTCGAGGCGCAGGGCATCCTCCGCGAGGATCACCCGTCCCTTCTTCAGGATCACGTCATGCGCCCGCACGGTGTGCGCGGCGATGAGGCCGGCGGCGTCCCGGGTCGGCACGGCGCCGAACTTCACGGGCCGACCCCGGCGCGGGGCGCGCGCAGCGCGGCGACGATCTGACCGAGGATCGAGACCGCGATCTCGGCCGGGCTGACCGCGCCGATGTTCAGGCCGATCGGCGCGGCGATCCGGCCGATCTCGGATTCGGAGAAGCCGGATTCCGTCAGCCGCGCGACGCGGGCCGCGTGGGTTTTGCGCGAGCCGAGGGCGCCGACATAGAAGCACTCCGCCTTCAGCGCGGCGACCAGGGCGGGATCGTCGATCTTCGGGTCATGGGTCAGGGCCGCCACCGCGCAGTAGCGGTCGAGGGGCGCCACCGCCCCCGCGAACGCGTCGTCCGGCCACTGCGCCACCAGATCGATGCCGGGGAAGCGCTCCGGCGTGGCGAACGCGGTGCGCGGATCGATGACGCTGACCGAGAGGTCGAGGGCGAGCGCCATCGGGCAAAGGGCCTGGCTGATATGAACGGCGCCGATCACCACGAGGCGTATCGGCGGAGCCTGCACGGTGAGGAAGAGGGAACGGCCCTCGGCGCTGACGAGGCCGCTCTTGCCCGAGGCGAGGTGACGGGCGAGCAAGTCGCTTAAAGGATCGGCAGCGATCTCGGCCTCGCGCACGACGCGCTGGGCGCCGCCGTCGAGGTCGGTCACCAGGATCGCGGCGCGGCGCGCGGCGCGCTCGGCATTGAGGATCGCCAGGGTCTCGATCTGCATGCCGGCGCCTCAGGTCACGGGCTCGACGAAGACGCGGATCCGCCCGCCGCAGGACAGGCCGACCCGCCACGCGGTCTCGTCGGCGACGCCGAACTCGATCACGCGCGGATGCCCGTCGGCGATCGCCTCGACGCCTTCCGTGATCACGGCGCCCTCGACGCAGCCGCCCGAGACCGAACCGAGGAAATTGCCTTCGCCATCCACCACGAGGTGGCTCCCCACGGGCCGAGGCGCCGAGCCCCAGGTCTCGATGACGGTGGCGAGGGCGACGCCGCGCCCCTCACGCCGCCAGGTCTCGGCGGCGGCGAGGATATCGTTGTCGGTTGAAAGCATGGGTCGAACGACCTCCGGATGCGCCTGACGGCCCGCGACCTTGCAGGTGCCTGCCTCCGACAAGGAGGTAAGCGCCCGCGCATCCGGGACAATGCGGCATCGCCCATGGCGGCGCCAGGGCGTGACTTCCCGCACCGACCGGCTGGCCCTATCCTGGGCGCCCCCGCCCGAGGCTCGCTGGAATCACTATGACGACTGCTCTCCGCGGTTCGGCCCTCGTCCTCGCCGCCTGGCTCAGCGCCGGCGCCGCCGAGGCACAGGTGCGGATCGGGCTCTCGGCGCCGCTCACCGGACCGGATGCGGCCTTCGGCCAGGGCCTGCGCTTCGGGGCCGAGCAGGCGGTGGCCGATCTGAACCGGGCGGGCGGGGTCAACGGCCAGCGCCTCGTCCTCGTGGTGGCGGACGATGCCGGCGACGGCAAGCAGGGGCTGGCGGTGGCCAAGCGCTTCGCGGCCGAGCGCGTCGGGCTCGTGGTCGGCCCTTTCAACGCCGCCGTGGCGGGCCTCGTGCTGCCGGCCTACGAGGAGGCGGGCATCGTCTCGGTCTTGCCGGCGAGCGGCTTCGCGGGCCTGACGGGCAAGGGCCTCTGGAACGTCTTTCGCGCGGTTCCGAGCGATTTCGAGCAGGGCGCGCGGGCCGGCGCCTACCTCGCCGACCGGCATGCCGGACAGCGCATCGGCCTCGTGCACGACAAGAGCCCGTTCGGGCGCGGCCTCGCGGAGGATGTCGCTCGAGCCCTGAAGGCGAAGGGGCAGACGGAGGCCGCCTTCGAGACCCTGGCGCGGGGCGAGCGCGATGCTTCGGCGCTCGCGCTCCGGCTGAAGCGGGCGCGGGTCGACGTCGTCTATTTCGGCGGGCTCGCCCCCGAGGCGGCGGTGCTCCTGCGCGGCCTGCGGGAGGCGGGGATGAGCGTGCCGCTGGTCGGCAGCGACGGACTCCTCGACCCGGCCTTTCCGCAGGCGGCGGGCCTTGCGGCGGAGGGCACCGTGATGACCCTGTCGCCCGAGCCGCGCCGGCTGCCCGAGGCGAAGGGCGCGAAGTTACCCCGTACGCCGGAGGCCGATTCGGTGGCCGCCCAGGCCTATGCGGCGGTGGAGGTCCTGCGCCAGGGCGTCGAGGGCGCCAGATCGGCGGACGGCAAGGCGGTCGCGGGCTTCCTGCATCAGGGCCGTCCGGTCCGCGCGCTGCTCGGCGACCTCGCCTTCGACGCGAAGGGCGACCTCAAACCCGATCCGCGCCGCCCCGCCATCCTGCTGCAGGTCTGGAAGCGGACCCCGGACGGGCGGCTCGATTATGCGGGCAACGACGTCGCGCCTTGATCGCAGAGGTGCGGCGAAGCGATGACGCCGTCCGGATGCGACGGAAACCTGTGTGGACCAGAACTTCGCAGCGCTTGTCCCGGGCTCGTCGTCCGTCCATCCCGGGAAATGCTTGCGTCCGGCGGGCATGAACATTATGTCGAGGCGACGCTCGCCGGTGTTGCGCATCCGATGGGATCGGACCCGCCGCCCGCCGCGTTTTGCCGAACGGCTTCGTTTTGTGTCCCGGGTCGCCCCTTTTCAGGCCGTCCGGCTGGAGAGTGTGGATGGCGAAAGAAGAGTTGATGCAGTTCGACGGTCTCGTGATCGAGATCCTGCCGGACGCGCGCTACCGCGTACAGCTCGACCAGGGCCACGAGATCGTGGCCTATACGGCCGGCAAGATGAAGAAGAACCGCATCAAGACCCTGGCTGGCGACCGCGTCACCGTCGAGATGTCGCCCTACGATCTGGAGAAGGGTCGCCTCGTGTTCCGGCACAAGGACGAGCGCTCGTCCGGACCGCGCCCGCCGATGCGCGGCCAGTTCCGCCGCCGCTGAGGTTCCCGACGCCGCGCGCCAGCGCGGCGCGCGACGGTCGATCCACCACGATGCCCGCTTCGGCGGGCATTGTCGTTTGCGCCTGCGCCTACTTCCCGAAACGCTCGAACTTCGGGAAACTCCGCGTCATCAGGCTGCCGGCGTCGGAGCGGTGGCCCATCCACTTTTCCAGGATGCCGGCATTGGCGAGGCGCGCCTCGCCGCCGGTCTCGCGCCAGGGCAGGCCCTCCGCCAGGGTGAAGACGCAGGCATCCGTCAGGGACGTCTGGCGGCAGCGCTGCAGGCGCACGCCCTTGCCGCGCACCATCTCGGGCAGTTCGGACACGGGGAAGACCAGCATCAGCCGGTCGGCGCTGCACACGGCGACGTGGTCCCCGGCCGCCGGCACCAGCAGGATCGCGGTGGCCGGCTCGTCGAGGCCCATGACGCCCTTGCCCTTGCGGGTGTTGGCGACGAGGGCGTCGGCGGGCGCCAGGAAGCCGCGTCCGTCGGAGGCCGCCACGAGCAGCTTCGCGCCCGGCTGGTAGGGCACGGCCGCGACGATCTCGGTGCCGTCGTCGAAATCGACCATCAGGCGGATCGGGTCGCCGAA